>NZ_JACJEV010000040.1:0-37648 GCF_014164235.1 Pseudoalteromonas sp. SG44-17 | reverse complement strand
ATTCTGTGGTTTGTGTGGTAACAACCATTTGATCATGAATTGAGCTTCAACTCAATTTCTTAAGATCTTACCTATGACATGGATGTAAGTAAGGGGCGTGAGCAGGACGCGGAAGCTTTGCTCGGCTTTTACTTAGCCCACTAGGTTACAAACCTCGCGCCGCGATTAAATTGCCCCTAGTTTGAACAAATATTAATCCGCAAAGGCCAACAGACCCTAGAGTTTTAGAGTGGATTTTATGAAAGGAATTGTCAATTTACGTTGTGCAGCCATCGAGGCATGGTCAAGTTTATCAAGCACATCAAGTAACGCTCGCATATCACGACTCAAACGCGTTAATAAAAAGCGCGCACATTCATCACTGAGCTCTAAACCGCGCATATTGGCGCGCTTTACTAAGGCTTCGGCTTTATCATCATCACTCATAGAACGGATTTGAAATGTCGTACCCCATTTTAATCGTGACTCAAGATCCGGCAAGTTAATGTTAAGCATGTCTGGTAACAGATCCGCTGTCACTACTAAGCATTTACCCGGTTCGTTAAAACGGTTAAAAAAATTAAACAACGCTTTTTCCCACGCATCGTTACCAGCTACTAAGTGCACATCATCAATACACAACACATCAAGCGCGTCTAAGCCATCGAGCACCATAGGGCCAAAATCAATCACTTCGCGCATTGATAGCAGCATAGTCGATAAGCCATGCTCTTGGGCATGAATACAGGTTGCATACAGTAAATGTGATTTACCCGAATCTCCTAAACCACATAAATATGTATATTGAAAAGTGGTTGCTAAACTTTTAAAAGCATTTTTTAAATGACTCACTTCCAGTGAATTTTCACCACCAAAATAAGATGCAAAGGTTTCATCATCCGGCAACGTTACCGGTAATGCCATTTGCACCGGCTCAATTGTCTGCATTACAAACCAACCCATTGATATTCTAAATCGTCTTGCGCTACTACGGGATAAAATGCACGAGGATCAACAAATGGTTGAAAAGCACGGTCGAGCTCTAAGGCTTTTTGTAAATCATGCATACTACCAGTGTGATTGATCGCAAAACTAACTACATCAGCAGTACGAGAACGAATTGTCACTTGGGTAACTACGCTTAAGCTCTGAAGCTGACGTTTAGCCAACTCAATATCGACAAAGTTAGTGGTGCCTTTTAATTTAAATACCGCTTGGGCAAGCTGCGTTGTAGAATTTGGATCAACCGCATATTCATTGGCCAAGCCAGCTGCTAAGCTGTCGATCATTAAGGCTATGGCTTGTTGTTTATCACCGCTTACTCTATTTGCTTCAAACAGCTCATCATTAGTAAAGCGCCAATCCAACAACCAAATCTCGCTGTCAGGTTGTTTGTATAAACGCGCGGTAATACTGCGTTCTGCAATATAACGGCTTGATGCCTGTTCGACTGGCGAGGAGAAATTACCCCACACCTCAGGTATTCCCACTAATGCACGGTCTTGTAAATCAAGTAACGGTACCACGACTGGCAAGCCACGTCGCGCTGCGGTGCTATAAATTAGTTGCTCTAGCTGCGGATAACTTTCTTGGGTAACAAGTTCACGACGCCAGTTATCTTCAATGGCAAGCCAAATAGCCACCAGCGGGCGACGCGTACCCCACAATGGTAAATTAAGCTCTTTGACGAGTGCATTAATTTTATTTGCTTCAAATTTAACCACGAGATTAAGTTGACCATTGGCTTTTTCGTCGTATTCAAATTTGAGCATGTAATCTGATATATCTTTACTACGTTGCTGAGCGATTGGATTTTGATCCGCATTCGGATCGCCACTAACCTTAACCAGTACATTGAGCAACGCCTCTCGGCTGGCGCTGAGTCGAGCATCGCGAGATTTGTCAGATACTTTTAATACGTCCTGATATAGATCAGTAACTTCAACCGCAGTCGCAGTAAAACTTAGGAAAATGATGATAATAGCAATAAATAATCTAGACACAGGGCATTAGTTCTTGGTTTTAAACTGTTTTGATCCTAATTCAAAGCACCCAACAAAGCAAAAATATATTTGTTAAAACCCACTTACAAATAAGTGCTTGTGATCAGTGCATAGAAGCTTCCTGCTACATGCTCCTCAAAGATCTAAATTAGCTTGCGTATTAGTAATCAGTTTATGCTTTATCGCCAGTGCTAACAATCTCTTAATTGTGCTTAACCATCCCAAATTGGTTTCTAACCCTTTCAAAAACAATTACCATTGCGCATTCTATTACAGCAACTAACGGATGCTTACATGCTCGACTTCGCAGTCCTGGGGGTATTTATACCCACCTTCTTTTTTGTCTCTATTACACCTGGGATGTGTATGACTTTAGCCATGACCTTAGGAATGAGTATTGGCGTGCGCAGAACTATGTGGATGATGATTGGCGAATTACTTGGCGTTGCTATTGTGGCTGTTGCAGCAGTCGCAGGGGTGGCAAGTATCATGCTCAACTACCCGACACTTTTTAGCGTATTAAAATGGCTCGGTGCAGGTTATTTAGTCTATATTGGGGTTGCAATGTGGCGAGCAAAAGCAACCATCAAATTAGGCGCAGACAGTAAATTAAAAGTA
This sequence comes from Pseudoalteromonas sp. SG44-17, assembly GCF_014164235.1. Taxonomy (NCBI): domain Bacteria; kingdom Pseudomonadati; phylum Pseudomonadota; class Gammaproteobacteria; order Alteromonadales; family Pseudoalteromonadaceae; genus Pseudoalteromonas; species Pseudoalteromonas sp. SG44-17. The sequence goes on along the minus strand of NZ_JACJEV010000040.1, from coordinate 35,048 downwards.
TCTCGCCAAGCGCTATTCTCACAAGGGTTTATCACCGCGATTGCCAACCCTAAAGGCTGGGCGTTTATGATTTCCCTGCTACCGCCGTTTATAAATATTGACTACGCGATTGCGCCACAATTGAGTATGTTAGTCGCCATCATTATGCTCAGCGAGTTCACTTGCATGATGCTCTATGCCACTGGCGGTAAAAGTTTACGGCTGTTTTTAAACCAAGGTGACAATATCAAGTGGATGAACCGCATCGCTGGCAGTTTGATGGTTGGCGTTGGAGTATGGTTAGCGCTTAGCTGAGTCGCTTTATTTTAGAGCGACTATAAAAAAGCCTGCAAATGCAGGCTTTTCGCTTTCAAAGAATTTATTTACTTAACTGCAAAGCTAATTTTGACTAACCACTCGTCGGCCACTAAATGCATGCATTAATGTCATGCCATCGAGCAAATCAAGTTCGCCACCGACCGGAATACCATGGGCTATCCGCGATGCATCAACTTTATAACGGTGACAAAGCTGGGCAATATAATGCGCTGTAGTTTCCCCTTCAACTGTAGGGTTGGTCGCTAATATAACCTCGTTTATCCCACCTTGTTGCAACTTACTTTCAAGAATATCAAGGCCAATTTCATTTGGACCAATACCATCGATAGGTGATAAATGTCCCATCAATACAAAGTACAAACCTTTATACTGGCCAGTTTGTTCAATCGCCAACACATCGGTAGGTGATTCAACCACACATAAAATTCCGCTATCTTGACGTTTGGGGCTTAAACAGATTTCACACTGCGGCTGCTCTGCAAAAGTACGACACGATTGACAGTGTCCAATAGCAGTCATCGCTTTGGTAAGTGCATTACCAAGCTGAGTGCCCCCCTTACGGTCACGCTCAAGCAAATGGAACGCGATGCGCTGCGCTGACTTTGGGCCTATGCCCGGCTGACAGCGCAATGCTTCAATTAGCTGGTTTAAACTCTCTGAAAGCTGCATATTTTATCTTAAAATGGCATTTTCATACCTGGTGGTAATTGCATACCGCCAGTTACTTTACCCATGCGCTCTTGTGTTTCTTCTGCTACACGGCGAACTGCGTCATTACACGCAGCGGCAAGTAAGTCTTCAATAAGATCTTTTTCGTCTTCCATTAAACTTTCATCAAGTTCAACACGTCGAACATTATGGTTTCCAAGCATAGTTACTTTAACTAAACCAGCACCTGCTTCACCAACCACTTCTAAGCTAGCAATTTCGTCTTGGGCTTTTTGCATGCGCTCTTGCATTTGCTGCGCTTGCTTCATCATGTTACCCATTCCACCTTTAAACATAACTTTCTCTCTTTCTATTTCTAATTGCCATGAAGATAAGGGCTATTGCAGTGAATTACAATGCCTGAATACTGTTTTCATCGATAATTGCAGAAAATAGCTGCTGTAACTGTACGATATTTTCATCACCGTTGATCACATCAATTGCTTGCTGATGGCGCCCTGCATCAATCTTTTGCTGAATTAAGTAAGGCGAATCTATCACCCCAGGGGCAAAATTGATTGTCAGCTCAACATTATACCCGTAAATACTGGCCAGCGCCGCACTAAGCTTTTGTCTTAACATAGGGGTATCGAGATGTTTTTGCGATTCATCCACTTCTAAGTGCAGCTGTTGTTGTTGCTTTGAATAAATTGAATGCAAAGCAAATTGACGCATCCGCCCGCCAAGTCCCATCCGCTTAATTAAGTATGCCCACTCATCTTGTTGATGTGCAAAACGAATATCGCTGATCGGGCTTTGAAAATCATCCGGTATTTGAATATTTATTTCAGGATCAGGTGCAGCAACTACTTTTTGTGGATTAATTTGCTCTAGCAATTCCGGTGCTAAATTCTCAGTAATAGTCTGATGTTTTTCTTTAAAGTCAGGTTTCACACGCTTATTTGGGGCGATATTCGGCGTGTAACCATCAGTCTCAGGCTGACTACTTGCCCCCGTTATCTGGGGCTGTGACTTTTTTACCGCAGTACCGCGCTCAACCGCAGCTGGTTTATTCGTTGATGGCGCCACAGATGTTTTACCACCAGAGAGCGTACCTGCACCAGAAATATTTCTATCTCGTAAAATACGTGCAATTGCGGACTGCGCTTGTGCTTCTTTTTGGCTAATATCTGTGGTATCTGAATAGTCAGAGAATGAGCTGTTATTTTGTGCTGGAGCGGTTTGCTCTGCGCTATATTGATGCTCAGGTAAAGATTGTTCTGGCGCATGCTCAAAGCCACTATGAAAGCCCTGCTCCAATGCGTTATTCATTACCTCATCATATTGGGATACTAATTGTTGCTCAAGCTCAGCATCTGAATCATGCTCATTACCATGCGCGGCTTCGTGCATAATTCCCGAATTTGTATGTGGTGCTGTGGTAACAGTTGGCTGCGTATCGACAGGTGCAATTTGCTCACTGGTTACAGAGTGTTCAGTTGTTGCAACGGCTTGTTCAGGCGCACTCACGGTCGTTTGTAGCGGTGCAGCTTGAGGCAATGATACTTGGTTATCAACAGGCTGTGGTGTTGCAGGCTTATTTTTATTGAGAATATCTCTCAATGCTGCTGAGCGAGACCGGTTGTTATCGGCCGCTGGAGCCTGCGCCGCAGTACTTGCAAGCATTTGGCTATCAACTGGTTGAAATGCCAGTAAGCGCAGCATAACCATTTCAAAACCTAAACGAGGCTCTGGCGCCCATTGTAAGTCTTTTTTGCCATTAAGCAGTAATTGATAATAAATTTGGATTTGTTGTGAATCGCAGCTCTTTGCTACTTCATTAATAAACTCGCGATTATATTCATCTAACTTGGCGGCATCGGGCACTAATTGGGTTAATTGTGCTAAATGTGTAAGGCCAATTAGATCATCTAACAAAGCAATATAATTTGGGTTTTGGTTGGCAACTTGCTCGATTTGCGCCATCAATGCATGGCCGTCTTGGGCTAATAATGCAACCAGCAAGTGCTGGCTATAATGGTTGTCCATCAACCCTAGCATTGCTTGCACCGCTTGATGCTTAATATCACCATTCGTTTGAGCAATCGCTTGATCAGTTAAACTCAATGCATCACGCATACTGCCATCAGCCGCTTTGGCGATAATTTGCAGGGCTTGAGTTTCAAAACTTAATTTTTCTTCGCCTAACACATATTCAAGTTGTTGGAGTATTTCAGGTTGCGATAACGCATTAAGATTAAACTGCAAACAACGCGATAAAATGGTGATAGGCAGTTTCTGTGGATCCGTCGTCGCTAATAAAAACTTAACGTGCTCAGGCGGCTCTTCCAAGGTTTTTAATAATGCATTGAAACTATGCTTTGAAAGCATGTGTACTTCATCGATCAGGTACACTTTGTAGCGACCGCGAGTTGGCGCGTACTGCACGTTATCCAATATCTCACGGGTATCTTCAACTTTAGTGCGCGATGCTGCATCTATTTCAAGTAAGTCAATATAACGACCAGTTTCGATATCTATACAGCTGCTACACTTGCCACACGGTTGCGCCGAAATGCCTTCATCACAATTTAAGCTTTTTGCAAAAATACGTGCGATGGTGGTTTTACCCACCCCGCGAGTCCCAGTGAACAAATAAGCGTGATGCAGTCTGTTTTGTGTTAAAGCATTAATAAGCGCTTGTTTCACATGGGACTGACCGACCAATTCATGAAAGGTCTGTGGACGCCATTTTCTCGCTAGGACTTGATAACTCATTAATTATTCGCCTTCGAATTCAACCAATTTTAGGATTTTAATCCCCATTTTTGCAATGCGTTGCTCGCCACCAAGTTCTGGTAAAGAGACTACAAATGCTGCATCTGTCGCATGACCACCCAGCTTATTGACTAATTTAGCGGTCGCTTCAATGGTACCGCCGGTTGCTAATAAGTCATCGACTAAAAGCACTTTGTCACCTGGGACAATGGCATCTATATGCAGCTCTAATACATCTTCACCATATTCTAGCTGGTAATCTTGAGAGATCACTGCACGTGGCAGTTTGCCCGGTTTACGCACTGGAATAAAAGGAATACCTAATGCATATGAAAGCGGCGCACCGAAGATAAAACCACGTGATTCAGTACCTATAATCTTGGTAAAACCTTGATCTTTATAAGCTGAAATAAATGCATTAATTGTTGCTTGAAATGCAGCGGGATTAGCCATTAGCGTAGTTACATCACGGAACATAATGCCTGCTTTAGGGTAATCTGCAATAGTAGTTATGCTATCTTTAATGATAGATGGAGTTACTTGAGTCATAATTTAAACTGTTTTATCTGTAATATTACAAAGCAGACAATTATAACATCACAAAAATGAGTTGTCGGTAAGAAGTTAAATAATTAAGTAATAAGACTGTATTATATACAGCCTTATTATAATTTAGCAGTGCTAAATTAAGAGACTGTGGTGATCCAGCCTAGGATTGCATTTAAACAGCCGATTCCTGCAAACACAGCTAAGAACGCAAGAAAATACATTGCATTAAACGGATCTTTAAAATCTTTATCTTCTGACATAGGTACTACCTTTTATTAAGCGCGACGAATTAAGGCGCACATAATAGACGATGTAAAATAATCAATAAAGACTTTAAGGGTGATTTTTTGTCACGATAACGCCACGTTCCGCCATTGCATGTAATGTTACTGTAGCACCTTGAACAAGCTGTTCTGTAGTAAATTGCGGCGCTTGTAAAGCAACTTGCTCCACCAACGAAGCTAATTTGATACTCGGTGTTGTGTCTATAATTGCCAGTAATAATGCGGTCATTGCATTGGTAGCAAGAAATTGTACTTCGTCATCGGTATCGCGATACACCACAAAATAATGAGGCTGTTCACTAGGCTGCTGTGGTTGAAAATCAACACTGATATGCTGTACAGCAAACTGATAACTTAAATTTCGCGCGCAACTACTCATATAAAGAGGCACATTACTCAGCGGTGCATTAATGATGCAATCAGTTGGATCCGCATGCGCAACCGAGACATCAAGCTCAATCCATTCATAATGAGCAAGTTCAAGCATAAAGGGGGGATCAATTTCTTGCAATTGGTAATCACTACTTAAATACGCAATAAACTCACTAGCAATATCCAAAAAATAAGGTGATTGACAATCGTGTTCAGCAAAAAATTGGCGAACTAATCTTAACCAATTGTTATCGCTGTAGAGTGTTTTCAGAACCGGAAATGCTGAGGAAATAAAGCCATTGATATTATTGAAAAATAAATCACGGTAGATCGCCATACGACGCTCTTCAATGTCATCGGGCTTTGGTTGTGTATCTGGCGCTCGAATATGCGCCATAAACGCTTGTTGGGTTTCAATAAAATTCATATCAGGCACTTTCTTTACGCTGTATTATTGCGTGCTTGGCTTGTAGTTGATGAATTATATCCAGCTCTTTGGTAAGCTCAGCGATAGCTGGAATATTAAAATCACGTTCCAATAAAGTCGCAAACACTCCATGATGTTGATAAGCACGATCAAGTAATTGCCAAACAGGGTCAATCACGTCAGCGCCGTGAGTATCAATAAGTAAATCATCCGCCTCATTGAAATGCCCTGCGACATGACCATACGCTATACGTTGCGATGGCAAGCTAGCTAGAAAATGTTCTGCATCATAACCATGATTTATCGAATTCACATAAATATTATTTACATCGAGTAATAACTTACAATCAGCTTGCTGTAATATTTCAGTGGTAAATTCTAACTCGCTCATTTGCTGACCAGGTGCGGCATAATAAGACACATTTTCGATAGCTATTTGCTGCTCGAGAATATCTTGCACCTGTTTTATCCGCCCAACAACATGGGCAATCGCAGCTTCAGTAAATGGGATCGGCATCAGATCATACATGTGGCCGCTGCCGGAACAATAACTAAGGTGCTCACTAAAAAGCTTAACATTATGTGCTTTGAAAAAGACTTTTAATGCTTTAACAAATTCAATATCTAACGGTTCAGGAGAGCCGATGGATAATGACAAGCCATGACAAACAAAATTATTTGTATCGGTCAGTGACTTAAACTGCTTAGCAAAGCGACCACCGAGTTTTAACCAGTTCTCAGGCGCCACTTCCATAAAATCAATTTGCTTTGGTATCTGCATCAGCAATTCATCGAGCATTTCTCTACGCAGCCCAAGCCCTACCATGCCAAATTCACTGTTACTAGATACAGTCATATCAACTCCTTCATTTAAAAGGGCCACAATGCGGCCCTTTTATAAACATACTACTTAGCTAAAGTGCAGGTTACTTAACTTATCTAATTAATGGCTACCGCATTTGCCTTCTTTTTTAGCTTTAGCATCGCCGCCGCACTTACCTTCTTTGTTAGCTTTATCGTGTTTAGCGTCGCCGCCACATTTTCCTTCGCCGCACTTACCTTCTTTTTTTGCTTTATCGTGTTTAGCATCGCCGCCGCATTTGCCTTCGCCGCACTTTCCTTCTTTTTTAGCTTTGTCATGTTTAGCATCGCCACCGCATTTGCCTTCGCCGCACTTGCCTTCTTTTTTAGCTTTGTCATGTTTAGCATCGCCACCGCATTTGCCTTCGCCGCACTTGCCTTCTTTTTTAGCTTTGTCGTGTTTGGCATCGCCACCACATTTGCCTTCGCCGCACTTACCTTCTTTTTTAGCTTTGTCGTCTTTAGTTTTAGCATCTCCACCGCATTTACCTTCGCCACATTTTCCTTCTGTCGCGTCGACTTGGTAGCCCGTTACCATTTGTTGAAATTCAAACGGATTCGCTTGAACATCTGCAGAAATAAAACTTGTGCTACCTACTACTACCGCGCCTAATGTTAACGCGATTGAATTTTTTTTAAGTGTATTCATTTTATGACTCTCTCTAAACATACAAAGGTTGTACTAAGTAGACCTTGCTACAAAAATAATATTTCATTTAATCACATATTTTTATTTATTATTGATGATAACGCTACAAAGGAGTACAAAACTGGAGTTAACTATGGGAGTAAAATTGGCATTTATCAATGTTACAGGTAAAATACGCCTCCTTATGTAAAGTCAAAGTGCCCCTATCATGAAATTAGTTTTAGCGCCTATGGAAGGGGTTGTCGATTTTAAAATGCGTCAACTACTCACCGAAATTGGCGGTTTTGATTTATGCGTCACTGAATTTGTTCGTGTTATTGATGCCTGCCTGCCTGATAAAGTATTTCATCGCTATTGCCCAGAGCTAAATAATAACGGTTTCACTCGTTCAGGCACTCCTGTGCGTATCCAATTACTTGGCCAAGTTGCACACGCATTGGCTGAAAACGCAATCAAGGTAATAGAGCTTGGCTCTCACGGCGTTGATCTTAATTTTGGTTGCCCTGCTAAAACAGTCAATCGCAGTAAAGGCGGCGCCGTACTACTAAAAGATCCTGAACACATGTATGAAATCATTAAAGCAGTCCGTGATGCCGTGCCAAGCGAGCATCAAGTAAGCGCTAAAATTCGTTTAGGTTTTGATGATGACAGTAACAGTCAAGAAATTGTTGATGCCGTTGTCAGTGCCGGTGCCAATAGTATTGCCATACATGCCCGTACAAAGCGAGACGGTTATAACCCGCCCGCTTACTGGGAGAAGATTCCACCACTGATCAAAGATAAAAACATCGCCGTGGTCGCAAATGGTGAAATTTGGCAAGTAGAAGATGCACTACTTTGCCAGCAACGTAGTGGTTGCACAGACTTAATGCTTGGTCGCGGTGCATTATCGCATCCTGATTTAGCACGTAAAATAAAAGCACACTTTAATGATGAGCACTATGATGGCCTGCAGTGGGAGCATATTCTCTATCATCTGATCCATTCAGCCATACATCATGACCCAGCGAAAGATGAAAAGTATTTTGCTTCTCGTACTAAACAGTGGCTAGGCTATTTAAAGCGCCAATATAGCCAGGCCGATACTTTATTCGATGAGATCAGGCGCCTTAAAACAAAAGAAGATGTTGCAGGTGTTTTGAAAAAATATGCTATCGCACCTTAATTTGACACACATCATAGTCGGCTTTTTTAAATTAATGAATACTGCAGCATTGCTCAACGAGGACAATGACAATGATCAATGCTCAACATCACCTTCTAAGACTTAATACAGAGTTAGAGCAAGTAAGGCAGTGCTTGCTTACGACACTATCAAGCTCAAGTAACAAATCGCATCACTCGCTAGCTGAAACCTTGCACAAAAATAACCCTGAACAATGGTTAGAGCTTACGCAAAAGCAACTTGGCACTGAATATAAAGATATCATAGTACGCTTAGAACAACTTGAAGCGGCGGTCTGCCAAATCGATATCGGCCAATATGGTTATTGCTGTGACTGTGAAGAAAAAATTGACTCGCAACGGCTGAATGCCGATCCAACAGCGCAGCGCTGTGGCAACTGCGAGCCAAGGCTATAAAAATCAGCAAGCGGACTTACGAAGTTGTTAAAAGTGTTGCAAACGCAAAACTTTGCGCCGGATAAAAAATGATATCAGCCACTAAATAATCGACTTGTTGTGGCGTCATTTTCAGCCGTTTAAGCAAATTAACTTTCGCTTGTTGGACAGTCCAAGCATGGTAATGTATGCCAAGATCGGTTTCCATCATAGCTAACCAAAAAGTACGCTCTTCATTACTTAGTCCTGTTGCAGCTTGCCCAGCATAACCTATCAGACTCTGATAATCTTGTGCCCAATCAAAGCCAACAAGCTTTTTATTAGACAATGCAAAACGCTGTGCAAGCACGGAATAGCGATGATCAACTGCTACATGGATAGAATATGCTTCTTGCTGCATTTCCTTCAACTGAGATTGTACTGCTACTAGCCAATTTATTGGTGCTTTAGTGACGCCTGAGAAGTAATTTAACTTACTTTGATACCAAGACCCACCATTTGATATGCCATGTAAACCAACACTACCTCGGGGTGCATAGAGCGCTAAATAATCATTAAATTCAGTTAGAGTGTGTTTAAGATTTTCTGGAAGATCAACGCGAGCAAGATTTTTAGTTACCTGCGCTTGTAAGGCATTAAGCTCGATTGAGTTGAGTCTAAGTTTGCTCTCTTTAGCAAGTATTAACTGCTGCTGGGTAAAACTAAGCCAATTGTTTATGTTTGCAGTAATATCGTGTTGCTGGTTATAGGCAAGCATGTTATCGAGCACAGGAATATACACCGGCCACGTAAAGTAACGCTGCGGAAAACGCTCTGCAATAATGAGGTAATCCAATGTGCGCTGAGCGACAGGAGTTAATTCAAGGGTTTGCATTGCTTGATATATGCTGTGGCGCTCTTTTAAATACGCATCACTGAATGGAAACTGTTGCTTGTTAACTGGTTTAATTTCACCTGTTGGTCTTAAAAATTGATTTAGTGTTTGCAACGCTTGCTGAGCTTGCTCTTTACTTTGATACTGATTATTCGTATCACCACATGCGCTCAAGAAAAGCGCTAAGAAGCATATCCATATTAGGTGTTTTATCATGAGTTAATCCAATAAAAAAAGCCCCATAGGGGCTTTTTATAAATTGCTATAGCGAATTAAAGTTAAATCTTAACACCGTTGCGAGCGGCTTTATCTTTAATAAATACAGACCAACCTTTCGCAAACTTACGCGTGCGAGGGTCATCCATTGCTTTAGTAATTGCAGCATAAGCTTGCTTATACTTTTCTTGATAGTAATAAGCTTCCGCTAAATCTGAATAAATAGTTCCTTTCTTATCAGAACCAAATTCAAGCGCCTTGTTCAGACGAACAACGGCAGCACTATAATTTTGCGATTGTAAAAGTAATGAACCTGCTTTGCGATAAAGCTCAGCATCGTCATCAAATTTTGCCGCTTCTTCATAGTACTTAGCTGCTTTTGCAATATCTTTTGAGCGATGGTAGTTACTTGCCACTGCACTGATATTTTGTTTATTACGCTTCACAATCTTATCATCGATAGACTTCTCTAAAACCTTAGCGGCTTTATAAGGGATCTCATTCAATGAATAGAAGTTAGACAAAACTTTATAATCAACTTCAGTTTCAAAATAACCGTTTTTGTAAGCTACTTCCATCGTCGCAAGACCAGTTTTGTAGTCTTCCGTCTGAAGGTAGTATTTACCTAAACTTACCCATGCTTTTTTATCATCTGGCCAGATACGAACAATTTCTTCACCAATTTTAACCATATTTTTATAGTCTTTAAGTTCAAAATAAGAACCTAATTTTAATTGGTAAGGGCCTTTGTTAGGCTCTTTTTGAAGTTTAATTGCTTTATCTGCAGGTGCAAAAACATCTTTGAACTTTTGTAACTGGTAATTAGCTTGGGCTATACGAGTATAAACCGTTGCATCTTCTTCACCAGTAAAGTCCATCCATGCAACATAAGCATTTTTGGCTTTTTCATACTGCTCAGTACCAGCATACATATCGCCTAATGTTTTTAAACTTTGTTCTTGATCTGCAAAGTTCAAAACATCAGGGGCAACAGCTAATTGTAAGTAACTAATCGCAGTCTTGTACTGCTCTTTCTGTGCATACATGCTACCTAAATAGCGATTAACTGTTGCTTTATCGAAATCATCTGATGCATCAATTTCTTTAAGTAAAGCAATTGCTTCGTCTAGCTTTTCTTCGTTATATAAGTCAAACGCTTTTATAACTTTTTTACCAGTGCGCTCACCCATGATTCTAGTTTTTGCTTTCTTCCGCGCTTCAATTTTCGCGGGATCTGGCGCTGCTAGAACCGGTGCAGTAAATACTGCACCCGAGAAAGACATAAGTACCGCAAGTGCTGTTACTTTAGATAAATTTCTCATTACTTGCCTCCTTAATTGCCTTGGTTAATTTTAAAGTCTAGCTGAACTTGTAAGCCAACTTGCTTTTGTGGCTTACCGTCAATAATTTTAGGACGGTATTTCCACTTGCTCAAGGCGCGTTTAGCTTCTCTATCGAAAATACGTTTAGGGTCTGCGTCGATTACTTCAACATCAGTAACCCCACCCAATTCATCGATTGAGAATGAAAGTTGTACCCAACCTTCTTTGCCATCACGTGCTGCTTGTGTTGGATATTTTGGTTCAATACGAACGATTGGTGTCGCATCACCGTCTCGTCCGAATGCCCCTGGACCACTTAGACCACCTGCCGAACTTCCCACATTAATGCTTGGCATGTTAAATGACATAGCACCTGGATTTGGGTTGTTGTTTTCCGGCTGTGGCGGCTGCGGTTTAGGCGGCTGCTTTGGCGGTGGAGGCGGCGGAGGCGGTACTCGCTTCCGTTCCTGCACCTTAGATTCAGGCGGATTCGTCATAATTTCGACTATGATCTGCTCTTTTTGTTCCGTATTACGGTCAGCCCCACCAGAGATGAGGAAGGCCATGAAGTAGAACAAGCCGAAAGTAACTGCCCCACCTGCAATCAGTGAAAACAGAAAACGAATCATTACTGATCTCCAGCTATTGAAATTCTCAGGTTGTCGCCCGTCGCTTTGATCTGGTCCATAACTTTAACCACTACGCCGTGTTTTGCATCTTTGTCAGCTTGCAAAATTACAACTTCAGTAGGTTGTTCTGCTAATAAACTTTCAATTTTTGCTGAAACACGTTCAACATCAACTTGCTGTTTATCAATCCAGATTTCGCCGTTGTCACGAATTGCAATAAAAATGTTAGCATTTTTTTGCTTCGTAGCTTGGGCCGCTTTTGGTTTATTGACCTCGATACCAGCCTCTTTAACGAACGATGTAGTTACGATAAAGAAAATAAGCATGATAAATACGATGTCAAGCATCGGTGTCATATCTACCGTTGCATCTTCTTCTTCACGAAAACGTTGTTTACGTGCCATATTTAATTCTCTCTCTAGTGATGAGGCATACTATCAACAAGCTTGGCTTTCACCATTCTCGCTCTTGCCTCAAGGCGTGAGCTAAAGAATACTCCAGATAATGCCGCAACCATTCCAGCCATTGTTGGGATTGTTGCCATTGAAATACCTGATGCCATTAAACGTGCATTACCTGTACCTTGGCTTGCCATGGTTTCAAAAACCGCGATCATGCCTGTTACTGTACCAAGTAAGCCAATTAAAGGACAAACAGCTACTAATGTTTTAATCAACAACATACGCTGATCTAATTTTTCAGACGCTTCAGAAATCCATGCTTCACGGATTCTGTGTGCGTACCAAGACGTAGTGTCTTGGCGGGCATCCCACTTTGCTACAATTTCCGACGATAAACGAGGAAATTCTGCAAGTAAGAACCAATAGCGCTCAATCATTAAAACCCACATAAGAAAGAGTGCTATCGCGACCACGTATAAAACCTGGCCGCCTGTGCCAACAAAATCCCTGATAGATTCCCAGATCTCCATCAGGACTAGCATTAGGCTTTCTCCTTCTCCGCGTGAGTAGCAATAATACCTGCGCTTTGCTCATCAAGGATGTGTAATACCGACTTACTACGACCCGCAACAACAGCGTGAAGAAGAATAAGTGGTAGTGCAGCAATTAGACCTAGCGCAGTAGTTACAAGTGCTAGAGAGATGTTACCTGCCATGATCTTCGGATCACCTGTACCGAACAATGTGATTGTTTGGAACGTTAAGATCATACCGATTACCGTACCTAGTAGACCAAGTAACGGGGCGATTGCAGCAAGGATTTTAATGATATTGATACCAGCTTCAATGCGTGGCGTTTCACGAAGAATCGCTTCATCAAGTTTAAGCTCAAGGTTTTCAACATCTTGCGATTTATTGTCATGATACACTTTAAGAATACGACCCAGTGGGTTATTTGTATTCGGTGTAGACACGTTTTTAAGCTGGCTATTAATCTTACTACGAGTAAGTGTAAGGTCAATAAAGCGTACTAGTGTGATTAAGATACCTAAACCTAATAACGCAGTAATGATGTAACCAACTACGCCACCTTGGTGGAAGTATTCATCAAGTGTCGCTTTTTGTGTATTGATACGTAAGATAGCACCACGAGTCGGATCCACGTATACACCAGCATAGTTATCAGAAGACGTATTTTCTAAGTCTTTAATACCAGCAAGGATGTAACCATCAGGCTGTTTACCTAAAGGCTGAATTGATTTAGTTTCAGGCGAATAGATTAAGTAGCCATCGTCTGTTACTAAGTTGAAGTTACCGATACGTGTTACTTTCTTAACTGTCGCGTTACCGTCAAGACCTGCAACTTCAGTTTCGAATGTTGAAACTTTAGCTGACTCAGTCATTTCAGTTTGTAGTGAAATCCAAAGCTCTTCAAGTTCACGAACTGTTGGTAGTTCTTTAGCAGCAGCTAATGAACGTAAGATTTCAGCACGGCCAGGTTTTTCAGCAGAAACAAGTGATGCTTCGATTGAACCAATTGCATCTTGCGCAGCACGACGTACAACACCAAACATTTCACCCAACGTACCTTGTGCGCTTTGAAGAGCAGCCTCTTTCTCAGCTAAAGTATTTTCGTTTTGTGCATATTCTTTAGTTAAACGATCGCCACGAGCTTTTTCAGCAGCTAATTGGCTTTTTGCTTTATTAAGTAACGCTTGCTTATCAGCACGATCTGATAAGAATTCTTGCTCACGTTGCTTATTGATTTTGCCTTCAGATATACGCTCTTGCTTTACTTGCTCAAGAATTTTATCTAAAGCAGTGGTATTTGCATGTGCATTAAGCGCGGTACCTGCAGAAACAGATAGTACTGCTGCAACAGCAAAACCTTTAAATAGTTTCTTCATTATTGATTACTCCGCGCCAAAGATTGGTAGTTTAACAAGTTCTAATGTCGCTTGCTTACGCGCCATACGAATAACTTCTTTAACAGGTTTTAGGTATTCATCACCTAATTCTTTCCACTGTTTAGTATTGTTATCCCATACCCATGCGTGCTTTAAGTCAAACGATTGAGCAACGTAAGTGATACGACCAAGTTGGCCGAAATCAACGTTAATGCTCTTGCCATCAACTTCTAAAGTACCTTGTGAAGCAGCTACTAAAGAGCTATATGCAGCTTCGATAGTGTACGCTTCTAACACTTGACGGAACTTCTCTGAAGTAGTAACAGAAGAAGAAACCATTGTTTCACGTAATCTTTCAACACGCGCCAAACGATTGTCACTGTTAAACGGAACGTCCGCTTTGATGAATTGCTCGAGCGTATCGATCATGCGATACATCAAAGGCACAACGTTTTGTTTTGTGTTGTCGATCGTAGCGATTTGACGGTCAAACGATTCAATTGACGCGTTTTGGTCAGCGACCAAACGGGCAACGTGATCGTTGTATACTTTTAATAGCTCAGATTCATCAACAACGCTACGGTACTCAGCTAATAGCTCTTGAGTTTGACCATATACATTGTCAATTTTAGTTTGAGACTTAACCGCAGCCGTTTGAATTTGTAGACCTGCTTTTTGCACGTCATTCAAAGGATCTGCAATCACATTGCTGCTTGCGAATGCAAAAGCGCCAACCAACGCAGTTGCTACAAGACTCTTTCTGATTTTAACAGACATAGTTCCCAACCAATTAAGTAATGTTACTTTTATAATTTAATTACCTCCCGAAGGAGACAACCCTGATATCTTTTAATAGATATCAACCCTCCAATAATGCTAAATGCAATGCACGCTGTCAACTTGATGTTTGGAATTAACCATAAATAAATTAATTCAATCATTGCAAACTAAAACACAAAAAACAAAGGATTAACATAAATGTAACAGAGGTGGATTTTCATATAGGATGAAAGCCGCTTACTAACAACAGTTTTACCTCCCTTAATGAAAGAGAAAACATTAATGTAACATTTTATGTGTAATCAAGCAGGGTTAAAAAAAGTTCATAATAATTTCGAATAAGCGTAATCATTCAGTAAAAAAGCCTTTTTATGCAGCAATAACCTAGGTGTTTCGTACAAAAAACAAGCACCCGACCTTTAAAAGAAAACGTAGCCGCAATTTTACAAACAGAAGTTATATTTGTTTTTTATCTACAAGACTTAAAGGCGCACTGTAAATGTTACCAATATATTCGAAATAATAACGCTATATACCCAATTTCTTTTATACCGATTACTAACCGTGCCAAACTTGTCTATGAACAATCAGAGGTAAAATAGCATTATCTAATTAAATACTAATTTATACCAATCGTGTTAAGTTACTGACCATTTATAGCGACATATAAATACAGTGATAACAAGGCGTAACTTTTGACATGTAGTTGTTCTACTTGAAAAAATTATAACGCAGTTAGCGCTTTATTTAGCTCGCTAGAATGGTTAAATATTTAAGTCGATTGGTATTAATTAAAAACATCATCGTTATTGGTGTTGAGTAGCTGACTAACTGTATACAGTTGGTATAAAAAGTTTATTGAGGGACGCAAAGATGTACACCGCTTGTATTGAGCAGCATTTGGTCTAGTGAAATAGCATTCAGAATTTAGTGTATATTTATTGAATTTAAAAAGTAGCGGTAGAAAGTTTATTTTAAAAAAGAATTTGATGAGGGGGAAATTATGGTGAAACAGAGTCCTGTTTCACCAAGTTGAACCTAGGTTCACATAATAAAAATTATGCTAGTTCTACGTTCTCAGCTTCAGGGCCTTTTTGGCCTTGCTTGATGCCGAAAGACACTTGTTGGCCTTCGCTTAGAGTGCGAAAACCTGAGCCTGTAATAGCGCTGAAATGTACGAATACGTCAGGACCATTTTCTTGTTCAATAAAACCGAAACCTTTAGCTTCGTTGAAGAACTTAACTTTACCAGTAACCGTGTTTGACATACCAAATTTTCCTGTAAGTCAATAATTAAAATTCAGCCAGATTGGCTATATCCTCCCTGAGTGAATGCCCAATAAATCGCTGGGATAAAGTACAGGAAGAAGTAATAACCATTAACCGGAAACCTTACACGCCGCACATTAACCAAAAAATTCAATACGCAAAAACTCAAAGCAAGTTAAGGTTAACACAATATAATTGTTTTAGCTCTATTAATTCAGAATTATTTTAATGCTTTTAACATCAACTCAATAAAACTGTTCAAGTGATTAATTTTAATACAAAAAGCACACCTTTCTCAGCTGTGCTTTACTTACTCTATGGTTATTTGATCAGCCAATCAATTGTACTTTCGGCTTTAATTGGCACCACGTGATCATTTCCTAATGGGTAACTTGCTGGCACTGTCCATGGTTGCTTTATAAGGGTAACAGTATCTGCATTACGTGCTAAACCATAAAAGTCTGGACCAAAATGACTTGCAAAGCCTTCAAGCTTATCAAGCGCTCCGGCCTCCTCAAATGCTTCAGCGTATAACTCAAGTGCAGCATGAGCGGTGTATGCACCGGCACATCCACATGCGGCTTCTTTTTTATCTTTATAATGCGGCGCCGAATCTGTACCTAAGAAAAACTTAGCACTGCCACTGATCGCAGCACTAATAAGTGCTTGTTGGTGTGTATTACGCTTTAATATTGGTAAACAGTAGTAATGTGGGCGGATCCCTCCCGCTAACATATGATTACGGTTATACAATAAATGATGTGCAGTAATGGTTGCAGCCACATTATCAGAGGCATTATTTACAAAATCAACGGCATCTTTAGTGGTGATGTGTTCAAGCACAATTTTTAAATCTGGGAAGTCTTGTACAACATCAACTAAAATAGTTTCTAAGAATACTTTTTCACGATCAAATATATCAATCGATGAATCTGTCACTTCACCATGGATCAGCAATAACATACCGACTTCTTGCATGGCTTTTAATGCTGGGTAAATCTTTTTAATTGATGTTACACCAGAATCAGAATTTGTTGTCGCACCTGCTGGATACACTTTAGCAGCAACAATTTTACCAGTTGCATGTGCTTTTTTAATCTCATCCGCGCTCGTATTATCTGTTAGATAAAGCACCATTAATGGCTCAAAATTTCCTTGTGGCCCGGCCGCCATAATACGGTCGCGATACGCTAAAGCAGTTTCAGTACAGGTTGCCGGAGGAACTAAGTTTGGCATAATAATAGCGCGTCCCATATAGCGGCTAATATCACGCACTGTATCTTTTAGTTGATCCCCATCACGTAAATGAACATGCCAGTCATCTGGACGAGTGATAGTTAACGTTGACTGAGTGTCGAAGGCTTGCTTTGTCATTACTTGTTTCCTCGGCTGAATTTAGTTGATCATATGCATATGCCCTATCTGAGTAAAGATTTTATTGCGGTTTTTCCTGATGCTTTTTATCAACAGATAGAATGAAAACACTGGTTCATCAATCGTTTGGCGTGCGTTTACCTTTACAAACATACCTCGTTAATTTTATTTATTCTTTGTCTAAACGTTAACATTCCGTTAATCTATAAGTATATCAATGACACAAAACGGTATATTCACGCGTGGCATATGCAGAATAAAGTAGACTTATCTTCAGCGCTTGATGCAAAAACCGAGCAACTGAGTATTATTAATCAGTTTTCTTCAAGCTTATTACAGTTAGATAAACTCGATGAATTATTCGACTACGTGACCACTGAAGTAGTTAAGCGGTTAGGCTTTGTCGATTGTGTTATTTATATTGCCGATGAAAGTGCTACAACCTTACATGAAGTCGCATCAATGGGAGTGTCACCTGCAGATAGTAACTATGCCGTAGAACGAAAAACTATCGCATTTAATCAAGGCATTACTGGTTATGTTGCTTCTACAGGTCGCGCTGTTATCATTGGTGATGTCAGTACTGATAGCCGTTATATCGCAGATGTACGCCCTGCAATGTCTGAACTATGTGTACCATTAGTTTATAAGCAGCAGGTTTTAGGAGTTATAGACTGCGAGCACCCGGTGCGTAACTATTTTAGTGATGCCCATCTTGAAATTTTAACCACCGTTGCGCATTTACTCAGTGCCAAAATAAATCAGGTCAATACTGTTGAGAACTTGCAACAAACGGTGAGTAAATTAAATGCTGCACAAAAGCTAGAAGGAACGCTCTTACAAATAGCAAATTTAACCTATCAAGCCAATGACTTAGATACTTTTTTAGAAGCATTGCATGGCATTATGACCAACTTGCTACGCGCTGATAACTTTTTGGTAGGGCTATACAACAAAAATATCGATATCCTCGATATTGTTTACATTGTCGAGGAAGGAGTACGTTCAAATGCTCATAAAAAAATATCAAAAGAGCAACTAAAACATACCGCATCCTATTACCTTTTAAATTCCGAACAGCCATTACTATTAAATAAAAAAGAATATCAACAACATATAAATGATGGCCATTTTAAAATGGTAGGCCGCCAGTCAGAATCTTGGCTTGGTGTTCCATTTAAAGTAAGCGAACATATAAGTGGTGTGATCGTAGTACAAAGTTACGATAAAACTCACCATTATAATGATCATGACCTCGCTCTACTGACGTATGTCAGCCGCCAAATTAGTATGGCTATCGACAGACAACTATCTCGCCAAGCACTTGAACATCGCGCTTTGCATGATGAATTAACTGGGCTTGCTAATCGCTCTTTACTGATTGACCGCATTAAGCACGGCATCTTACGGCTAACTCGAACACCCAAAGGGCGATATCATGCGTTGCTGTATCTAGATTTCGACCGCTTCAAAAGCATCAATGATTCTTTAGGGCATGAAGTGGGCGATCACTTTTTAATCGCCATTTGTAAGTTAATTAAAGGCACAATTCGAAATACCGATACATTCGCACGACTCGGTGGTGACGAGTTTGCTATTTTTATGGAAAACATCACTCATAAAAACCAAGTTAATGATGCATTAAAGCGGATTAAAAAAGTACTCGCTAAACCACTTAATATTGATGGCCATTTACTGCAAGCTTCTACTAGTATTGGCGTTGCATTTTGCGAAAACGAAAATGATAAAGCCTATCAGTTATTACAGCATGCAGATGCTGCAATGTACGAAGCTAAATCAACAGGCCGTGGCCAAGTCAGATTTTTTAATAACACCATGCGTAAAAAGCTTAAAAGTCACGCAGATATAGAAAATGATCTACAACATGGCATTGAGCATCATGAATTTGAGTTATATTATCAGCCGATCTTTGCTATACAGCAATGTAACGTTGTAGGTTTTGAAGCACTCGTTCGTTGGCACCACCCACGCAAAGGCTTTGTTTCACCTAATGATTTTATTTCAATAGCAGAAAACACTGGGCAAATAATTAATCTCGACCTGCATTTATTAGATCTGGCAGGAAAACAAATAGCTGCTTGGCAACAACAAGGTAAACGTTTCTTGCGTGTGACGGTGAATGTTTCCTCACGACACTTTGCAAGTGTAGACTTTATCTCGCAAATTCATGCTATTTATAATAAATATGAGCTAGCATTAGGCTCCTTATGTTTAGAGATCACCGAATCAGGTTTGATCGAAAACTTAGAATTAGCAACCAAGATAATTGAAGGGTTAGCGCCATTAAAAGTAAAGTTATGTTTAGATGATTTTGGCACCGGATACTCTTCTTTGGGTTACTTACACCAACTGCCAATTCATGTGCTAAAAATTGATAAGAGCTTTATTGACCGTCTTAAAGACACCGCCACGCCATTAGTTGATGCCATTTTGTCATTGGCATCATCACTTAAGTTAGATGTTGTAGCCGAAGGAATTGAAACGCAAGAGCAACTCGCCATATTGCAAAAAACTCAATGTGATTTTGGCCAAGGCTTCTTAAAAGCCAAACCCCTGCCCGCCGCTCAAGCAATTTTATTGATTGATAAACCACTTTAAAACAACCATAAAAAAGCCCTGATTAATCAGGGCTTCTTGCAAATAAAAAACAGGCAGAATCAGCCAACCAACCAATGTGCCATCAGAGCAATAACGGGTAACGTGATCAAGGTTCTGAGAATAAATATTACAAACAATTCAAATATATTTACCGGGATTTTACTACCCAATAAAAGCGCGCCCACTTCTGACATGTAAATTAACTGGGTTACACTCATTGCCGCAATAATAAAGCGAGTAACATCACTTTCAATCGTGCCAGCAGCTAAGATTGATGGAATAAACATATCCGCAAAGCCAACCATGATCGTTTGCGCGGCAGCTTCTGCTTCTGGTATTTGTAATAACTCTAAAAATGGGATGAACGGTTTACCTAAATAAGCAAATATCGGCGTATATTCAGCAATAATTAATGCGAATGTGCCCACAGCCATCACTACAGGTAATACTGCAAACACCATATCCAATGCGTTGTGAATGCCTTCTTTCATTGTACCTGCAAAGCCCGGTGAGTTTTTAGCTTTGTGCAGCGCGACATGTAGGGCATGTTTAAACACATTTTTGCCATGCGGCACGCGCTCTTTGTGCTGATCAGGCTGACTACCATCAATATATATATCTTTCTTAAAGCTCAATGGCGGTATGCGTGGCACGATCAGCGCAGCAACAACTCCCGCTAAACAAACCGTTAAATAAAATGGGGCAAATAATTTTTCTAGTCCTACTTGGCCTAATACCACCAAACAAAACGTAATTGATACCGCAGAGAATGTAGTACCGATAATCGCAGCTTCACGCTGAGTGTAATGCTTTTCTTCATATTGGCGCGCGGTCATTAAAATACCCACACTGCCATCGCCTAACCAAGAGGTTGCACAATCAACAGCACTTCGTCCTGGCACGCCAAATAACGGGCGCATTACTCTAGTTAATAACGTGCCTACTAGCTCCAGCAAACCAAAATTTAACAATAAAGGCAGTAATAAGCCCGCTAAAATAAACACCGAAAATAGCACTGGTAATAAATCTTTTAGCACTAAGCCACCGGTACTTCCTGATGTAATACCATCGAAAAGCGGAATTAAAAACTCTGGTAATGTCGATTTAAAATCCGGATTATTAATGCTTAAAACCGTTAAGATAATAAACGCCATACCAAATAAACGGATCACTAGCCAAAGCCAATGCACATCAAAAAGATGCTTTAAAATAGTAGATTTCATTAATACCGCAGGCTTAAAAACCTTGAATATCAATGATAAAACACCTGTAGTACAAATAATTAATGTAATCAACGTATCGGCATACGATGTAATATGAGCTTGCACCGCTTTTGCCATAACAGCGATAGGAATAGTCATTGCCCCGTCCATTGGCACTGGAGTCATGAATAAGAGAACCCCAATCAGAGACGGAACTAAAAAATTAAACCATATCTTAAAGTCAAACTGCGGGTGAGAGGAAGTTAGATTAGACATTGTTTTCAACCTGTAAAAACCACAAAAAGAGCAAAAGCTCTTTTTGTGGTGTTATTATTATTTATTATTAAATTTTAATACCGCGTTGACGCAAAGCACTTTCTAACGCTTGTTGTAAGTCATTCATCGTACCAGGCTCTAACGTTGTGCCTTCATCGTCCATCCACGTTAAGCTAGTACCACCTTCTTTGGTGCGACTGACTAAAATTTGATATTGGCCATTTTCAATCGGTAATTCAGCAAGCTCTTCACCCCAAATTGAATCCCAAACACTTGATTCAGGTTTGTTGTAATCAGCTGTGATCAAACCACGATCTTGGTCAATTTCAACAATCGTAAACGACAAGCGCTCAAGGAACCCTGAGAAACGATCAAATATTAATGAGTAATCCTGTTCCGTTACCAGCGCCGCATTACCTTTATTGTCAAAGCCCATTTCCAACGAAATAATGCCTTGTTGTTTGCGAATTTCAACTTCAAGTTGACGATAACGATAATCAAATTCAGCCACAACTTGATTTAGTGCACGCACTTCTAGTTGCTGTTGCAAAATTGGCGTCAATGGCACATCTTTACTATTGTATTCCGCTAGCTTAGCGCTTAACGAAGCAGTACGCTGATGTGACTTCTCTTCAATAGTAAAAATAAAACGTTGCTCAGATACAGCGGTATCGCTATTCCACAACCAACCTTCCTCGGGTTTGATAATCGCATACCAGTCAGTTTCAATCGAACCTAATGACTTATCTTGTTTGATTGCCTTTGTTTGATGCTCAGTTAACACAGCGTGTACTGAATCCCAAATAAACTCATCTAAATTTGCAATACCATCGTTTTTATCAAAATAAACGCGTGCTTGTTTATCACCTTCTTCAACCCAACTGCCTTTTGCCACAGTTAATACTTGTGCTGGGGGACGATAGTTTGTTGAATCCGGATCATTATTATATTCTGCCACATCCATTTTATAAATGGGGTCTAAAGCTGGCTGAGCCAATTGTCCTGGCACTTGTACCGGCTCACTGGCACGGTAATTACGTTTTTGATGCGCTTCGTCAGTGAACACACCACATCCTGACAAGCTAACCAATACGCTTACAGCAAGCGCTTTTGGGATCCAATACTGCACAGATAATTCTCCTTAGCATACCCTTAATTGTTTTAACAAATATATGAGTGGGTTATGCCGATTTGGTTCAGTGTAAAGCCAATATTAACTTTACGTATCTTGTTTTTATGCAAACCCCGTTACTTTAGGGCACGGCTAAACGTAAATGTAAGCCAGTCTATATGCAAAATTTTAACTATGGTACTTTCCCATGCCACTAAAAACAAGAAACACCGTGCTTTAATAACAGCTTAATTATCTCGGCCTGTAGTTTAGCGATTGTTTTGTGTTAAACTTCGCCGCCGTGTGGTGGTAATTGCCGGCTCAGCTTACTCTGATTGTTATTAATAATATAACCTAGGTACTTGAATTCATGACTGCTTTTTCAAATCATCAGATCGTTTTAACTGCTATTGGCGATGATCGCCCTGGTATTGTCAGTGAATTAACCCAATTAGTCAGTGACTGTCACTGTAATATTATTGATAGTCGCATTGCCATCTTAGGCAATGAATTTACATTTATTATGCTGTTATCAGGTGATATGTCGGCAATCAGCCGCATTGAACACACCCTGCCCCTCAAAGGCATGGAGCTGGGCTTACTCACTATGATGAAGCGGACAGCCAGTCATACTCAAAGTGAATTTTGTGCCGGCTACACCCTCGAATATACAGGTATCGACACACCAGGCACGTTAAGTAAAGTTACCCGCTTTTTTGCCGACAACCACATTAGTATTTGTTCTTTAAAGTCAGATACCTATGACGAAGAAAAAGATACAAAAATGCGCTGTGAACTGGAGTTTAACATTCCTGTTGAGGTTGACATTGATACGTTTAAAGTCCAATTTGAAGATCTGTCGCGTACTCTAAACGTAGATTACATATTTCGACGCATTCGCTAAGGAGCAAAGCATGAACACAATTAATCCATTACAAGCCGGTGACAAAGCACCCGCTTTTAGCCTACAAAATCAAGATGACGAAACAATCGTCCTTGCAGAGCTATTAAAAGAGCAGCAAGTATTAGTGTACTTTTATCCAAAAGCATCAACACCTGGTTGCACCGTGCAAGCTGAAAACTTACGTGATGAAAAAGCCGTGTTAGCACAGCTAAATACCCGCGTGGTTGGTATCAGCCCTGATCCGGTAAAAAAATTAAAGAACTTTGAAACCAAAAAAGAATTAAACTTTGACCTACTTTCAGACGAAGATCACGCGATTGCAGAAGCATTCGGCGTATGGGGCTACAAAAAGTTTATGGGTAAAGAGTACGACGGTATTCACCGTTTAAGCTTCTTGATCGGCCAAGACGGAACAATAAAGCACTTTTTCGATAAATTTAAAACCAAAGACCATCATCAAGTGGTGCTGGATTATTTGACTAAATAATCGGTGCTAGGTGCTAGGTGCTACAGAGTTGAACTTAAGCGTTGCCTATTGGCAACGCTTTTTTTATGCACGAGAGTACGAAATAAAAGCGCACCTACAACATACTTGTAGTTGTTATTAAAAAACTACTTTTTTACATGACATCGCTAACGGTTTTACTATCAACAAATTGTTCAAAACTGATGATCTTACCCTCTTTGAGTATCCATAAATGGGCGACTCTGGCCTTAAAAAATTTGCCTGTGGCTTTATTGGTTCCGCTATAGCTACCATAAGCAAACACCTTGTCGCCAGCAGCAACATAGTCTTCTACCGCAAAATTATAACCATTCCATTCACTGCCTAACCGTACAAATACATTTTTTTCAATTTCATCAAAGCCTTGGTAGGTTCCGGCATATGGAAAACCAGCGGCTTCCGTCCATTGTGTTTCGTTTGTTATATAACGCTTGAGGTTTTTACCGTTTTCTTCTGAGGTCTTACCTTCATAAGTACTTTTTACAATATCAAGATTGGTCATCGATTTAGTCTCCAGATTAAAACTATTGTAATGTTCTAATGACGATATTTTGGCAGTGGTACTGCATGCTTGAAGCATAGCCAAAGCCATTACTATCGTGATTACTCGCGGAATTCCCCCCATGAAATGAAGCCTGTACAAAGAGTTGAACAGACCTTTCAAACTGCAAGCAGCTTGAAAAGCCCTAAATAAATTTAAGCTGTAGTAATTAGCCCCAAGGCATCTCGCCCATAATAACTTTGGCACTTAACGCCAATACGCTATCGCCGCCAATATTTGGATAGCTTGCTTTCATTTTACTCATCAATTCACTTGAATTAGCTGAAGACTTGGCTGCAGCTTCAAAGTCTTGAATGTATTTGCGAGTAAAGTGCACCGCTTCAATAGTCAATGGCTTATCACCTAACATATGACCAGAGATCACAGTTTTAGGATGCAGCTGCTTAATAACATCAAGGGTTTTATACCAACTTTGACGTGATTCAGGTGTTTGCGTATCTGCTAAAAAAACATGCATGTTGTTAAATACCACAACACCACCCAACATAGTTTTAGTCGAAGGGATCCATACAAAAGTATGTTTTGGATCATGACCGTCAAGACCAACAATATTCACTTTTTCACCATCAACCAATAAGGTGTCGCCTTGCAATACTTCTGGCAAAACTAGTTTTTGCGGTGCGTTTTCTTTAAGAATTGGCCCCCAATAAGCCTTTTTAGGCGCCATTGACGCTTTAATATAATCTCGGGTTTTAGCAGTTGATAATACCTTAGCATCAGGATAGGCCTCGGTGATCACGTCTAAGCCAAAATAATAGTCAGGATCACCATGACTAATGTAAATAGTGGTTAATTTTTTACCTGATTTTTTAATCAACTCAACCACTGATTGTGCGTCATTACGCTGAAATTGCGCATCAACTAAAACCGCTTCGGTTGGACCGCTGATCAACACCGAACTAACTGGGAACGTGCTTTTTTGTTGTGGATTAAACACACTGGTTTCAAGTGTTGCACTAACCGCATTGGCAGATACTGCCATCATTGTAGCAAGCGTGCTTGCCTGAATTAATTTAGATAAAAATGTCATAGTAGCCTCTAAAATGTCGCTCATTTAGCGAGTAAATTGGGTGTTTTTAAACGTGTAAAATTATTGGTTAATCAATCGTATTAATTAATTGTTTTACATAAGCTAACCACTGCTGTGGCTGACCGTAATAACGCGAGTGGTCTAATTTAGTAAATGCGCCATCGCTGTGCTCAAACGCAAGTGTTGGAAACCCACTACCGCCAACTAAATTCAACATCTGCCGCGCTTTAATTATTTGCTGCTGCGTTTTTTCGCCACTAAAAAGGTCAAACGCATTTAAAAAAGCCCTAGAGCTAGCACCAAGTTGAGTGGCTATGTTAGCTAAATTAGCTATATCAGACTGAGAACGGCCAAGTACAAATTGATCAACTTGCATTCTATGCAGCATGGCAACAGTATTAAGACCTAAAGATCCACCAGCTAATAGCGCCGTGATCGGCGTATCTGAATCTAAAATTCGCTGCTTATCATCTAATAACGTTTCATAATAAGTTGGACTAAATACTTGCCCCGTTAAACTCGTGATCCTGTTATCCATGGCGATTATTTGCTGATGAAAATCAGCTGATAACTGACGTTTATTAGCCCCTGAAAATAAGCCGCCGCCATACAGCTTAATATCTATTGTTGTTAATTGAGTGAGTTCATCAATCAGCGGTGCGACGGCATAACACCAACCACACTGCGGATCCATAATGAAATGCAAGGTCTTCATTTTATTTTCCTGTCAGCAGTATTAAATTTATGAAACAAGTATAAATTGCAAATATGTTGCAATAAACATCACAACAGGCAATAGTTAATTGCATATATCGAACATATAGGAAATAAAATGGACAGGATCACCGCAGCTCAAGTCTTTGTTAGAATTGTCGAGCAAGGTAGTATGGTCAGCGCAGCGCATTCGTTAGATATGTCGCGCTCGATGGTAACTAGGTACTTAAGCGAAATGGAAAGTTGGGCGAATAGTCAGTTATTACATCGCTCTACGCGTAAACTCACGCTCACCGCCGCAGGTGAAAAAGCTTTTGTAAATTGTCTGTCGTTATTAGATTTAGCCAAACAAGTGTCTATCCCTTTAGAGCAAGATCATGTCGCACAACCTGAAGGGTCGATCCGTATTTCTTGCTCTCAATTTGTCGCCGCTAATTTATTGCCAGCAGTAATTGATCAGTTTTTAGATGAGTATCCCAAAGTACATATAGATATTCATATCAGTAACCAAGTAACTAATTTAGTTGAAGATAGAATCGATCTAGCAATACGTATTACCAACGACTTAGACCCCAATATCATTGCACGCCCGCTGGGTCGTTGCCGCTCAGTGTTATGCGCCACCGAAGATTACCTAAATCGTTTTGGTTACCCTGTTTACCCTGATGATTTGGCCAAACATAATTGCTTAATTTATTCTAATTTTGGAAAAAGTTTGTGGCATTTCAGCAAAGAAGAACTCGCGGTTGTTACTTCAGTCGCCGGCAACTTCAGTGCGAATGAATCAATGCTCTTACTTCAATCAGCACTCAAAGGACGCGGTATCTCTTTGCAACCTAAACATGCCGTACAACAGTTGATCAATGATAAAAAGCTGGTTCATGTGCTCCCCAACTATGAGCCAGCGTCCTTAGGTATTTACGCCATATACCGTTCTCGCAAACATCAATCTATCGCGATTAGAAAGTTACTCGAGCGCCTAATTGCGCATTTTGAAAAAACAGACACTTAAAAATATAAATAACTTAAAATTAATAAGCGCATAAATCAGCTAATGCTACTTAAACGCTCGTGGTATTGCTCAATCGTTTGATTCAAAAAGGTGAGCTCTGTTTTACTCAATTTTACATCTTGCAAATACTTTTTCGTCAATAACGTAGCTTTACACAGCTTATGCCAGCGTAGAATTATAGCTTTGTCATTAAGTCTATTTGCTTTTTATCATCAACTTAAGTGCTAAATGCGTGTGATTACTCATCACTGCATACGCACACACATCAATGCAACTACCTTACTTAGCCAATTTGAGTAGTTTATCTTCTACCCAGCCTCTGCGGTGCTCGTAGGACTGACCTGTAAAACGGTCTTCACCGCATAAAACAGTACGGCGTACACACAGGGAAATACAATGACCAAATTTTAGGCTGAGTGTCTTGCTTATTGTCTTGCTTATTGTTGAGTAAACCAAGACTTAGTAATTCAACTCTAGCGAATACCACTGAAGCGATAACCTCATTTACGCCACTAACCTTTGGTACTTATACTGCTTCGGTTAGTGTAACGGACTATGCAGGTAATACGGTTGTAAAGCAGATTTTAATTGCTGTTTCTATGCATGATGTTAGCTGGCTTGGCACTGTTAGCGGTCGTTTGGTTGATTCTTTAAGGCGCGGCCTCGCTAATGTCGCTCTCTTTTCAAGTGAAGCAATAACAGACAGTTTATATTTCTCTACGGATGATAATGGCTATTATCAAACAGTAATAGGCGTAGGAGCAGAGAAGAAATTTAGCATTATGGGTTTTAGCTCTCCATTTATGTCTGCTAACGTTGTGAGAGAGCAGCAGGTAACTGCCAACCACTTTATTATTGACTTAGGAACAAAAACAGCATTTATTAAGCAGAATGTCCGTATTGGTATAACTGCTTGTGGAGGATATAGTGGCCCTACTGAGCTTGAGCTTAGATTTAACGCATTAGATTTCACGTTAGAAGGGGGAGAATTAGATCAGCGCGTCTATAGCTCTCAAACAATTACCATTGGCAAAACCATTGAGTTTTCACTATTCGCACCTTTTTTATATCGTGTTGATACAGATGATTATCCTGTTACTTGGATAAAAAACACCGAAAAAGGAGATTATGATAGTAAGGAAGAATGGCAATTAGATTTACGTGCTAACTCAAATGATGTTGTTGAGCACACATTTGAAGTCTGTGACCAGCTCACCCCATAATGATTAAAGCTTGCTTGATAAACCTTTATCGAATTTTCAGCTTAGTTCGATTCAATTTATCTTAATAAGAAAAGCTTTTGTACTAGTACAGAAGCTTTTTTGTATAGTAAGTGTGGGTTATCTTTTAGTTGTTATAGTCTCAGTCAACTCTTTTAGAAAACATAAAAATCAAACTAGACAGCCACTTTTATTGAGCAACCAAAACTGTGTTACCAAGCTTGCTCTTTTAGATTAAAAATCATCCCTTTTTATATCATCACTCACACAACGTTTTTAAATGAGTAGATATCACTGATTTTTAGTGAGACGTTCAAGCTCTATATCACCTAGATACACCAAGATTTTAGTATTGAATATCGCGAAGATAGCCCACCATTACCCGCTAATGAAACCTTTAAAATTAACAAAGGATCTTGTAGTGAATTGTCTTAGATGCAAATTAATCTGCTGCGCCATTTTGGCATTGCCGTGCGTTTTGTCAGCGGCTATTTCTATTTTGATATGGAAACCCCTTCGATGAACTGCACGCTTGGCAGAGGTTTTTTACCTGGTACAGGTTGGTTAGGTTTTAACCCCAACCATGGTATTTTGACTGATAATACCCACTTTGCTGTCGCGTCCAGCGCCCCCCGAAAACACCATGCCTATTTATGGTGGTATACGGGGCAGCGCAACATCGCAATTAATCACCAACTTAAGTAAAGAAAAACGTCGATAACCTAAAGTCAGGCTAATGCTAAGGCGACAAAAAGGGTGCTGTTTGGCTGGCCTTTGACTTAGCGACATTGGCCGGTGGTCCTTGAGCAACAATATTCCCACCTTCATCGCCCGCACCAGGACCAATATCAATGACCCAGTCACTACGGCTCGCGACCTGCATATCGTGTTCAACCATGATTACGGTGTTACCTGCGTCTACCAGACCATTTAATTGCAACATCAACATAGCAACATCTGCGGGATGAAGGCCATTAGTGGGTTCATCGAGAATATACAAGGTGTCACCGCGTTGCGCCCGTTGCAACTCAGTAGCTAATTTTATCCGTTGCGCTTCACCGCCCGATAATTCGGTAGCAGGCTGACCAAGCCTTAAGTAGCCGAGCCCCACTTGCAACAAGGCATCCAAAGCGCGCGCTATTAAAGGCTCATCCATAAAAAATTCACGGGCAGTTTCAACGGTTAAATTAAGCACTTCAGCGATATTTTTATCTCGATAAGTAATATCGAGCGTTTCGTCATTGTAACGCTGCCCTTGGCATACCTGACAAGGCGAATAAACACTAGGCAAAAACAACAATTCGACACTCACAAATCCTACACCTTCACAATTCGAACAACGCCCCTTAGCTACATTAAACGAAAAACGCCCTGCGTTGTAGCGCCTCGCTTTTGCTTTGGGTGTGGCGGCGAATAGCTTACGTACATGATCAAACAAACCGGTGTAAGTGGCAAGGTTTGAGCGTGGTGTGCGGCCAATAGCTTTCTGATCCACGGTCACTAAACGTCGGATGTGCTGTATGCCATCAACAATTTTACCGCTGGTGGCGATTTCTAATTCTTCCTCAAGTAAATCAGTCTCATCATTGGGTGCCTCGACGGTATTTTGCTGACCAAGGGCATCAGACACAAGCTCCACCAGCGCCTGACTGACTAAACTCGATTTTCCTGAACCCGATACACCGGTAACGCTAGTCATAAGCCCTAGCGGAAACTCAATGTCGATATTCTTCAGGTTGTTTCGCTTAACCTGAACTAATTTGAGCCAAGCATTCGGCTGTCTTGGCCTATGTGCTGCACTGTCATCTTTATTAAACACAAATCGACCAGTGTGAGACTCGGTTACCTCGCTTAAGCCCTCAAGCGGACCACTGTAAATAATTTCTCCGCCGTGGGTTCCAGCATTGGGACCTACATCAACAATCCAATCTGCATGGCGAATAACGCTAACATCATGCTCTACCACAAATACTGAATTACCCGCTGCGATTAATTCATCTAAGGCACCTAGCAATGCTTGAGTATCAGCGGGATGCAGACCGGCTGAGGGTTCGTCTAATACGTAAACGACACCAAACAGTTGAGAGCGGATCTGCGTTGCAAGGCGCAGGCGCTGTAGTTCGCCCGGAGATAACGAGGGCGTACCACGTTCTAGCGACAAATAGCCCAAACCAAGTCGAGTAAGCGCTTCAACACGAGTAAGAATATCGCTGGCAATACGCTGTGCGACGATGGCTTTTTCTCGATTAACGGTGTTATCCGCGGGTTTGTTATTAGCTGTATCCTTTAACCGCAACGCCAACTCAGTCAGCGTCAATTGCGACAATTCACCAATATCAAGTCCAGCAAATTTAACCAACAGTGACGCTTGTTTGAGTTTTTTACCCTGACATTCGGGGCATTGAGAAATCTGCATAAACTGCGACACCCGCTTTTTGGTGCGCGGGCTTTGCGTTGTAGCAAATGACTGCAAAATAAAACGTTTGGCGCTTGTATAGGTCCCCATGTAATTGGGCTTTTCCCCTTTATCAATTGCTTCTCGTATTTGGCTAATATTGTAGTCTCGATAAACCGGCACTTCAGGGGTTTCATCGGTAAACAAGATCCAATCCCGCGTTTTTTGCGGCAATTTTTTCCAGGGAGTATCAACTTCATAGCCCAATGCAATCAAAATACGCAATAAGTTTTGCCCTTGCCATGCTGGCGGCCATGCCGCGATAGCGCGTTCCCTAATGGTCTTGCTGTCATCTGGTACCAACGACTTCTCTGTCACTTCAAATACACGACCTATACCATGGCATCGCTCACAAGCGCCCTCTGGGGTATTTGGCGAGAAGGCGTCAGCGTAAAGTATATTTTGACCTGTTGGATATTGCCCTGCACGGGAATAAAGCATGCGCAAGCCATTAGAAATCGTGGTAACGCTACCGACAGAGGAGCGCACCGATGGAGTTCCTCGCTGCTGTTGCAGTGCTACTGCTGGCGGTAACCCTTCGATTGAATCAACATCTGGCTCCTCTACTTGATCAATCAAGCGACGGGCATAAGGCGAAACAGAATCTAGGTAACGACGCTGAGATTCCGCAAACAAAGTGCCAAAGGCCAATGACGACTTTCCTGAGCCAGAAATACCAGTAAAAACCACCAAGGCATTACGGGGCAAATCAACATCAATGTTTTTTAAGTTGTGAACCCGTGCACCTCTAACTTGGATACATTCATCAGGCTCGATATAACTAGGTTTGTTTTTTTGTCGAACGATTGTTATCTCCTTTTTTGTAGCGTGTTGGCATAAAAAAACCACCTTACGATTTTATAGATATGGAGGTTGATGATAAATTAGCAAGGCTAAAATTATTCAGCAAAATTGATTGGAATGAATTTATTTTGGCAGGATAAGTCAGGCTTGACTCCTTACCCAACGAAAGAGCCATAACATCTCAAACCATCTCTTTATACATGCCACGGCTTTAAAACCCCGCTGACTCGCCATAGCCTTACCAATACGGCTGTTTTGCATGGACTTCGATGGGGTTGCAAACCTCGTCAGTCAGATCTAATATTTATCGGAGCGATACCAGCACTTCAGAATCACGATAATCCCTATGCCTATAATTCTCTGTGTACGCTTCACCAATCTTGTTCGTGTGGTGCAGTCTTCACAGCTGAAAAGCCATTGCTAATCCCGCACTCCGCCAAATGCGCAAAACTCAATACAGGTGGTTGGTTAAACCTTACCCGACAGGGTCTTACACTCTGTAAGATGGATCAAGCCTAGCCTGACGCACCAATATCGACATTAACGAGCTTAAAATAGTTTGTTAGAATTTTGAGGAACGAAGAAAATAAACTGTTTTAAGTCCCAGTTTAATTATTTGTTAGCCTTCCGATTCAATGAATGAATCAAGTTCTTTTAGTAATAATAGCTCTACGGTCTTTTTCTCCATTTTAGCCAACTCTTCTATACTGTAATCTTTGCCTATTTATTTAACTAAAATATAGCCTAAGTAATAACCTCTGCGATATGGCAAATTTGTCTCATCCTTTCTGAGATTGAAGAATGAAGAATATATTTCAGGGTTTTTGGAGTAAAACTTTCTCTTAAGATCAGTAAGCGAATAAAGCAGTCTAGAGCGGACATTTTTAATCATACTGTCAGGTATGTTTAGCATCAATTCATCATTACTCGCGGACGAATTCAACTGGTGTGACACATACGTTGCTAAGCCCTCAGTCCAAAGCGAGCACCAGAGTTCATCATTACATTGAAAAAAGTTTTCATGATAGACATGAAATAACTCATGATGAAAAAATGGGGTGTCATTATTCCAGTTATAGTATTTAGCCATTAGATCTACACCAAACATTAAGTAAGACTTACCCTTCAAATCACGTGTTGCACCATTAAACCTACCGAGCGAATGAAGTATATATATTGGTGTTTCAGATTTAAAATCTGCAAAAATAGCAATAAATGACTCCATGCTGCCATTTAAATCCTTAGATAGCTGATTGCTTTTTAATAAGTATACTTTTTCTATCTCACTGAAACTTTCAATGGATTTAACAAAGTTCTTATTACTATAAAAGGGTTCAAACTGAGTGGTAAAATATTGTGAAAACCGCTCTGCTCTCTTTTCAGGGGATAACTTTTTGCTTGACTGATATACAGAGTAAAAATCATCAGCAAGATTAATTATTTCGTAGGCACCTGGTTGGTCGTGGGCAAGTGTTTTAAATGACAATATCCCAAATACAAGTATTGTTAGTAGATGAATTTTAGAAAAATTTCGCATAATTCTGATAAATAATCTCAGTAAGGTTAACGAGCCTGCAAAATTACTCGTTTTTATTTTTATTGATGCATAAACCATAGCCAAGTTCCTATTTTGATTCAATCGACAACTGACTTTCACATAAAATATAAAACAGGATTTGCTGTTGCTTTAATTGGCGTTTTTAAAAGTGTTTGAGTGGCTTATTTGAGGTGATAAGGGCTTACCTTTATTAATGCATCGTGTTTTACGCATGCTGATATTAGCCTTTAAAATAACCCTCATTTACTTCTCTTTCTCTGCTCTTTGTGCAAAAAACTTTTAATTGAATTATTCACAAATAGGTTAAGAGGCGCTGCGCTTTAAAGGAGTATAAGTAAATGCTGTGCTAATAACGTAAGGATTATTGCGCAGCGACCCTTATATGTATTTGCCATAAGCTACTTGCTTAACAGCCACATAGACAGACGAAGTAAACGAATTTGTTTATTGGTTTAGAATTGACCGTCACTGAATAAAAACGGTCAAATAAAATACTAGTGCCTATTGATAGAGTTAAGGCTCATATGTGTTATGTTTACTTTATAGACAGTGAAGTCATTATTCTCTTACCTATAGGTAACCACTCGTCAGCCTGTTCAGTGGTAGTATTAAATGCCGCTAATAAAAAACGCCCATCAACAGAAGTGCCGTACATAATGTTATGGATTTTGGTATCTATTGCGGGAGTGATTAATTCCATAACCATAAAGGTTTTACCATTTTGAACAATTACCTCATCTCTTAACCAAGTTGCTGACGGGTACATGCTATGAAACATTTTGGATATGGATTTGTGAGCATCTTTAACTTGTGATGGTTGCATTGCGTTGTTTGTGTGATTAAAGGCTAATGTTACACCTCCCGTTTTATCACTTAATACTTCACTAGGTCTTCTTGATGCCGGGTATTTTATTTCTAGGATATCAGAAGGCATTTTCCCAAAGTTTTGTGGGGCAAGAATTGACACTTTTCCACCAAGCGCTTCGATTTTTTTTAATTCTTCTGCCTGTGAATTACCAGTAATGATAAATAACATAAATACATATAATAATTTCATACTTCTCTCTTTGATATCAACATAGCCATCAAGCTACAAATGTAAACATAACGAGCCTGTAGAATAACTCGTTTTTAATTTATTTTTATTGATGCATTAACCATAGCTGAGTTCCTATTTTGATTCAATCGGTTACTTCTATTTTACGTAAAATATAAAAAGAGGATTTACTGTTGCTTTAATGGGCGTTTTGGAAGGTATGACAGGTGTTTAAGTGGCTTATTTGCAGAGGTAGCAGCTTACCTTTATTAATGTATCGTGTTTTGCAGCTTTTCTATATTATGAACTAAGCAATACAGTTGCCACTGGGCATTCACTTTCGTTTGTCGCGTAAGGTCAATTTATTCATACCTTTGTTAACTGTAATATTCCGCTGTTTATTTAAAGGAAAGCAGGCTCTATACAGCCAAGTCGTTTGCCATTCCGTCAATAAAAAGCTGCCGTCGCCCGATTGGGCTGTCTATTTTGACCTTCATTTTGTCGATATAGCTTAGCTTTTTACGCGATTCATTATTTTTAAACTGAACTTGCCGTCCTGTTTTTATAGGTGGCTTTCGCATACATTGCTGTTGCAGTGGGCATACCTTGCAATCTTTTAAGTAACCGCAGAATCGAGTGTATTTTTGGTTGTGGCTTCAGGCCAGCTTCGCTGTTAAAATTCATTCCCGATGAATTTTTCAGGGTCGGTAATATTACTTTTAATGGGCTTGCCTTTGCTGCCCGTTTTTTCCTCGTGGGTCGCTAAGAACTCCGTGATTTTATCTGCACTTTTATCCAGCTTTTCTTTTTGCTTTAAATCCTG
>NZ_JACJEV010000003.1:0-293052 GCF_014164235.1 Pseudoalteromonas sp. SG44-17 | reverse complement strand
CTTATTAATAAAAATGTTAGCATTCATTTGAAGCTCTTTTCTTGATTCTGTGGTTTGTGTGGTAACAACCATTTGATCATGAATTGAGCTTCAACTCAATTTCTTAAGATCTTACCTATGACATCCATGTAGGCAACGCCGTCGGTGGTTGTGCCACACCCGATGCTTGATCCCATGCATTAACTCTAATTCGTTTATCATGCGGGTACTCTTGCCAATCTAAGTTTTGTATTCACTGGCGTAAGCACCACTTCTTTTGCAATGGCCCATATGTACGCAATCATTTCTCGGGCAATTGCGGTGACAACCAGGTTGTAGTGTTTCCCTTTGGCTATCATTTTTTTATAGCGCTTGCAGAGCCTAAGTTGTGCTTTCCACGCAATATCAATAATATCCTTTGGTAAACCTTCTTGTCGTTTTTGCATATCTGTCGATATATTTGCTGCATAGCGATAAGTGTGCGCGCCTTCAATTAGTAGGCGTCTTGCTCGGCCATTTCCGCATTTTGTGATCGCGCCAATATGGCGTTTGCCACCACTCGAGTGTTCACTGGGTACAAGACCGAGATAACTCATTAATTTACGGGGATGATCGAAGCGCGTTAAATCGCCAAGCTCAGCAACAACACCGGTGGCGACCAACAAACGAACACCTCGCATTGCTTGTATTGCTTTAACAACGGGATAATAACGCTATTGATGGACGTGATGTGTAAGTTCATTATCTAATCGTTCAAGTCGGCTTATTCGCTCGGTAATTGTTTGTAAAAACTCTTGTAAGACGATGTGCTGTGCTGGGTGTGGAAGCACAAGCTCAGTGAGCCAACGTAAATGTTTTTGTGACCAATTTGCAGTGCCTTTGTAATTAATATTATTACGAAGCAGCAGTGCTTTTAATTGATATTTAGCATCTTTTAAATCTTTCATGGCTACTTCGCGTGCGCGAGATAAATCACGTACAGCTTCATCTTCAGGCTCGGGAACATAGATAGGTGTTAAATCTTCAGATTTAAGTAATTTAGCGAGCTTAAGGGCATCACGTTTATCGGTTTTAATCTTCTCACCGGGTTTTTTAGGAATAAGAGACGGGGCAACCACATAGCAGCAATGGCCAAGGCTTGTGATTAATCTGTAAATCCACAAATTTATAGGGAATAAATTTGAACCGCGTAGCGGGCTTTAGTGAGTATCAGGGACGATACGAATAATAACCACAAGGGCCTGCTTCATAAACAAAGTGTAGCGTTGCGTCAGGGTATTTAGATTCAAACTGACGAACAAGCTTTTGAACGGCAACTTTGGAAGAAGAAAATCGACCAAGGTGAACAGGTTGTGCACCTCTATGTTCTTCAATATAGGCGACTTCATTGAATTCTTTATGTGTATCAAGTCCGATAAAAAGTATGCTATGTTTATTCATGTTAGCCTCTGCTGTTTAGTTAATAGACAAACTAATTATGGCTTTGGCTTTGAATTAAGCTAACCCACGAAAAGCGGAGGCTAACACCGTGTGGGAGTCATTATGTCTATACATTACCGATAAAACGGAGTTTTAAATGAGTTCAGTTACAAGTACAGCAGGTGTCTTTCAAGATTTCCAAATAAACGTAAAGCTGAAAATTTCTGCTCTTTGGGTAGTTGTTATGTTTTGCTATGTATATGGTGATTATATACAGCTTCATGTTCCAGGTGTATTAGCTCAAACGATGGAATTAAAAGTCGTGGCAGCTGATACTCAACTAGAACTTTTTGCTGTTGCATTACTCATGGCGATCCCCAGTGTTATGATATTTTTTACGTTAGCTCTAAAGCCTAGAGTCAACCGTTGGTTAAATATAATATTAGCTATGTGCTATATAGTTCTCCTTATTAGCGTCAACCTAGAAGAGACATGGGCTTATTATTTGTTTTTTACTGCTATAGAAATTCTGGTATCAATAGCAATAATCTTGTACGCGTGGAAATGGCCTAAAACTGAACAGTCAGTCGTAAGTAATGCATAACAAACGCCTCAAACGGAAAAATACAGTTGGTTGTTTTCACTCCGTTCAACATTTTAACCAACTATGTTTTTCCGCTTAAGCGGGCGTTGAGGTTGTAGGATTACTCTTTTTAGGAACTGGTTCTACACAATTGACTTGATTGTTTTTTAACCTTGAATCGAGTTGGTTACTGTGAGCTAATAGATATTATTCACCCACTGTAAATTGTTATGGCTCTTTCATTAGGTAAGGAGTCAAGCCTGACTTATCTTGCCAAAATAAATTCATTCCAATCAATTTCGCTGAATAAATTGCCCTTACGCAGTCAAATGAAAGTGAATGCTTTCACTTCATACTGCGGCAACTGTATTGCTTAGTTCATAATATAGAAAAGCTGCAAAACACGATGCATTAATAAAGGTAAGCTGCTACCTCTCCAAATAAGCCACTTAAACACCTGTCATACCTTCCAAAACGCCCATTAAAACAACACCTAGTCCTCTTTTTATATTTTACGTAAAAGTCAGTTGTCGATTGAATCAAAATAGGAACTCGGCTATGGTTAATGCATCAATAAAAATAAATTAAAAACGAGTTATTCTACAGGCTCGTTATTTGCACTGGAAAATTATGAGTACAGCTGGAATTATCATTTTTGTGTTCCTACTTATCACATTTATCTTCACTTTTAGAAATTTCGTCATTTTCATAACAGCTTTTTGGCGTGGTAAATTTAAACTAAAAGAGTGTAATTGCTGGTTGTTGGGTTTTATTATTTTTGTATTAACTTTTAGTGTCACAACGCATTTTCACGAAGAGTTAGGTATAAAGAAAACTTGTGCACAAAATGCTGCAACTTGCTGAGTGGGTGCAACTTAACACATATGAGCCTTAACTCGGTCAATAGGCACTAGTATTTTCTTTGAGCGTTTTTATTCAGTGACGGTCAATTCTAAATCAATAAACAAATTCATTTACTTCGTTTGTCGATGTGGCTGTTAAGCAAGTAGCTTAGGCAAATACATATAAGGTGCGTTACTCAGTAATCGATTATTGCAATCTCATTGCAGCCTACTTTTTTGCATATCTTTAATGGGTTTTTACAAACATTACATAAAAGCTAGATACAAAAAAGCCCGCATATTTTATGTATCTGCGGGCTTTTTTATCAGTTCAAATAGACACTGATTCGTTGCAGTTTACTAAAATGTATAACTTGCGCCGATAAAGTATTGTGTACCGGTATGGCTGTATTCTCTCGTTAAGTTGAGATCTCCGTCTCCGGTACCATATATGCGTTCAACTTCGTCTGTTAAATTAATAATTTCCAGTGAAAGCGAAATGTTTTCATTCACATTATAAAATGCAGATACGTCTACATGAGTCGGACCAAACTTACGCTCTTGAGCATGGCCGTTTCCGGCTGGCTCTTGAAGTAGGTAATCATCGCGTTTGTTTAATGATATACGAGCGCCATAGTTTTCTTCATCATAATACAATGTTGCATTATAAGAATTGGGTGACAAGCCTGTAGAGTCTTGTGCGCTTACATGTGTGAAGTTAGCAACCACACCAAAGTTAGACAGCCAACCGTCTAAAAAGATAAAGGGTTGTTGATACATCAGCTCATAACCAGTCACGCTATAGCCGTCGTTATTATTGACTGGTATGCGGTGTGTATAGGTTTGCGATGCGGGGTCACCTAGGGGGGCTGTGGCTATATACTGAGGATCAGCGTAAATAGATGGCCAAAACTCTTCGTCTACCAGTTTTTCTACTTCTTCAGTATCAAGAGAGGTCACTATGTCTTTATTAAAAACATTAAAAGCAACAACAGCTTCTTCTGCGAAATACCATTCAACACTCAGGTCAACATCATTTGATTCATAAGGGTTCAGTCCAGGATTACCTAAGTTACCTACAGTAAAAGTCGTATACCCAAACTGCGGTGAAGCAATATTTAAACTACCTAGACTTGGGCGAGTCATGCTGCGAGCATAAGCAAAACGAGTCACTATATCATCGGTGACTTCAAGTGCTAAATTCATCGATGGTAAGAAGTTATTGTAATCGCGCGTAACCGACAAAGGACTATTGTTTATAATGGCTTCAGAAGTGACCTCAGTGTTGACATAGCGCACGCCAAAGTTAGTACGAAGATACATATCACCAATTTCATGATCACTGTTTAATTCAAGGTAAAGGGCTTGTGTTTTCTCACCTACCACCCAGCCTTGAGCTGCATTATTGGTATAATTATGAGTAAGAATACCGTCGGCCTCTAGCTTATCAAAGTCAGCAACAAGAAAAGGAGCCAAAGTAGCGCCATCTAAGCCTTTACCAAAATCCGAATACGGAAATGGGGTTGTATATTTTGAAGGATCAAAGGGAGTAAAGTCACCATCTGCCGTTCGATATTCTACTTCTCTGTCATTAAAGGCAAGTCCGGTTTTTATATCAAAGCTATCTCCGGCATAAGCGAGATCCAGTTTCACTGTGGTATTTGATTTTTTAACATCGTCACTACGATTAGAGGCATTGACTGCATCAAGGTAGTTATTAGGATCGGTCGTATCGTAATCGCCATAATCTACTGTCGCTGCATTTCCACTGCTGTAATCATAGGAGTAGAAGTGGGGAACCGATCGGTAGTAATAACGAATTTCCTCTCTGTCAGCGTCGTTTTTAGCCATACCAGCCATAAGGTCAAGCGACCAGCGATCATTAAGTTGAATATCGCCAGATAATACATACTGGTCAAATATCGAATCTGACACCTGGTATCGGCTTTCGTACCATGAGGTGACATTTTCAAAACTACCAGCAACAAGGACTTTACCCGACTCATCGACTGTAAACGAAACGGGGCTTTGACCTTGGAAATCACCCGGAGCACCACGATTAACTAGCCACTCCATAGAGTTGTAGTTTCTGCGATCATTTTCTAACTCAGAATGCAATATATCCAATGTGAATAACATGTCGTCATTAGGCTTATATTGCAAAGAACCGGTAACCCCAATACGTTTTTGCTCATTCCCGAAAAAATCAGCCCGCGGTAACCGAGGTACCCATAAACAGGATATAGCTTCTTCAGCACCACAGTAATTACTAGGCGTTCCGTTGATGGTCGATAGCCCAGAAGTGTCACCCCATGTGCCATTACCAATTCGATTTGTTGGCTCCCAGCGCACGCTGCCAAAGCCTTCTTGACGTACACTTCTATCTGATACTGCAACCGAAAAAAGTGCACCAAAGGTATTATCAGCAAATGTATTACTGGCTAAGAAAGCAAACCTAGGGTCAACTTCACTGGTTAAATCATTATAGCCACCTTTAAGTGACAGGGTCGAATTGAAGCCGGGGTTATCAAAAGGGCGTGCAGAGTACATATCGACTGTACCAGCAATACCACCTTCTTCAATCGAGGCTGTTTGCGTTTTTTGAATATCTATACGGTTGAAAAGCTCTGATGCAAATACATGGAAGTCAAAGGCTCGACTATTGTTAACAGTTACGCCGCCAGAATCGAGACCATCACTTCCTGCGGGTACTTCCATACCGTTAAGCGTGGTTCGGGTAAAACCCGGGCTAAAACCTCGTAGAACAATATTACGACCTTCACCACCTTCGCGCGATATTGCCACTCCAGGAACTCGCTGAATGGCTTCTGCCACATTCAAGTCTGGAAACTTACCAATATCTTCAGCCATAATTGACTCACGAGTATTAGCTGCATCTCGTTTGGCTTCTAAGGCTTTAATTAAAGAACCACGAAAGCCTTTTACTTCAATGACCTCAACATCCTCAGATGCTGCTGGTTGAGATTCTTGAGCGTTACTAAAGAATGAACTTACGGTAAGGGCGGCAAGCACGTTAGTAGCAATTAAGCTTTTCATAAATGTGTGTGTTAGTTTCATTATTGCTTCCTTGGAACAAAGAGAGATTAAATTGCGCACTATTTGACAAGGTAGCGCGTTAAATTAAAAGTAGAGATGCTGTTACTTTGTTTACATAAGTTACCACTAATAAAATTTATTTTTATCAGATTGCCACCGGTGGCAGTTTGGTGTCAAGTTGTTTGTTAATATAATGTATGATTTGTATCGTTAGATCTGCGAGCTTTATTTTTGTAAAAAATAACACGCTGATTTTTTTAGGGAATGATATTTAAATAAATTTGCCACCGGTAGCATAATTTGTTAGAAATAAGTATTGAAGAAGATTTTTTGGATAAATACCAGTCCAATTAGTTGGAATTGCGTTACATGCTAACTTCGTTCACAGATAATCAGCTATGTTGCAAACTGTGACTGCTATGTAGAAGTTATGGCTACAGGTGTTCAGTTGCTGTCCCCATAAGATGAGAGCGATTGTGATATCAATAATAAAAGGGTGGTTACGACAGTGATTACACAAAACAAAAGAACAAGTCCTTTAGCGCTTTTAATTACATTGTTTCTTGTATCATTTGGGGCGCGATCGGTAGTGGCTCAAGAGTACGCCACAAAGATGGTAGTCTCCAAAGATGGTACGGGCGATTTTACTTCCATTCAGGCAGCAATCAATGCAAGTAAAACTTACCCTTGGCATGACATAAGTATTTTCGTTAAAAATGGCGTTTATGCAGAAAAGGTAGAAGTTTACTCATGGAATACACGAATAAAACTAATAGGTGAAAGTAAAGAAAATACAATTATTACCTATGGCGACCATTTTAATAAGATAAATTTAGGTCGAAATAGTACCTTTCACACA
Source organism: Pseudoalteromonas sp. SG44-17 (assembly GCF_014164235.1). Taxonomy (NCBI): domain Bacteria; kingdom Pseudomonadati; phylum Pseudomonadota; class Gammaproteobacteria; order Alteromonadales; family Pseudoalteromonadaceae; genus Pseudoalteromonas; species Pseudoalteromonas sp. SG44-17. The sequence goes on along the minus strand of NZ_JACJEV010000003.1, from coordinate 286,313 downwards.
TATACATTAATGGTGCGAGGGAATGACTTTAGCGCCCAAAATTTGACTATTATTAATAGTGCAGGCGCGGTTGGGCAGGCTGTTGCTTTGCATATCGAGGCTGATCGAGTAAGCATAAATAACGTAGCTATCAAAGGCCATCAAGATTCCTTGTACCTAGCTGGCGAAGGGTTTCGCTCGTATTTCAAAGATTGTTATATCGAAGGCACCACAGACTTTATTTTTGGTGAAGGCACAGCAATGTTCGAAGACTGTGAAGTTAAGTCACTCAGTAACTCTTATATTACAGCTGCTTCTACCCCTAAAAATCAGGCGTTTGGATTTGTGTTTAATCGTGTGAAGCTAACTGCCAGTGCTGCTGTTGATAAAGTTTATCTTGGCCGTCCTTGGAGACACCACGCTAAAACTGTGTTCATTAACTCTGACTTAGGTCTGCATATTGCTCCTGAAGGTTGGCAAAATTGGGGGGATGTTAGTAAACAGGAAACCGTTTTTTATGCTGAGTTTAATAACTCAGGGCAGGGGACTAATAGTATTAAGCGAGTGGCTTGGGCGCATCAACTGAGTCAAGTCGAAGCGCAAGACTACACCATTAAAAACGTGATGCGTGGCTGGCAGCCAAATATAGTTAGTAAAAAATGATCTTACTTACTCGCCACAGGCCTACTTTAAACATGCTATTTTTACTATGTAAGGAAAACTTCACATGCAGTTACATGGTCGGTTAAAAACAATAAGCGGTACTATTCAGGGCTTATTATTTTTCTTTGGACTTATATGTCAAAGCTTATCTGCGAATGAACTCGTATCACCACGAGTTGATGCAATTGTTGATAAAAACAATGAACACGCTTTTGCCACCATTGCACAAGCTATTGAGCAAGCACCTAATAATTTATCTCAGCCCTATATTATTAAAATAGCCTCTGGTGACTATTATGAAAAACTCGTTATTAACAAACCTTTTATTACGTTATCAGGTGCAGGGGCTGATACTACTCGATTATATTTTGATGACTATTCAGGAAAAGCAACAGTAAATGGTGGCAACCTAGGAACATCAAACTCAGCCACGTTAACTATTAAATCACCCAATTTTAGTGTTGAAAACTTGCATATTGAGAACACCTTTGACTTTGCGTATTACGATGCGCTGAGTAACGAGGATCCAAAACGTGTATCAGGTCTACAAGCAGTGGCTGTATTGACCGACTATGGTAGTGATAAAGCATTGTTTAATCATGTAAAAATCAGTGGATATCAAGATACTCTTTACACGAAAGCAGGGAGATCTTTATTTATCAATAATACCATAAGTGGTCATGTTGACTTTATTTTTGGGGGCGGAGCCGCCGTTTTTTATAAGTCGAACATAGTGACTCGGGCTAGACCTAACAAACAGTTACCCATAGGTTTTATTACTGCACCAAGTACTAATATTGAGCAAGCATTTGGTCTGGTTTTTATTGATTGTGCACTTAGCGCAGAGGAAGGGGTGCAAGACAATAGTATGGGGTTAGGAAGACCTTGGCATCCTACAGCTACATTCCCTGATGGAAGGTATGCAGATCCTAATGCAATAGGACAAACAGTATTTATAGATACTTGGATGGGAGCGCATATTCAACAAGAAGCTTGGCATCCAATGGAAGGAACAGCTAGAGCCGGTGGTAAAAAGGTGTTTCGTGCAGAAGATGCTCGTTTTTTTGAGTACAATTCTTCCGGTCCTGGGGCATTTATAACAACGAATAGAAGACAGCTAAATGAGAGTAAAGCAGCATCTTTTACTTGGGAAAATATCTTGGGTAAATGGTATCAATCTCCCCGTATTCAACAAGCAATACAGCAGGTATCGACGCGTGAGGTTGTCAGTTCACTCAGTGGTGAAATGGCTGAGTACACCATTGAAAGTGAGTATCGAAAAAACAAGAAACAGTTTCCTTTTATTAGTCCGATAAACAAACCGGAAAATATCGAGCAAACAGCACAGTCCATCAGCGAACATTACAACTTAGCTTACAAAACGGTGGATGGCTCAACGCTGCACCTTGACTTATTTTATCCTAATAAAGCAGAGCAGGCTAAACCGTTGGTCGTAATGATCCATGGCGGCGGATGGAGGACTGGTAACAAGTCTCATCAAACGCCAACGGCACGCTGGTTAGCTGGCCAAGGTTTTGTGGCGGTAAGTGTCGAATATAGAACCTCTAAAATGGCGCTCTATCCAGCTGCAATGGCAGATATCAACGATGCGATTAAGTGGCTAAAACAACATCATAAATTATATATGATAGATACCAAAAAAATCGCGGTGTTAGGGGCGTCTTCTGGTGCTCATATGGCCACGTTATTCGGGGCCATGAGTACCAATCACGATACAAAATCGCCTTACGAAGCAGTGCAAGCAATCGTGAACATTGACGGCGTGGCTGATTTAACCTCAACAGCGGCGAGGATGTTTGAAGATAAACCTGGAAAGATTTCTTATGCAGCGCTTTGGTTAGGTGGGCGTTATGCACAAGAGCCAAAACGTTGGCATGCGGTTTCGCCGGTAGAATATTTAAGTAAACATACTCCAGCAACATTATTTATTAACTCTTCCCATGACCGTTTTCATGTTGGCAGAGATGCTTTTGTAGCGCAGCTAATTAAAAACAACGTCCATCAACAAGTGTATACCATACCCTATACACCGCACACCTTTTGGCTATTTCACCCTTGGGTAGACGAAATGCGCAGCGTACTTGCGTCGTTTCTCAATAAGGTTTTGGTAGAGGAAAACCCTCGCTAACGCCTCTATTGAGGAATTTAGTAATAGAGAAATCTTTGACCGAGTTGTGAAAATATTCTTAAAAGCGAGCCGTTATAGCAAATACAGTAAGATGTAACTTAAGTGAAACTTGTTTAATACAGACAATAAAACTGGCAATATTTCATCGGCTAAGGTTGAAAAAAGTATTATTCTTCATCCAAATAAAAGCCGTGCTTGATTTAACAAGCACGGCTTTTATTTTTTGACCAGCTGACAGCTGTTAGTGAAGAATACGTGCTCTGATCGTGCCTTCTACTGCACTTAGTTCTTTTAGTGCAATTTCAGAGTGGTCGGTATCTACGTCTATTACTACGTAACCAATCGCTTCGTCTGTTTGCAAGTATTGCGCGGCGATGTTGATGCCGTGCTGGGCAAACGCTTGGTTAATTTGGGTTAACACACCTGGGCGGTTGTGGTGTACGTGTAATAAACGGCTACGGTTAGCAAGCTCTGGCAGTGATACTTCAGGGAAATTAACAGCAGTAATAGTTGAGCCGTTATCTGAGTATTTTGCTAGTTTACCCGCTACTTCAATACCAATGTTTTCTTGCGCTTCTTGAGTTGAACCACCAATGTGTGGTGTTAAAATTACGTTGTCGAATTCGCGTAGTGGCGATACAAATTCTTCATCGTTTGATTTTGGCTCAACTGGGAATACGTCGATGGCAGCGCCGCTGATTTTTTTATCACGAAGTGCTTCTGCTAGGGCGTCAATATCAACTACAGTGCCGCGTGAGGCGTTGATCAAAATTGAACCTTGCTTCATCACTGAAATTTCCGCGCTACCAATCAGGTTTTTAGTCTGCGGTGTTTCAGGTACGTGTAAGCTAATAACATCAGCGCGTTGCAGTAGCTGCGTTAGGTTATGTACTTGTGTGGCATTACCTAGGGTTAGCTTGTCTTCAATATCGTAAAATTCAACGTTCATACCGATATTTTCAGCCATGATACCTAGCTGCGTACCAATGTGGCCATAACCAATAATACCTAGAGTTTTACCACGGGCTTCAAATGAGCCATTGGCGGTTTTTAACCAGCCGCCACGGTGGGCAATGGCATTACGCTCTGGAATACCACGGAACAATAGTAAAATTTCACCAAGTACTAACTCAGCAACAGAGCGGGTATTAGAAAACGGTGCGTTGAATACTGCAATACCGCGCTTGCGTGCGGCACTTAAATCAACCTGGTTAGTGCCGATACAAAAACAACCAACGGCAACCAGTTTTTCTGCCGCTTCAAGTACAGCTTCAGAAATATGAGTACGAGAACGAAGGCCTACAAAATGCACATCTTTAATGCGCTCAATTAGTTCGTCCTCAGGCAATGAGGTTTTTACATAATCAATATTGCTGTAGCCGTTACGTTTTAGCGTTTCTACAGCGCTTTGATGTACACCTTCAAGCAAAAGAATTTTAATTTTGTCTTTTGCTAACGATACCTTACTCATATCCTCATCCTATTTATCTAATTTGCGGCCCATTTTTGGTACCGATAATCACTTTATCTGCGCCACGGTGGGCAAATAAGCCGTTGGTTACTACGCCAACAATTTGATTAATTGTCAGCTCTAAATCTTTTGCTTGGCTGATCGACAAGTTATGTACGTCTAAAATAACGTTACCATTATCTGTTACCACGCCATGGCGATAAACTGGATCGCCGCCTAGTTTAAGCAATTCACGAGCAACATAACTGCGTGCCATTGGAATAACTTCTACCGGCAGTGGAAATTCACCCAAGGTGTCCACTATTTTTGTTTCATCAACAATACATACAAATTGTTTTGCTACAGCTGCGACTATTTTTTCGCGGGTTAGTGCTGCGCCACCGCCTTTGATCATTTCGTTCAGCGCATTTATTTCATCTGCGCCATCAACGTACACGTCAAGGGCATCAACATCATTGAGTTCAAATACTTCAAGACCGAGTGCTTTTAGTTTTTCGGTTGAAGCGTCAGAACTTGATACCACACCGCGTATGGTGTCTTTTACTGAGCCTAATGCATCAATAAAATGGTTTACAGTTGAGCCTGTGCCAACACCCACAATGGTGTCTTTTTTTACAAATTCGAGTGCAGCCCAAGCAGCTGCTTTTTTTAATTCATCTTGTGTCATGATTATGTGCTCAATAGGTGAGAGGGATTGCCATTAGTATATAAATAAATTGCTTACCAATGGTAGATTTTCTGTGGTGTGATTATGTAATTTAATGGTACATCCCACGATTCAACCGGTAAACTTGGAACATGTTGGCATTGATGTGCAAGGCCAATCAGTTGTGGTTTTTGCCAGTTTTCTTTTTCGTAGCGCGCCAAAGTTTTATCATAAAAGCCACCCCCCATCCCTAACCGGTTACCGTTATCATCAAATGCAACTAATGGCATTAGCAGATAATCAAGCTCCGCTAGTGGGCATATCTGACTACAATTTAACTTAGGCTCCAAGATACCATAGCGATTTGCCCTCATGGGTGAATTTTCTTCATAGCGCTGGAAGTATAAAGTAGTGCCGTTAAATGGGTGGATTACAGGTAGGTAAAGGGCGTGGTTTTTAGTCCAAAGATCTTTTATTAACAATGAGGTATCTAGTTCTGCGTCATTGCTAAAATAAATGCCAATATGGGCATTTTCAATAGTTTTTTGCTGTTTTAAGTGTTGAGTAAAATTCACTTTAAGCGATTCTGCGGCAATTTTTTGCTCGAATTTTGACAGTGAGTTACGTGCTTTACGGATTTGTTGGCGGATCAGTGCTCTTTTTTCGCTCATATTTATTTTTGCTTTATCTGTTAATTATCCATAAAACTGAATAAATCAGGGAATGCAAACGACAATCCTAGTACTACAAGCAAGACAACAACCATAGCTATAAGTGAATACAGCAGCATGTTACTGCGTTTTTTGATCGGCGTTGTCAGCTCTTCATCTAGCAATAGGTCGTCAGTTTGCCACTCGTCGCCTTCATCAGGATCTGGTTGTTGGGTTGTGGCTGGTAAGCGTTGCTCTAGGTCGTCGAGTTTTTCTTCGATGCGAATTAAACTACTGGTGATGTAATCAAGGGCGTTAAAAATACGCTCATCTCGCTGGTTGGTTGTATCGCTGCTACTTACCGCTGGTGTGTTGTTGGTTATTGGTTGCAGTTTACTTTTGATGCCTACGCTGGCAAGTAGCTTTGCTTGCTTGAGTGCTTTTTCTTTTTCACAAGGCGCAAATAGGGGTTTGTTTTCAAAAAATGCAGCTACTTTACTTTCAGGGGCTTTGAGCTTTACAGCCAGTTGTTTAATTGCATTCGATTGCTCAATATCTTGAGCTAGACCTGCATACATAACACGGAAGTTTTCAGTCATCTGTGTTTTCCAAAAACGTAAAATCAATAGTTTGAGTATATCCGAATTATCGATAAACAAAAGCCCGTAAAAACGGGCTTTTTTAATCCAGTGGTTTTAAGCGCTGTTTAATACTTTGCAGCTTCACCTTCTTTTGGTAGTGACTGTAAAATAAAATCACGTAAATCGTTATTTGATGTTTCTAAATCTGCATGGCGTAAATACATCATGTGGCCACTGCGGTAGCCTTTAAAGCTTAGGCGATCACGCATTTTACTACTTGGATCTAGTTGCCATAAAGTGTATTTAGCATCAAAGTAGTTAGTGGCACCATCATAGTAGCCTGATTGGATCATCACATTGAGGTATGGGTTTTGCGCCATTGCTAAACGCAGATTTTCACCAGTGTTATTATTGCTGCGATCCCACGGGTGTACATTACCAAACAGGTTATATTTTACGTCAGTTTTATAGTTAAGCTCTTCACGTAAGTAGTGATTGATGGCTGGTGTAAATGAATGCAACCATGATGTTAGCTCAGCCCAGTAGTCTGGAGATTCGCCAGCGTCACGCTTGTCCATGCCTAAATAACGCGAATCTAGACGGCCTAACGTTTGACCGCGCTCACGTAGTAGTTCTTTCCAAAAGAAGTTGGTAGGAATATCAAGGTTGTTTTGCGCAACAAACTTTTCAGATACACCGGCATACAGTGCCATTTGTTTAATGATAGCGCGTTTTTCTTCATCATTAATAAAGCCACCTTTAGCAAGTGCAGGAATTAGCTTGTTAACGGTAAAGTCTTCAACTTCTGGTAGTAATTCATCTAAATCTTTAGCTTGCAATGCTGGGCTTAAAGCTTTGTGATACCACGCCGTTGCAGCAAAGTAAGGTAGACGGTTAGCTGCTTTTATCGGACCGTCGCGTTTAATACCAATGTCTGTTGGTGAAACCAGCACAACACCATTGATATACATCCATTGACTGTTTTGTAATTCATGGGCAAGGCCTGATACGCGGGTTGTGCCGTAGCTCTCACCAATTAAAAATTTAGGTGAGCGCCAGCGCTCTGTGCGATTTACAAAGGTGTTTAACCATTCTGCTAGGTATTTAATGTCGGCATTGACACCAAAAAACATGCTTTTTTGCGCCTCTTTACTTGGTAATTCACCTTTATCGTTTTCAAGAATACGCGAGTAGCCAGTGTTTACTGGGTTAACGTAAACGATATCAGCAACATCAAGCACTGAGTATGGGTTGTCTTTCACGCCATACGGTTGAATAGGGTAGCCTTCGTCATCAATTTTTAATACCCGTGGTCCAGTATAGGCTAAGTGCATCCATACAGATGCAGAGCCAGGTCCGCCATTAAACGAAATTAACAATGGGCGTTTAGTGCGATCGTCAACTTTATCGCGTTCATAATAAGTGTATTGCAATGTTGCAACGGCATCGCCTTTGTCATCCCATACCGGTTGTGTGCCTGTGGTTGCGGTATATGAAAAACGCTCGCCATTGATGCGCGCTTTATGTTCAGTGACAACTTTACTATCGACATCGATACGACGTTGATTTTCTGCATAACTGACTGTGCTTACACTCAAAGTAAGTATGGCCACAGAGACACTAATGATACTAATAAGCTTCATGGTGGATCCTTTAAACAATAGTTAACCTATTAAAGATAATTTTTAAGCAAATAACAAAGGGAATGAGACTAGACGACGATATTAATCGGTGAGCACTAGACATAAATATTATCAGTAATGCAAAGGCTATGCTTTTATGCGTATATTTTCAGCAATATATTTTGCTCAAGCTAATAATAAAGTATATTACCGCCTGTTATGACTTTTAGTTTTTTTATTCGTAAAAAGTTTACCCTCGCAATGTCCACCTGAAGTGTAGAGAAGATATATGCAAAGAGTTTTAGTTGTTGAAGATAGTAAAGTGGTCCAGCAGGTGTTGCGACACTTATCAGCTCATTATCTTGATGTTGCTGTCGATTTTGCCTGGTCACTTGCCGAGACCAAAGAATTCATTGCGAAGCATCAGTACACACTTGCTTTGGTCGATTTAACCCTGCCTGATGCGATGAATGGCGAAGTTGTTAAATATACCTTGGCGCAAGCTATCCCTACAGTGGTACTAACATCTACCATCGATGAATATAAGCGCCAGCAAATATTAGAGCTTGGGGTCGTTGATTATGTAATTAAAGATAATCGTGATTCATATCATTATGCGGTTAAATTAGTGGCGCAGCTATTACGTAATCAAGGTTGCAAAGCCTTAATCGCCGATGATTCAGTTTTAAGTCGTTCATTAATGAAGCAAATGCTCCAAAAGCAGCTGTTTGATGTGCAAGATGCGCATGATGGTGAGCAAGCTCTAAAAATACTGAAAAATGATCCCGAGATTAAATTGTTACTAACTGATTATGCGATGCCGACAATGGATGGCTTTGAGCTTGTTAAGGCGGTGCGAAATTTTCGTGGTCGTGATGATTTAGCTATTATTGGTTTGTCAGGTGCGGGTAAGCATGGTTTATCTGCACGGTTTATTAAATTTGGCGCGAATGATTTTTTAACCAAACCCTTTATGAATGAAGAGTTCCATTGTCGTGTATTACAGACTATGGAGCAGCTGTCACTGATAGCAGATATTAAAGAAAGTGCCTTTCGCGATGATTTAACTAATCTTTATAATCGCCGCTATTTTTATCAATTTGCCGAAAAACTGCTAAAAGAAACATCGTCTAACAATAGTTTAGCATTACTCGATATTGATTTTTTCAAAGCGATCAATGATAAATTTGGCCATGAAGCTGGGGATCAGGCTTTAAAGCAAGTAGCGTCTTTATTACGTAGTTCGTTTAAAGATTTTACCGTTGCCCGTGTCGGTGGTGAAGAGTTTGCGGTTGTATTAACTAATTTAGATTTGGAACAAGCGTATTCTTTACTTGAAGCGTTTAGAGTGCGGTTGTCTGAGTATGATTTTGTGATCAATGGTGATGTATTTGCAATTACGGTAAGTATAGGTTTAACAAAATTTCAAAATGTTACGTTAACAAGTGCCATGCGCCTAGCTGATAAGGCTTTGTATCAAGCTAAAGAACAAAGTAGAGACTGTGTCGTCAGACAAAGCTAGGCTGCTGCACCAGTTCAGCTAATATGTTAAAAAAATGCACCTGTATGGTGCATTTTTTATGCGGTTAATTTGTTTTTATTATGTAATTTGTTGTTTTTAAAACGTTAAAAATAGTGGCACAAAGGTTGGATTGTCTTAGCAAACAGGATAACAATAAGCGTCCGAAGGGGGCCACTATGAAAATGATTAGTGCAATAATAAAGCCATTTAAATTAGATGATGTGCGAGAAGCGCTAGCTGATTTAGGCATTGAGGGGATGACAGTTGTTGACGTCAAAGGTTTTGGTCGTCAACGAGGTCATACAGAGTTGTATCGCGGAGCTGAATATCAGGTTGATTTTATTCCTAAAATTAAACTGGAAATTGCTACTCGTACCGAAAATTGTCAACGGGTCGTTGAGACCATTACCAAAATTGCATCAACAGGCAAAATTGGCGACGGCAAAATTTTCGTTTACGACTTAGATCAAATTGTCCGTATCCGTACGGGTGAATTAGATGAAGAAGCAATTTAAGGGGGCTTTATGGAAAACACGATCGTAGAACTCAAGTTTTCGTTAGATACATTTTATTTTTTAATGTCGGGTATTTTAGTAATGTGGATGGCAGCAGGTTTTGCCATGCTCGAAGCGGGCTTAGTGCGTTCAAAAAATACCACTGAAATTTTAACTAAGAACGTGGCGCTCTATGCCATCGCATGTACCATGTTCTTACTAGTTGGCTACAACATTATGTATGTAGACAACGCTGAAGGAGGCTTAATTCCATCTCTAGGTGGGCTTATTGGCACCCAAGCCGCTGATGCAAATCATTCTTTAGAATCTGACTTTTTCTTTCAAGTCGTATTTGTTGCAACCGCTATGTCGATTGTATCGGGTGCGGTTGCTGAACGCATGAAGTTGTGGGCTTTTCTAGCCTTTGCCGTAGTGTTAACTGGTTTTATCTACCCAGTTGAAGGTTACTGGACATGGGGCGGCGGTTTCTTATCTGAAATGGGTTTTGTTGATTTTGCAGGCTCTGCCATTGTTCACGGCACAGGCGCTGCTGCAGCACTTGCCGGTGTATTAATGCTCGGCGCTCGCAAAGGAAAATATGGTAAAAATGGTGAAATTTATCCAATTCCAGGCTCTAACTTACCATTGGCTACATTAGGTACATTTATTTTATGGATGGGTTGGTTCGGCTTTAATGGTGGTTCACAATTACTTATCTCTGATGCTGAAAACGCGACTGCAGTAGGTAAAATATTGTTAAATACTAACGCTGCTGCGGCAACCGGTGCCATTGCTTCACTGTTTGTTTGTAAAGTGTTGTGGGGTAAAGCAGATTTAACTATGGTACTTAATGGTGCGCTTGCTGGCTTGGTTGTTATCACTGCTGATCCATTATCACCGTCACCTTTACTTGCTTGCTTACTGGGTATTTTAGGTGGTTCATTAGTGGTGTTTAGCATTGTAGCACTAGACAAAGTTAAAATTGATGACCCTGTAGGTGCTATTTCAGTGCACGGTGTGTGCGGTATCTTGGGTATTCTCTTAGTGCCAGTATCAAATACTGATGCAACCCTAGTGAACCAGTTAATTGGCTTAGTATGTATCTTAGGTTTTGTATTTATTGCTTCACTTATTGTGTGGACAATACTTAAGAAAACCATGGGTATCCGGGTAACAGAGGAAGAAGAACTAAACGGTATGGATCAACACGATTGTGGCATTGATGCTTACCCTGAGTTTGTTTCGGTACGTAGTAACTAATTAAAAGTAAAAAGTTTTAAAATCATTGTGTGTTCAATACAAAGCCCTAATTTAGATTAGGGCTTTTTTTGTACTTACGCAGAGGCTAAATTTTTTTAATTAAAGTTTATTAAAACAGCAAAAATCACAATAAGTAACTATGCTTAAAATTAGTCCAACTACAAATAAGGTTAAGCATGGATAACAAACTATTACTGATTATTTTGTCTATATTCTTACCACCTGTTGCTGTGTTTTTGAAAGCGGGTGTGGGTAAAGATTTGATTATTAATATTGTCTTGTGCTTTATATTTTTTATACCGGCAATGATCCACTCATTGTGGTTGTGTACACGCTAAAATTAAGCCACCGCAACTGAGGTTAAAAGATTTAATGCCCAAAGTTCGGGGCAAGTAGTTTCAGTCAAGGTTAATTTTGCAGGTGTTAGGCTATATGCTAAGCTCGCACCTGTAAATTTAACTCTGGAAATAAATAGCAACGTCAATGGCTGATAAAAAAGACTCCCGCTCCACTAAAACTCCATCAAAACGCCCGGCAAAGAAAGCACCAAGCACAGCGTCTAAGTCGGTGAAAAAAACTTCGACTAAAAATACGTCTGCAGCGAATATAAAAAAACGTGGAATTGGTCGCAAAGTCTGGTCTATTTTTTGGAAACTAAGCTTAGCTGGTATTGTTGCGATGGGCTTATATTTAATTTATCTAGATGCCAAAATTACGCGTCAATTTGAAGGTAATAAATGGCAATTACCAGCACAAGTTTATGCACGAGCAATGGGTTTTTACCCAGGACAATTCTTATCTAGCCAAGAAGTGGTGTGGGAGCTTGATAGGCTAAACTATTCATCGGTCAATCAGTTAAGTCGAACTGGTCAGTATGTAAAAGCGGGCGATAGTATTAAAATCTTCCGTCGTGAATTTGAATTTTATGATGGCTTAGAGCAAGCACAGGTTATTGAGTTACGCTTTGCAGGACAAAAACTCGCGAGTATTAAAGATAAGTTTGGCAGGCGTTTAAACAATGCTCGATTAGAGCCAGTACAAATTGCGCGCATAGGCAATGATTCAAAACAAGATCGAGAGTTTGTGCCGTTGGATAAATTCCCGCCGATGCTTACAGATACATTATTAGTGGTTGAAGATCAGAACTTTTATCAGCACCACGGTGTATCCGTGTTTTCGATTATGCGGGCTTTATACAGCAATATTAAAGCAGGGCGTACAGTTCAAGGCGGTAGTACGTTAACCCAGCAGCTGGCAAAAAATATTTATTTAACCCGTGATCGTACGCTGGTCCGTAAATTTAACGAAGCGTTGATCGCGTTAATTTTAGATTATCGCTATTCAAAAGATCAAATTTTAGAAGCTTATCTAAACGAAGTATACCTTGGTCAATCGTATAACCAAGGTGTGCATGGCATGGGCTTAGCTTCTGAGTTTTACTTCTCTAAGCCTGTTGATGAGCTTGAATTCGATCAAATTGCACTACTCGTTGCGATGGTGAAAGGCCCTTCATATTATAATCCACGCCGTTATCCTGAACGCACTATGGAGCGTCGTGATTTAGTGCTACGTTTGATGGTTGATAATAAATTAATTGATACCCGCGAATACCGTGCTGCATTAAAGCGGCCAATTGATATTGCACCTATGAAAGACAGCTTGCCTAAATCGTATCCCGGTTATTTAGAGCTGGTGGATCGTGAGCTGAAAAAATTACTACCGGACCAAGAAGTACTCGATGCGGGCGTGCGTGTATTCACTTATTTTGATCTCCAAAAACAAGCGGCAATGGAAGAGGCAATTGAAAAAAGCCTACCTTACCTTGAAAAACGCGCCACGACAGAGCAGCTTGAAGCGGCGATGATCTCAGTGAATGTAGAGAAAGGCGGTATATCTGCTTTAGTTGCGGGACGCGATCCGCGCTTTTTAGGTTTTAACCGCGTACTTGATACTAAGCGCAACATAGGCTCGTTAGTTAAACCGGCTGTGTATTTAACAGCTTTGGGTTTACCGCACTATAACTTAGCTACTTTGTTAGATGACTCGCCAGTACAAGTGACTAATGAGCAAGGCAAAGTATGGCAACCAGAGAATTTTGATCATCAATATCGCGGTATGCTGCCACTATATAAAGCGTTTAGTCAAAGTATCAATATTCCTGCGGTCAACTTGGGACTTGATGTCGGGGTTGATAAAGTAGCGAACACACTCAATAAACTCGGCGCTAAAGAGCAAATATCACATTATCCATCATTACTGCTTGGTGCCGTTGAAATGTCGAGCTTTGAAGTCGCACAGCTTTATACCACGTTGGCGGCTGATGGCGAATACCGTCAATTAACATCTATTTCGGCATTAACCGACTCTGTTGGGCGTGTGCTTTATCAGCATCAAGTTAGTTCTGAACCGCGTTTTGATAAAGCCGCTGTTTATATGACTAAATACGCGATGAAGCGAGTCACCAAAGATGGCACTGCTAAACGTTTAAATGCCCATTTCCCATCAATTCAGCTGGCTGGTAAAACGGGCACCAGTAATGATCTACGTGATAGTTGGTATGCAGGGTTTGATCAAAATACAGTAACCGTTGCTTGGCTTGGTCGTGATGATAATAAAAGTACAGGCTTAACGGGCAGTATTGGTGCATTAGAAACGTATATTCGTTATCTTAAGCCGCTCAACCCTGAGGCAATAGCAGATACTCGTCCGCCTTCAATTCGCTGGGCTTTTATTAATGAATTAACGGGTAAGCAAGCGCCACCGGGCTGCGGTAAAGTAATTCAACTGCCACTTAGAGCCAGTGAATTTGAGCCAAGGCCTAGCTGTCAGTAAAGTAATTACTGGAGCAGGTATTTATTTTAGACATAAAAAAAGCCCTTGCGGGCTTTTTTATGTTTAATAGTTTAAAGCTTAGCAAAAGCTCTTTTTGCTGCTGCAATTGTATCGGCAATTTCTTGCTCAGAGTGTTCAGAGCAAACAAAACCAGCTTCAAATGCTGATGGTGCTAAATACACGCCTTCTTCAAGCATCAAGTGAAAGAACTTTTTAAAGCGTTCTAAATCGCACTGAGTTGCTTGTTGGTAAGTGGTTACTTTCTCTTGTTCAGTAAAGAAGAAGCCATACATACCACCGGCATAGTTAGTTGTTAGGGCGATGCCTGCAGCTTTTGCTGCGGCTTCAAAACCTTCACAGATTGCTTTACTTTTTGCTTCAAGATCAGCATGTAGTCCTTCAACGCACAGTAACTCTAGCGATTTTAGACCTGCAGCCATAGCAATTGGGTTACCTGATAAAGTGCCTGCTTGGTAAACTGGGCCAACAGGAGCGATGTAATCCATGATCTCAGTTTTACCGCCGAACGCGCCTACTGGCATGCCGCCGCCAATCACTTTACCTAAACAGGTTAAGTCTGGAATGATGTTGTAATAGGCTTGTGCACCACCTAGGGCTACGCGAAAGCCGGTCATTACTTCATCAAAAATAAGCACTGATTTATATTCATCACATACTGCACGCAGGCCTTCTAAAAAGCCTGGTACTGGTGGAATACAGTTCATGTTACCAGCAACTGGCTCTACGATAATACAGGCGATTTCGTCAGCGTATTTGGCAAAAATAGCTTTTACTTCATCAAGGTTATTAAACGAAACAGTTAATGTATGCTTGGCAAAATCTTCAGGGATACCTGGCGAGTTTGGTACGCCCATAGTCAATGCGCCAGAACCCGCTTTCACTAATAATGAATCAGCATGTCCGTGGTAACAGCCTTCAAACTTTAAAATTTTATCGCGGCCAGTAAAGCCGCGAGCAAGGCGAATTGCACTCATGGTCGCTTCTGTGCCAGAACTTACCATACGAACTTTTTCGATTGATGGTACTAGCTCTTTTACTTTTTCAGCCATTAGAATTTCAGCTTCTGTTGGCGCACCGTAACTTAGGCCATTTTCTACCGCATCAAGCACTGCTTGTTTGATAGCTGGGTGATTATGACCCATGATCATCGGGCCCCATGAGCCAACATAATCAATATAACGGTTGCCGTCAGCATCAAATGTAAATGGGCCTTGGGCTTTGGTAATAAATAGCGGTGTGCCGCCAACGCCATTAAATGCACGTACTGGAGAGTTAACGCCACCGGGAATTGATTGTTGTGCGCGGGCAAATAAATCTTGGCTAATTGTCATAAAAAATCCTATTAGTTGTCACGTTAAAATTAACTATCGCGTTTACGGCTAAACCAAGGCACAGCAACTTCGTATTGCTCTACTTTATCGGCAACATCGAGTGTCAATGCAAACAGCGCCATGCGAATTAACACGCCATTTTGTACTTGGCGGAAAATAGCTAAATTGTCAT
This sequence comes from Pseudoalteromonas sp. SG44-17, assembly GCF_014164235.1. Classification (NCBI taxonomy): domain Bacteria; kingdom Pseudomonadati; phylum Pseudomonadota; class Gammaproteobacteria; order Alteromonadales; family Pseudoalteromonadaceae; genus Pseudoalteromonas; species Pseudoalteromonas sp. SG44-17. The sequence continues at coordinate 270,920 of NZ_JACJEV010000003.1, read as the reverse complement.
TAAGGTTTAAATCGTTATCAAGCTCATTGGCTTCTATACGACTATCGCGTGGTAATGGGTGCATTAACACGGAGTTTGGTTTGCAGTGGGTGTTATAAATTGATTGGCTAATTCTAAAACCACCACGGTATTTATTGGCTTCTTCTTGCGATGGGAAGCGTTCTTCTTGGATACGGGTTTGATAGACGATATCGGCGGCTAAGTTACCTTCCATTTTATCGACGATTTCAATTTTATGGCCCGCATTATCGACGGCATCAAGAATATAGCTAGGCATTTGTAAGCCATCAGGTGCCACCATCGAAAATTTTATATCTTTATAATGACATAATAATTTTGATAATGAATGCACGGTACGACCGTATTTTAAATCACCAACAAGGGCGATATGCATACCATCTATTTTTTGATCGAAGCGATGTAGTTCACGCTCAATTGTCAATAAATCAAGTAATGCTTGAGTTGGGTGCTCGTTAGGGCCATCGCCACCATTGATCACCGGCACTGAGCAGCCAGTAGCAAATTCAGCCACTGAGCCTGCATCAGGATGGCGCATAGCGACCGCATCGGCGTAAGCTGAAATAACGCGCGCGGTATCGTATAAAGACTCGCCTTTGGCTAATGCAGAGCTTTGCATCCCCGTTGTTTCACGAACCAAACCACCTAATAAATTAAAGGCTGTACCAAAGCTTACGCGGGTACGGGTACTTGGCTCAAAGAATAAGTTTGCTAAGATTGCGCCTTCTAATACATTGGTGCGTTTTTGCTTTTTAGCATACGGCTCCATTTTTTTGGCTACTGCAAAAATACGTTCAATACAGTCGCGATCGAGCTGATTGACAGAAAGAATATTTTCACCTTGGAAACTTAACATGGGGGCTGTTCCTATCACATTCAAAAGGGGCGCGATTAACCATCTTCGATGGGCACGCAATCGCGCAATATTATACCCAAACCACCTCAAGAAGCGAGTTTCTGCATCTTGAAGTGGTTTGGGTATATAGCAAATTTTACAAGCTGGGTTTAGTTATAGCTAAAAATACGATGACTAATAGCACTAATACCGGTAGTTCGTTAAAAATACGATAAAAGCGGTGGCTGCGAGTATTACGGTCGTGTTTAAAATCCGCCAGTAATTTAAAACAATAGCCATGGTAAATGTATAGCACGATCACTAATACTAATTTGTAGTGCATCCACATGCTGTATTTAAACCAGTCGCGGCCATATTCAACAATTGTCAGCACGCCAAACACCGCCGTTAGTACTGCAAATGGCGTCACAAAATACAGTAACCGTCGCTCCATCACTTTGAGCATGGAGTTACAGGACTTTTCTTCGCTCATAGCGTGATAAACAAAGAGGCGGGGTAAGTAAAATATGCCAGCAAACCAGGCAATCATAAAAAATACATGTAAGGCTTTATAGATCAGTAGCGCGCTCATAATGTTCTCTTATTGTTAGTTACAGTAAGCTATTACGTATGGTAAGAATGTGGCGGATCTGATCCCAGCGCATTATTCCCATAATTTGTTGATTATCGAGTAAGTTATAAATATACACAGCTCCGCTGCGCTTATCTTTTAATACATCAAACACATCGGCCAAAGTAGCTTGACTGCTGATCCCTTGCAAGCTGATGTAGTTGATCGAAATATTTTGATCTGACATTAAACTTAAATCATATTCTGCAAGGCGATAACCATTTTCAGGATCATAAACAATTAACGGGGTTTGGCTATCAACAGCATTTAAGGTGCTTTCTATTTGTTCTTTATCATCTGAATAGAGTAGTTTGAAGTTTTCATCCATCTCGTCCATTACCCCGACTTTTTGCAGTGCTTCGGTGGCAGGGGAGACATGATAGGCTAAACCTTGAAAGTCGAGCTGCTGTAAAAATATCGACCGATTGCCAAATACTTGTAATGCGGTGACGTATGCCGCTGAGATAACTAACATGGCCGGCACGATTATTTCAGGACTTGAGGTTAACTCCATTACCGTAGTTAAAGCAGCCAGTGGAGCATGTAAGGTGGCAGCTAATAAGCCTGCCATGCCTAAGACGCTATAAGTACCAGAGATATCAACGCCGGGACTAATAAATTGTGCAAAAAAGGCCATTAAAGTGCCCATCAGTACGCCTAAACCAATCACTGGGCCAATGATCCCGCCGGGAATACCCAAGCCAATGGCAAATAATGTCGCCAGTAATTTAGCAATTAAAATAGTGGTTAATAGTTGCACATCATCAGGGCTTTCTACGGCCAAAGTTATTGCACTCATACCAGAACCCATCGCTTGTGGCACCATATAAGCAATGCCGCCAGCAATCAGACCTGCCAGCAATAAACGTGGAAACATACTCAAGGGTTTGAAGGTACGAATGATCAACATTAGATTTTGGTTAAAAGCATAAGCAACCGCGCCCAAAGCCATACCAAACAGGATTAAAAATGGATAGTGCCAGCCACTTAATGCCGTCACTGTGATCAGTGCTAATTCTGATGCGTCACCAAATACAAACTGCGTCGCCAGTGCACCAGTGACTGCAGCGAGCATTATTGGCACAAATATATGTACTTTGTATTCCCTAAGCACCACTTCCATCACAAAAATAACAGCTGCAAGTGGTGTATTAAATGATGCGGCAATACCAGCTGCAACCCCGCAACCGCTGAGTGTCCGCATGGCGTTATGAGGCAAATGTAATTTATCGGCCAGCAAACTTGCACCGGTTGCGCCCATATGTACAGATGGCCCTTCACGGCCAACCGAGAAACCACTGATCAATGCCAGTGCACCACCGACAAATTGATTTACCGTGTTGTATAACGGCATTTGCCCGTAATGGCGTTTAATACGGTGAATAACAAAGGGAATACCTAATCGATAATGTTTAAAACCAGTCAAAGCAGCAAATAGCGCAATTAAAAAGGCAGCAATAATAGGCATTAAAACCCGCTCAAGAGGCGGTAAGGTAGTAAAATCGTCAGGATTTTCAAGGAACAAACCTTGGAAAAATAGAATAGTTAAGCGAAATAGAATGATCAAAAACGCCGCAATGAGTCCAGCACTTACGCCGAGTAAGCACAATTGCACCGATGTTTTTGGCTTTGCCAAGCGACGCCTAAGCGTTTCAAGCCACATGCATATTTCCTCGCCACCTATTTCAGCGGGCAGTTTATCAAAAGTGTGACAGTAAGTCCTTTTGATTTTAGAATTATCTACACATAACCAAGGATTTACTCTTGGTTAAATTAGTGGGCCGAGTGATGACTAGAGGCCCGATATTAGTAATGAAAGAAAATATTTTACAGGTCATATTAAAAGTAAAAGTTAGGTCGCAGCTCTATCGATCAGTTATAGCTGCACCGCCATCTTCCTAGCAAAACTTCTTATTAGCTTAATTTAGGTTTATCAATTGTACTTAAGCAATTTTTTAAATTGATTAGATTAACTAGGTTGTTTATTATTTAGGTACTTTTATTTTAGCTAATGTAATCTTAGAGTCTACATTTTGTTACATACTCAGCATCTTGATACGTTTTTTTAGGTATCAAAGAATATAATGGATGGGTGATTAATCAATAAGGAAGTCGGCGTAAATGTATTCACCGCTCAAACACCTACTAGTCGTTATTTTATTATTTTGTTTTTCGTCTTTTAGTTATGCCGCAGACTTAACAAGAGAGATTGGTTTAAATATCGATAAAAGCAGTGAGCCTGAAAATTTTTTTGAAGTCGGTTTAGGACTAAATGCTTTTAATCGTTCAATTATTAATGTTGATGATAAAGAAGATCTTGATATCGGTATCACACTCATCGGAAGTTATAATTGGCATAACTTTTTTGTCGATTTTGCCAACCAAGCGCCTGATTCACTTGTTTTTGGCTACACCGCATACAATAGAGAAAACTGGTCATTCGATGTTATTTTAACAGGACCAGGCTCAGGGTTAAGAAAAAAAGAAAACCAAGTTAATTTTGAAGGTATAGAAGAGCGGGATGTGAACACTATGATCGGAGGTCGATTAACGGGCTACATTGGTGAAAATGTTGTGCAATTGACTCTTAAGCAAGGTTTAACGAGCAGAAATGGCGGTGCTGTAGCCTCAGCTCTCATTGGTCGCAACTGGCAAATAAGAAATTTGAACTTTCATAGCATTTTCGCGCTGTCGTTTCGCCAAGCCAAGCTTAATGACTATTATTATGGCGTTTCAGAAGAAGAAGCTGCAAGGACGAATTTTGCAGCATATGACGGCAAATCCTCCCTCAATTTTGATTCATCAATAGGCTTAACTTATCCTATTTCAGAAAACGTATTGCTGCGTGCAGAAGTTTTCTTTGGTTCGGAATTCGGTTACAACGAAAGCCCGCTATTTAGTAAGCAACAAGACTTTTATACTGGTATAAGTTCAAGCATTAGTTATGTATTTTAAGTGGATAAACAATGACGCTAACTAATCAAACAAGCTTACAGAGTAAACTTATTATTTACTTGGGCTTATTTTTTCTGTTTCAGTTGGCAATGAGTAGTGCATACGCAGCGAACCATTCGCGCAAAGAAAACGAATTACTTGTTACACCTAAGCGTTGTGTTGCACTGCGAAAAGGGCAAACGTGTTATCAGCAGGTTACTTTTAAATGGCATCAAGAAGAGCTTGGCGATTATTGCTTAGTCGAGCTGTCTGAGTTGCGTAACGTAGAATGTTGGACGCAAGTCAACAATGCTGAATTCAGTTTTGATTTTCAATCAGATTCAACTCGTCACTACGCGCTTCGAAAAAGTAAACAGAATAACAATATCGCTACGGTTATTATTACAGTGTCATGGGTATTTGAATCCTCTAAACGGCCTAAATCAAGGTGGAAGTTATTTTGATCGAACAGATAAATCCTCAGCATATAATGTTAGTTGAAGACGATATGTCTTTGGCCGAATGGTTTAGTGATTACTTAACTGAACATGGTTATTTGGTTACTTTAGTTAATCGGGGGGATATGGCGGTTGAATTAATCAAAAGCGATATTCCAGAACTTGTTGTGTTAGATATTATGTTGCCTGTAAAAGATGGTTTTGATGTATGCAAAGAAGTACGTAACTTTTATCATGGGCCTATTTTAATGATGACTGCCCGTGATGATGAAATGGACGAAGTTTTGGGGTTAGAATTAGGGGCTGATGATTATGTAACAAAACCGGTGAAACCACGGGTATTGCTATCTCGAATTAAAGCTTTGTTACGACGCTTAAAAACCCATCATAACACTGCAAATCTAACCGAAAATCATATACAAATTGGTCAGTTGAGTATTGATGCTAATTCTCGTGCTACTAGGCTACACGATCAGCCTGTTGCAATTTCATCTAACGAATTTGATTTACTTTGGTATCTAGCGCAATCTGCAGGTCAAGTTGTTAGCCGTGCGGAGCTGTTTAATCAACTCAGTGGTATTGATTATGACGGGTTTGATCGCCGTGTTGATATTATTGTATCTAGATTAAGAAAAAAGCTTGGTGATGATGCTAATAACCCATGCAGGATCAAAACTGTGTGGGGTAAAGGGTATTTATTTGTAGCAGACGCTTGGTCCTAATGTGAAGAAGCTGATCGTCTCATTAGTCGTTGTAATACTCTCTGCAATTATATTTTTAGGCTGGGGTTTAGATAGTTTTTTTAACGAGTATCAGCATAAAAAAAACACGGATGAATTTAGCCCTTATAGGCAAATAATTAACTCATTAGCAAATACGCTTGAAGAAACGGGTAATCTTGCACAATTTGTAAGCGCTTGGCAACAGCAAAACCAGCAACAACTAACACTAACGCCCATATCTGAATTTCCTTTACCTATTAGTTTGCGAGATAGTTTCAGTCAGGGCCATCCTCTGGTTCTTGAATCTGCTGAGTTGATCACCGTAAATAAGCTATTACAAACTCAGCAACAAGTATTGACGCTCAGTATCCCACAGCAAGGCAAGCAACAAGATAATCTCGCGCTACAAATTATTTTAACAACCATATTTTATTTGGGGGTTTTACTGTGTGCCTTTATTTGGCTTGGCCCTTTAATTAAACGATTACAGCTACTAAGAAATACGGCAAAACGCTTTGGTGAAGGTGATTTCTCTGCTCGTATTAATATTTCAAATTCGTCTTATATAATTGATATTGAAAATGAGTTTAATTTTATGGCGGAGCAGATAAATACTCTAATTAAGGATAACAAATTATTAAGTAACGCGGTGTCACATGATTTACGAACTCCATTAGCTCGATTACGCTTTGGTATTGAAGCCCTTGGCGAGACGAATAACCCAAAAAACAAAGAAAAGTATGTCCGTCATTTGAGTCGAGATATTCAAGAAATGGAAAATCTCGTTGCCGTTTTACTTAATTACGCCAGTTTAGAGCAGAAAATGATTAAAGTTAAACGCATGCCTCTAAACTTAAATGCTTTGATAAAATCAGCTGTGTGTAACCTTACTTCAAGTGATGCTTGTTCGGTTGCAATGGATATAGCCAAATTAGCCAAGGAAAATATAATCATTGATGGTGATGAGAATTATTTAGCAATGTTAATTAATAATCTACTTTCAAATGCACAACAATATGCAGCTAAGTACGTGCGGATAACAACACAGCAAACATGTAATAGTGTGAGCATGTGTATTGAAGACGATGGCCCAGGCATTTCAAAAGAAATGCGCGAACACGTATTTAAACCGTTTACCAGAGGTGAAAGCGACACCGTTCAACAAGGTTATGGAATGGGGTTAGCTATTGTTGTTAGAGTTGCCGCATGGCATGGTGGCAAAGTGTCTATTAGTCAATCAGAAGTGTTAGGTGGAGCTAAGTTTAAGGTGGTTTTTAAGCGAGCATCACACTGATTAGACTTAAAAACTCATCGCTGCTAAGTACTGAACCTGAGCTTCGGATAATAAATCTATCATCAGCAGCTATTTTCAACGCTAACTGCGTTGAATTTACTTACAATAGGCGAGCTATTTACGCGTAAATTCGCCTTGTTCTCCCTGAGAACTTCCGGCTGAAGAATAAAAATATTCATTTTAAATCAATTTATTAGCAAGTATCTTAACCAAAGTTCAGGTTATTTAATTCACATATGGCGTTTCCCTTCTTAAAGTTTCATCATTTTGGCATACTTTGCAAAGAAGATGTTGTATCAGAGTGTCGTAATCAAAGTTAATTATTCCTCATAAATTACCGCAACAAATTTGTACATAAAGCTACATTCTAAAAGTTTTGAACGCACATCCGTACATGTTACAACATCTACATACAGCTCTGATTTTTTCATCAGGTTAAGCTATTTCCTAACAATGGAATGGGCTAAAAACAAGATGCAAAAAATTACATTTACTTATTTATTATCAAAGTTTTATTCACTAAATGAAACCATGGGGAAAGCTAAAGAGCAACGTATTATCTCCCCTTTTACTTTATTACTCAGCTGCTCAGTATTTATCGTTTTAATGGCAAATACAGTGTTCTTTGACAAACTCAACGCTTTATATGCTTGGCAAGAAAACTTGAGTTTTATTATCTCGTTAAGTCTGTTGCTTTTGAGTCTTATTCTTTTCGTGATGTTTGTTCTTAATATTTTACTACCCACCAAAGTCGTGGTGTTTGTGATGCTATTGATTGCTGCAATGGTTGATTATTATGGCGTTGTATTAGGGGTGCTGATTGACAAAACGATGATCCAAAATGTTGCTGAAACCAACCTCGCTGAAGCACAAGAAATAATTAATTTAGGATTGTTCAGTCGAGTTATATTTATGGCTATTTTACCCGCGGCTTTATTGTTATTTATACAAGTGAAAAATATCACTTGGTTACAACGACTGCGTCAACAGGCTATCAGTATTACCATGATTATGGTGTTGATCCCCATACTTATCGCGCCGTTTAGTGCGCAATACACCAGTTTTTTTCGTCTACATAAAGAGCTGCGTTATTACACTAATCCTTTATATCCAATTTACTCGGTATTCGATTATTTAGCAGAACAAACCGCATCACTAAACTCGAAACAGTTTATCAACCTCACGACACAGATAACTAAAAGTAGCAGCACGCGAAAACCTAAATTAATGATTTTAGTGGTCGGTGAAGCAGTAAGGGCTGACCACCTCAGTTTAAATGGTTATTCACGCGACACTACGCCAAATATGTCAAAGCAAGCGGGACTCATTAATTTTAGCCAAGTGAGTTCCTGCGGTACGTCAACAGCAGTGTCTGTACCTTGTATGTTTTCATTTTTTGGTCGTGATGATTTTACTGTGAGCAAAGCTAAGTATACTCAAAACGTTCTTGATGTACTCGCTGCAAGTTCAGTGAGAGTAAGCTGGCGTGACAACAACTCTAGCTCAAAGGGTGTTGCCGATAGGCTGATGTATCAAAGCTATCGCAGTTCAGAGGTTAATACAGTATGTGATGTGGAATGCCGTGACGTTGGCATGTTGGTTAATTTACAGCAATACGTTGATCAACACACCCAAGACACCGTTATTGTTTTACACCAAATGGGTAATCACGGGCCTGCTTATTTTAAACGTTACCCGAACGAGTTTGAGTTTTTTACACCTGCTTGCCAATCAGCAGAGTTATCAGAGTGCAGTCAGCACGAAATAATTAATGCATATGACAATGCAATCCGCTATACAGATTATTTTTTGGCTGAAGTGATCAAGCTTCTGCAAGCCAATTCTGTGCAATATAACACCGCTATGCTGTATGTCAGTGATCATGGTGAGTCACTTGGTGAAAACGGGCTTTATTTACATGGTATGCCTTATGCTTTTGCGCCCGATGCACAAACACATATCCCTATTATTTCTTGGTTTTCAGCTCCTTATATTGATATTGAAAAAACTAAAGCACATCAGGATGACGCTTATTCACATGACACCATTGCGAATACTCTACTGACCTTTTTTGAAGTTAATACCAACATTGCTGATGAGTTTAAAGTAACCCCGCCTCTTTTTTATCTAAAGCCGAAGGGGGACGATAAATGAACACTATAAAATTGTCTCAACAGTTGCACCATAGTGAGTTTAATATAGGTAGTGAGCTAAGCTCTCGATTTAAAAAGCTAATCAATCAAGGAATTAAAGCCAGCTTTATAGCGTTTTTTATTAATAGCTTTACTGTAAGTGGTCAGGAAGTTGAGTGCGCGTCAAAAGCTGATAGTGAAGAGTTTGTTACGATAGATAAGCTCACACTTATTAGCCATCCTGTATTTGATGAGAGTCAACCAGACAGCTTATATCTGCACAGTTTAGCTAACTGGTTACATATTAATACCCAACAGCATGTTGTGGAAAAGCTACTTCCTTTTGCTCAGGCTGACGTTATTTCTAGATCGCAGTTTGCTGAGACTGAGCGCATACTTAATCAGTATTCGTTTTTGCGTAAAAGTCGAGTTAGCTTGATTGAGGATTGCGAGAGTCAGCAAGAAAATGAGCTTAAAGTTGAAACGTGGGATACTTGGTCACTAGTACCTTATATTAGTTTTGGTCGTCGTGCCGGCAATAATAAATATGCTTTTGGTTTTAAAGAAGATAATTTCTTAGGCTTAGGGGTTCATGCAGGCGTGCAATATAAAAAAGACCACCTGCGATCAGGCTATCAAGTTGCTTTTAGTATGCCGCTTAGTTTTCCTAAACAATCAACTGTTGAACTTGAATTTGCTGATAATGATGATGGACAAAAAACCTACCTTGCTTATTCAAAGCCCTTTTATCAGCAATCATCTAAGCAGCAACATTTGGTGTCAATACTCAAAGAAAATCGTCGTGACAGTATTTATCAAAATGGTGAGCTTGCATGGCAATTCTCTCATGAAGTTGAGCAGTCTACTTTAGCTTTCGGGCATTTAATAACTCAGCATCGATTAGGAGCGGTGCGAATGCATTTTGGGATCAACAAAGAGTTACATCGTTTTACAAGTTTGGATAGCGCGATATTAGCCGAATTACCTTCAGATAGAAGGTTCACCTTCCCTTGGATAGGTTTGGAATATAGCCAAGCAGATTATCAGATTTTCTCTAACATTCGCTTTATCGATCATCGTGAGGATATTAATTTAGGCTGGCAGTTAATAAGCAAAATAGGTGTAGATATTAGCTCATTAAATACTGATGAAAGCCAAGGTGTTCACCTTGAAAATATTTTATCCAAAGGTATGCAATGGCAAAACACGCTAATGCTGTTTTCTACAAATTACAAAGCTTATTGGCAGAGGGAGCAACCTGATCACCAACAAGTAGCAGCAGAGTTTGAATTGTATCAATACCTAACACCTCGTTGGGCCGGTTACTTTAAAGCGCAATGGCAAGCAGAAAAAAATCAATATCTTGATATACCGCTTGCTTTAGGTGGAGACACCGGAGTTCGTGGTTATGCAGAGCAATATCAACATGGTGAGCATTTATGGTCAGCAAGCGCCGAGCTGCGTTATAACCCCCATTGGGAGTTATATCAGTTGGTTAATGTTGCATGGGCAGCATTTGTCGATAGCGGTAAGGCGTGGGGGCAAACACCAGCAATTAATAGTAATGATACAACCTTACAGAGTATCGGTATTGGTGCAAGGTTGTTTTCATCTCATTCAAGTGAAGGCAATGTTGTTCATATGGATATTATTAAACCTCTTACGATGGGCCCTAATGTTGATAGTTGGCAGTGGCGGGTGCAAGTAAAACAAAGTCTTTAAATTCATTTTAACTATAATTAGGAATAACGATGAAAAACGTAATCAGTAGTGTAAATAAGCCTAATGGTAAAGGGATCAATCGAATTATTAAAGCCACACATTGCTCTTATAAGGGGTTTATAGCTGCATGGCAATATGAATCAGCATTTAGGCAGGAGTTTGTAATGGCTATAATATTACTACCATTTGCTATCATCTTGTCATCTTCGATAAGTCATTTATTTTTATTGATCAGTAGCTTAGTGTTCATTTTATTTGCCGAAATAATCAACTCGGCTGTTGAAGCGCTTGCTGATGCAGTTACGCTAGATCACAATATACTCATTGGTCGAGCGAAAGACCTTGGCTCAGCAGCAGTATTTATATCGTTAAGTATATTTACTACCGTATGGGGCTATGCCATCTATAGCTACCCATTTTGATACCAAAAAAGTATTAAAGTAGTAAATTAAAACCGCGCTTTTTCTGCTGATTGTGCTCGTTGCCATTATTCTGTTGTCAGGCTTAATTGGTATGAGATTTTAAATGTGCATATAGCGTCAAAGCTTAGTAAGTAAACGCAATACTTGATTAAAACACTCGGGTATTAGATAATCAAAACAATGTAGGTATAGAGGGTTATGGTATGTCAGAAGAATTACCCATTAAGTTCAGCGATGCAGCTGCTGTTCGCGTTAAACAGTTAATCGACGAAGAAGAAAATCCAGATCTAAAACTGCGTGTTTATGTAACAGGCGGAGGTTGTTCAGGTTTCCAATATGGTTTTACTTTTGATGAAAAAGCAAACCCAGGCGATTTAGAAATTGTAAAAAATGGCGTAACCTTAGTGGTTGACCCAATGAGTATTCAATATTTAGTTGATGGTGAGGTGGATTACACCGAAGGACTTGAAGGCGCACGCTTTTTTGTTTCCAATCCCAATGCAACTACCACCTGCGGGTGTGGCGCTAGTTTCAGCGTTTAAAGCAATTGATTAAAGCCGCAGCTAGCGGCTTTTTTATTACCTAAGACATCTTATTATCTAAAATTACTGCGTAGCTATTATTTCATTAAATGAAACCGATTTCGTAATGATTTTTAACGCGGGCAAAAAGTAGCTGAACAGCTTACTGAAGTATTCCCCACTCAATAATCCTCCTTAAAAACAAGGTCTAGATCCGCGTAGCAAGATTAAAATACTTACGTGAGTTCATACAATTATTCAGAGTTAATACTTCTAGATTATTGTCATTAATAGATGCTGTTGCTGGTGGCCTGAGCTTTGTACCTTATGTGGCTTTAGCCGTTATTTCTTGTTTATAGATGCTAATTGAACGTCAAATTGGCTTGCTTTAGGCTAAGTCACTCATTTATGTAGGGTGAGTGACTTGGAGCATTAGAATAAAAAAACCTAACACTATTGCAGAAAACGCTAAAATATATATAAAGCCTTTCTTACCTTGTTTGATCGGAACGCCATTTGCTTTAAGAAAAAAATACCAAACTAAGCAGAGGATAATGGGTAGTAAAAACAATAATCTGAACATAAACGCTTGCTCCTAACAATAAAGGGACAGTTAATAATGTAACTATTTAATTTATAAGTCAAAAATAATTAATCATAAAAAAGGTTTATTTAAATTAATTATTTGTTACATTAAAAAGGAACTAATTATAGAACGCGCGTTTTGTTGTGACTTTGACAATAAAGCTGCTCATCTATAATAGCTGATTCCTTAAATGGGGACTCAGCTGAAATTAGTTATTTCACATGAGTCTGAATAGTATATAATGTATCCAAGAGTGAGACGGGCAAATTTCACTCTTAATTAATTAACTTTAAATCATCTAGTAGGAGATGTTTTTTATGATGGGTAAAACAGTTTCTTCTGAAGAAAACTCAAAACTAACCAAGTGGCTTAAAACTAAGCGTCACGAGAAAGGTCACACAATGCGAAGCCTTGCTCATGTACTTGGTACACCACATTCATTTATTGGCAAAATTGAAAACCAAGAGCGCCGTTTAGACGTAATTGAATTTTTACGTTATTGTGATGCATTAGAAGTCGACCCGTATGAAGGTTTAGGCTTATTAAAAGAAGACTAATATTTAGTTTCTTTTTGTAAGCGCAGGGAAGCGCTCTCATTGATGTGAAATGATTTCTTTCCCTTATTAATTCCTACCGTGATAACTATTTTCTAATTCATACAATTTATGCCGAATAAGATATAAGAATATGAGTGATGGTATTACCATCAGGGCAGTCAAAATAAAAAATAACGACCAATTTCCACCTAACCAATCATCAATCACCACACCGCTATAACTTGAAAGTAAGGTTCGTCCTAAATTTCCCAATGACGCTAATAAAGCATAATGTGTTGCGCTAAAAGCGCGATCACATAGCATAGATATAAATGCTACCATAGCAACTAATGACCATGCTTGAGTAAAGCCATCGACGACAATTGCCATTGCGTACAAGTGTTCTTGCGGGCCTGCGAGAGCGATCCAAGAAAACATTAAGTTAGAAGCAGCCATTGCCACACCGCTAATAAACAAACCTTTAACGATGCCGTACTTGTGATTAAAAATACTGCCTAAAAATGCGAACACAATGGTGATAAGCCCCGTGCCGAGCTTTGAATAGTTTGCTATTTGAGTGTTTGAAAAGCCGACTTCTTTATAAAACACAATCGACATACGGGCCAGAAATGCTTCACCAATTTTAAATAAAAAGATAAAAGCGAGCAGCGCAAGTGCAGTCTTCACGCCATTACGCGCGAAGAATGTTTTAAAAGGATCAAGTACAGTAACAGCCAACCATGCTGCAACTTTAGTTAATTGTGTTTGCTTACCAAGCGCCAGCTTTTGCCGATAAATACGTTCTAGCTCTGCATGTACAACTTCGCGGTTAGATTCAGGTTCTTTTGCCCAAAATACACAACTCATAAGTAATAACATCACAATAGCTAAAAAGTAATACACTTGTGGCCAGTCAATGCTTGGCATATCTGCCATATAAAACGGAATAGCACCTAGCAGAGCATAACCGCTCCACCAACCAGAAGTAGCCATTGCTGCTGCTGCGGTTGCTTTATGGCTTTCGTTTTCACTGAGGGTATCGATACGAAAAGCATCAATAGCAATATCTTGAGTCGCTGAGGCGATAGCAATTAATAAGCACAACGCAGCTGCGATGGCTAAATGCGCGGTGATATCTAATCCTGCCAGTAAAATAACTCCTAGCAAAATAAAGCATTGGCAAAATAGTATCCAACTTCGGCGCTGGCCTAGCCAGTTATATAGCAACGGCAGTTTTATTCTATCGACTAAGGGGGACCATAAAAAATTAATGCTGTAAGCACCAAATACAATGCCAAATAAGCCAATCATGCTGCGACTGAGGCCTTCATCTTTTAGCCACGCAGACATCACGGAGCCTATGAGGACCCAAGGAAAACCGCTGCTCATACCAAAAATAAACACATTTATAAGTCGTTTATCTTTAAAGTACGAAAAATATTCTGATACCGACAAGCTTTTAGTCATAACGCCTTCATTGGCAATAGCGGTTTGGCCGCTATTTTTATTGTTATAGTGGGGTTGGCTCTAATACAGTTATATTTAAAATAACAACCGGGGTTTTTGGTACAAAGTCATAACCAATTTTTTCATTAAATCCCGTTTCAACTTGCATGATTTTATCAAGCGTTTCGTAGCCTTCCATTACCATACCGAACACGGCAAAGCCCCAGTCTTTACCTGGGTTTAGGTGGTCGTTATTGTCCATGTTAAAGAAAAACTGACGAGTACCAGAATGAGGTTGACGATCTTGATAGGCCATGGCAATACTGTACATATCGTTTTTTGAACCGTTACCGCTTTCATTAAAGATTGGATCGCCTTCATAAACGCCGTCATATTCTTTATCGTAGCCACCGCCTTGAATGACAAAGTCTCGGTCGTTTTCTACATCACGTTCAACACGATGAAATACGGTGCCTTTATAGCTGCCATCCATCACATAAGTTAAAAAATTATTGACGGTGATAGGGGCTTTTGAGCGATCCATCTCGACTATGATTTTCCCCATTGTGGTAGTTATTTCAACTCGTGGGAACATATTGTTTTTTTGCACAAAGCGTCCTTCGGTCGCTGCCATTGCGGTTTGGCTAAGTTGCACTAATATAAATAATAAAAATAGACGTTTCATGGTTAACCTTCTAAAAATGCGAGTAATTCAGGGTCTGATACCATGCGGGTAATTAACTGCTCAGTCAACTTATTGAGTTGTCCTTCAATTTTTGCTCTATCGTGACCTAGTGGTCCTTCAAGGCTTGCATTACCACGGTAAATTTTACTGAAGTTACTGTCGCTGCGAATAACACGCACACCTAATTCAATCTTTGCATTGCTGGTATGCGACATCATTTTTTCAGTTACTACGGCTTGCAGTGTATGAATATCAACTTCAAAACGAGTAGTCGCAAGATTTGAAATGCTTGCACCGTTTCGGCTAAGAGCGCTATCAAGGGCACTTTTAATTGATTCAGTAAGGCCTTGGCTGGCAATTGTTTGGGTTTTGTCTGAGGTTATTAATTTTAATGTTGCTGGGTCACCTCTAAGATCAATAACACTGGTACTTAAACTTTGATTAATTGAGCTTAATTTGCCACCTTGATAGAGCGGATTTAAGATCAATTGATTAGGCTGACTACTGCAAGCCGACAGTGATAATAAAGCACAACAAGGTAAAACATATTTCATCATAGCTATAGCATTCCATTATTTTTAGTGGCACTTAATACTACAAACTTTTTATTTGAACCAAGTAATTCACAATTGCCAAACATACGTTTTAGTTTGTCATGGTAGTCCAGGTGGCGGTTACCAATAATACGTAATTCTCCGCCATTTTTTAATGTGTCTTTGGCTTGTTTAAACATTTGCCATGCAATGTGATCTGTCACGGCTTGTGCTTGGTGAAAAGGCGGATTACATAACACTACATCGACACTTTCACGTTCAAAGCCCGTTAAGCAATCATTTTCAATAAAGCGGCATTGCTCAAACTTATCTTCCATATTGAGCTCTACAGTTAATCGTGCTGATTCAACCGCCATATATGATTCGTCCACAAAGGTAACTTCAGCGTTAGGGCAGCGTGCGAGTGTCATCAAACCCACCACACCATTACCGCAACCTAGATCAATAATACTTTTTGCTTTATTGGTTTGTGGTAAAAAGTCAAAAAAGAACCGTGCACCAATGTCCAGAGAATCCCGCGAGAACACATTGGCGTGATTACTAATGGTAAAATCAGTGCCTTCAAGAGGCCAATTAACAGGAAAATCAGCAGCTTTATAACCACCTTCTGCTTGGCTAATAATTAGGCGAGATTTTTTCACTGCTAAACTAGTTTTAGTTTCACCAATAAATTGCTCGAAAGCTTTAATTGTTGAATTATGTACATCTTTGGTTTTTGCTGCGCCAATAACCGGAGTGCCAGGTGCAAGTACTTCGCTGAGCTCAGATAATTGATATTGCAAGAAGCCCAATGTGCGTGGCACTTTTAAAATAACTAAATCAACGTGTTCAGGCAAAGCCGATAAGCTATCTAGCTGGCTAAATGCGGTGGTTGGTATTTTATTTTCTGCTAAGTTGTAAGCCGCCGCTTGGTGGCTAATATAAGAATCGTTTACTGAACAAACCGTTAATTGTTGTTTACTAAAATAACAAGACAAGGCTCCAAAACTATCATTTAAAATCAGCAAAGAGCGACAATCAGGATAATGTTCAGTAACATAGTCAATTAGGTACTCGTCTGCTGAATCCCAAGCTTGTAAGCTACGGTTTTTTTGATCCAATGGAAAACGTTCAAGAGTAAATGTTTTATCGCCGAACTGTGCTTGCGTGGTCATAATAGTTAGTGATCAGTAATCAAATGATAGGTAAATTCTAACATGCAACGGCAAAAGGCCAACCCCCATATGTTACCAAATGGCTTTTACTACCAAGCAAAAGCGTTAAGTGCGCAAAAAAGTCTCGATTTATTCTACTATTTACGCGACTCACTGACTTGGCAGCAACCAAAAACGACCGTGTTTGGGAAAACGAACCCCATTCCACGTATGCAATGTTTTATTGCTGATGCTGGTGTACGTTACGGTTATTCTGGTTCGACATTAAATGTTGAACCATGGCCTGATGTATTAGATGCCATGCGACTACGATTAAATAAACAATTTGATGTTGGATTTAATGCCTTATTAGTTAACTTATACCGTGATGGGAATGATTGCATGGGCTGGCACGCCGATGATGAAGCAGAACTTGGCCATGAGCCTATTATTGTATCGCTTTCATTAGGGGCTGAACGAGTATTTAAAATAAAACATAAAGTAACCAAGGAAGTCACTTCGCTTACGTTACACAGCGGGAGTTGCTTGGTTATGAATGGACTTAGCCAGCAACAATATCTACATGCGCTTCCTAAACAAACACGTTTGGCACACCCTCGAATCAACTTAACTTTTCGAACAATTTTTCAAAAATGAATATTTGTTGGCCTTTATAGTAGTGGCCTTGATATAGTAAGCACATAAATAACCAGTAAAATATGAGTGTTTTATGTCAATGCAACAACAGATTGAAAGCAAGTTAGCTGATGCGATTGCGTGTAAGCACCTTAATGTGGTGAACGAAAGCCATATGCATAGTCGTGGTAGCGATTCACACTTTAAAGTCATTGTAGTAAGTGAAGAGTTTAGCGGTAAACGTTTATTGCAACGCCATCGTCAAATTAATGAAGTGCTAAAAGATGAGTTAGCGAATCATATTCATGCATTGGCTATCCATACTTTTACGCCTGATGAATTTACAGAGCAAAGTGGTCAGGTTGCTGACTCACCGACTTGTTTAGGTGGCTCTAAATTAGATTAACGGCAAGGTCTGAGAGTACACAAAACTCATCAGACCTGTATTTTTACAATTAGCCTTTAAACTAGCGCTAATTTTTATTGAGATAAATATAGGATGATCAATGGTCATTAAGCCTAAAATTCGCGGTTTCATTTGTACTAACGCCCACCCAGTAGGTTGTGCAGAGCACGTACAAGAACAAATTAACTATGTAAAACAACAAGGCGCATTAAAAAATGCCCCTAAAAATGTATTAGTTATCGGTGCTTCAACTGGCTATGGCCTTGCATCTCGTATTACTGCTGCATTTGGTGGCGGTGCTAAAACTTTAGGTATTTTCTTCGAAAAAGAAGGTACTGAGCGTAAAACCGGTTCTGCAGGTTGGTATAATACTGCTGCATTTCAAGCGGCCGCAGACGCTGAAGGTTTATGGTCAAAAAATATTAATGGCGATGCGTTCTCTAACGAAATCAAACAAAAAGCGATTGATACAATTAAAGCGGATTTAGGCAAAGTAGACCTAGTTATATACAGCCTTGCATCGCCGCGTCGAACTGATCCAAATACCGGCGAAGTTTACTCATCAACGCTTAAGCCAATTGGTAACTCAGTTACGACTAAAAACTTAAACACCTCAAAACGTGAAATTGATGCTATTACTGTAGAAGCTGCAAACCAAGATGATATTGATAACACTATTAAGGTGATGGGCGGCGAAGACTGGGAAATGTGGATTGATGCATTAAAAGAGGCTGATGTACTAGCTGATAACTTTAAAACCAGTGCTTATACTTATATCGGTAAAGAACTAACATGGCCAATTTACGGTCACGCGACTATTGGTAAAGCGAAAGAAGATTTAGATCGCGCAACCGTAGCAATCAAAGAATCAACTAAAGCATTAAACGGTGAAGCTTATGTATCATCATTAAATGCAGTGGTCACCCAAGCAAGTTCTGCAATTCCTATTATGCCGCTTTATATTTCAGCGCTATTTAAAGTAATGAAAGCGGATGGGACCTATGAAGGCACGATCGAGCAAATTCACGCGTTATTTACTGAGAACCTTTATGGAGACTCACCACGCTTTGATGACGGCGGTCATTTATTCCAAAACTACAAAGAGCTGGAAGATGATGTACAAGCGCGTATTCAAACTGTGTGGGACAGCGTAACCACAGAAACAATAGACGAATTAACTGATTACGTGGGTTACCACAATGAGTTTTTACGTTTATTTGGGTTTGGTATTGATGCTGTTGATTATGAACAAGATGTCGATCCAGTTGCCGCTATAGCTAACATGATTGATTAATTCAGCCATGTTTATTTGAAAAGTCGCTATGGCGACTTTTTTTATTGATAAATTTTACTTTATCGTTATTTAGCGGATTAATTTCCATCCCACCTCGCAAGCAATAGCACTTTGGTCTATATTGAATTTTATTCAAATGCGGCTAATAGGTTAAATAACTGCTCCTGTCGTATAAATTTCATAATTACACTCGCATAGTGACCCTGATTGATGTTAAAATTCGGGCAATATATGTGAGGAATTTTACTGCGTTGCTTGTTTTGTAATTTAAACAGGCGGTTCTTCGTTATCTTGAATTTGGCTTAGGGTTATCAAGAAAAGCGACGTGGTCGGTACGATTTTTCAGTTTCTTTCCGTTAATGTAGTGCAAGTGCGTATGATCAACATAAAAAAAGGTCTGGACTTACCCATAGAGGGCGCGCCTCAGCAAGTTATTCATGATGGTTCTACCGTCAAACGTGTAGCTGTGCTAGGTGAAGAGTTTATTGGTATGCGTCCAACCATGCATGTTCGTGTGGATGACCAAGTTAAAAAAGGCCAGGTACTTTTTGAAGACAAAAAGAACCCAGGTGTATTATTTACTGCTCCAGCTGCTGGTACAGTAAAAGAAATTAATCGTGGTGCAAAACGTGTGCTGCAATCTGTCGTTATTGAAATAAACGGCAGTGAGCAAATCACCTTTGACGCTTTCTCGACTGAGCAACTTTCGAGTCTCGATCGTGAAAAAGCCAAAGAAGTACTGATCCAGTCAGGTCAATGGACAGCATTACGTGCTCGCCCATTCAGCAAAGTAGCAGCTGTGGATGCAAATCCTAGTTCGATCTTTGTGACGGCTATCGACACTAACCCTCTTGCTGCAGATCCTGCAGTGATTATTGCTGAAAATGTACAAGCATTTGAAGCAGGTTTAGCTGTGGTATCACGTCTGACCGATGGTAAGGTATTTGTTTGTAAACAAGCAGGTAGCCAAGTACCTAGCTCATCAATTCCTCAAGTAGAAGTACATGAGTTTGGTGGCGTACATCCGGCTGGCCTTGTTGGCACACATATCCATCACTTAGATCCAGTATCGGTAAGCAAGCAAGTTTGGCATATCGGTTACCAAGACGTTATTGCCTTTGGTCACTTATTCCTAACTGGTGAAATTAGCACAGACCGTGTGATTTCTCTTGCTGGTCCGCGTGTTAAAAACCCACGTTTAGTGAAAACTCAACTGGGTGCTGCTTTAGATGATTTAGTTGCAGGCGAATTAGAAGACGGCGATAACCGTGTTATCTCTGGCTCTGTTTTAGCGGGCGCTACTTCACAAGGTCCTCAAGCATTCTTAGGTCGTTACCACATTCAAGTATCGGTATTACTTGAAGGTCGCGAAAAAGAGTTGTTTGGTTGGATTGCTCCAGGCACAGATAAATTCTCTGTAACACGTACTTTCTTATCACACCTAACACCGAGTCGTTTATTTAAAATGACAACGTCAACAGGTGGTTCAAAACGTGCCATGGTACCACTTGGTAGCTATGAGCGTGTTATGCCTTTAGATATTTTGCCAACGCCTTTATTACGTGACTTAATTGCCCGTGATTTGGATAGTGCAATTTCATTAGGGGCGCTTGAACTTGATGAAGAAGATTTAGCGTTATGTACCTTCGTTTGTCCAGGCAAATACGAGTATGGTTCAATCCTACGCGATTGCTTGACTACGATCGAGAAGGAAGGCTAGAGAGATGGGTTTAAAGAAATTTCTAGAAGATATCGAGCCGCATTTTGAAGCCGGTGGTAAACATGAAAAGTTTTATGCGCTGTATGAAGCAGCTGCAACTATTTTTTATACCCCTGGTCACGTAAATAAAGGCGCGACACACGTTCGTGATAACATCGACCTAAAACGCATGATGATTTTAGTGTGGATGGCGACGTTCCCTGCAATGTTTTTTGGTATGTTCAATATCGGTCATCAGGCCGCTGGTGCATTAGCACAAGGTTTTGAACTAGCAAATTCTTGGCAAGTTGGCCTGTTCCAGATATTTGGTGGTGAATTAACTGCTGAATCCGGCTGGGGCGCTAAAATGTTTTATGGCGCATGTTTCTTCCTACCTATTTACGCAGTTACATTTGCTGTAGGTGGTTTCTGGGAAGTTATATTTGCTTCAGTGCGTAAGCATGAAATTAACGAAGGTTTCTTCGTAACGTCTGTGTTATTCGCGCTTATCCTACCTGCAACCATTCCTTTATGGCAAGTTGCACTAGGTATTACATTCGGTGTAGTAATCGCTAAAGAAATCTTTGGTGGTACTGGTCGTAACTTCTTAAACCCTGCATTAGCGGGTCGTGCGTTTTTATTCTTCGCATACCCTGCACAAATTTCAGGTGACACAGTATGGACAGCAGTAGATTCATTCTCTGGTGCAACTATGCTAGGTCAAGCGTTTGTTGGTTCACTTGATTACAGCAACATGGCTCTTTGGTGGGATGCGTTTTATGGTTTCATTCAAGGTTCAGTAGGTGAGACATCTACACTTGCATTGCTAGTTGGTGGCTTATTCCTCATTTACGTACGTATTGCTTCATGGCGCATCGTGCTAGGTGTGTTCTTGGGTATGGTGGCAACAGCATTCTTATTAAACGCTGTTGGTTCTGATACTAACCCAGTATTTGCAATGCCTTGGCATTGGCACTTTGTACTTGGTGGTTTTGCTTTTGGTATGTTCTTTATGGCGACAGACCCTGTGTCTGCAGCATTTACTGACAAAGCAAAGTTCGCATATGGCGCACTAATTGGTGTGATGGTAGTAATGATCCGTGTAATTAACCCTGCATTCCCTGAGGGTATGATGCTAGCAATCTTATTTGCTAACTTATTTGCACCATTGTTCGATCACTTCGTAGTGCAAGCTAATATCAAGCGGAGGTTGGCACGTAATGTCTAGTAATAACGAATCAATCGGCAAAACGCTAAGCGTTGTTGTAGCACTATGTTTAGTGTGTGCAATCATCGTATCGTTTGCTTCAGTTCAGCTTCGCCCTTTACAGCAAGCTAACAAAACGCAAGATATTCAAAAAAATATCTTGGCAGCTGCGGGCATTGATGTGTCTGGTTCTGTATCAGAAACTTTTAAAGCTAAGATCGAAACTCGCCTAGTTAATATGGAAACAGGTGAGTCTCAAACTGGCGAAGCAGTTCAGGCTAAAATCGACGCTTTCGATTTTGAAAAAAGCAAGTTTGATCAAAAAATTAGCTTTGCATTAAAAGCAGAGGGCATTAAGGATATCGCTGGTATTCAGCGTATGACTCATGAGTCTCCTGCATATATCTCGAAAAAAGCAGACGGTTCTACAGATGCTATCATTTTACCAATCCAAGGTTATGGCCTTTGGGGTATTATGTATGGTTTCTTAGCGCTTGAAAGCGATGGCGAGACAATTAAAGATATTAACTTCTATAAGCACGGTGAAACACCAGGTCTAGGTGGGGAAATTCAAAATCCACAATGGACTGCTAAATGGGGTGGCAAAGAGCTACCTATTGATGTAGTAAAAAGCGGCGCTAAAAATGATCATCAAATTGATGGTTTATCTGGTGCAACTTTAACTTCAAATGGTGTTGATCACACAGTTGACTTTTGGACTGGCGAAAACGGCTTTGGTCCTTTCCTTGCGAGAGTACGTGAAGGAGCGTTGAAATAATGGCTGATACTAAAGAAATGAAGTCGGTCCTATTTGGTCCGGTACTGGCAAACAACCCAATCGCATTACAAGTACTTGGTATTTGTTCTGCGCTTGCGGTAACGTCGAGCTTAAAAAATGCTTTAATCATGTCAATCGCATTGACCTTGGTAACAGCGTTCTCAAGCTTCTTTATCTCAATTATTCGTAACCAGATCCCGTCATCTGTACGTATTATCGTGCAAATGACCATTATTGCATCATTGGTAATCGTTGTTGACCAAGTATTACAAGCCTTCTCTTATGCTACGGCGAAAGAGTTGTCTGTATTCGTTGGTCTAATCATTACTAACTGTATCGTAATGGGTCGTGCAGAAGCATACGCAATGAAGTCGCCGCCAGTAATGTCGTTCCTTGATGGTATCGGTAATGGCTTAGGTTACTCAGTAGTGTTACTGACTGTTGGCTTTATTCGTGAACTATTTGGTAAAGGGTCATTATTTGGTGTTGAAATCATCCCTCTTGTACAAGATGGTGGTTGGTATCAACCTATGGGTCTATTGATTTTACCGCCTAGTGCATTCTTCATCATTGGTTTATTCATTTGGGTACTTCGTACTTATAAGAAAGACCAAGTAGAAGCGAAAGGGTAAGGGGCAGACTGTGGAACATTATATTAGTTTATTCGTAAAAGCAGTTTTCATTGAAAACTTAGCTTTGGCCTTCTTCCTAGGTATGTGTACTTTCCTTGCAGTATCAAAGAAAGTTACAACGTCTATCGGTCTAGGTGTGGCAGTTATCGTGGTATTGGGTATCTCAGTACCAGTTAACAACTTGGTTTATCATGCGGTTCTTGCACCTGGTGCACTTGAGTGGCTTGGTTATCCTGACGCGGATCTTAGCTTTTTACGTTTCTTGACGTTTATCGGTGTTATTGCGGCACTTGTACAAATTCTTGAAATGGCATTAGATAAGTTCTTCCCAGCACTTTATAACGCGTTAGGTATCTTCCTACCATTGATCACAGTTAACTGTGCAATATTTGGTGCGGTATCTTTCATGGTTGAACGTAACTATAACTTCACTGAATCAGTGGTTTATGGTATCGGTTCTGGTGTGGGTTGGGCGCTAGCAATTACTTTGCTTGCTGGTATCCGTGAGAAAATGAAATATTCAGACGTGCCAGACGGCTTACGTGGTTTAGGTATTACCTTTATCACTGTTGGCTTGATGGGTCTTGGCTTTATGTCATTCTCTGGCATTTCACTTTAATAGGTAGCGAGGATAAATCATGAGTTATGAGATTTTCTTAGGCGTTGGTGTTTTCATCGCTATCGTTGTACTGCTAGTTTTAGTCATCATTGGTGCTAAATCTCAGCTAGTTGCAAGCGGTGACATCATCATTGGCGTAAATGGCGATCCAGACAAAGCCATTACAACATCTGCAGGTACCAAGCTTTTAGGCGCGTTATCTGAGTCAGGTATTTTCGTATCATCTGCATGTGGTGGCGGTGGCTCTTGTGGTCAGTGTCGTGTACACATTCATTCTGGTGGCGGCGATATCTTACCAACTGAACTTGATCACATCTCTAAAGGTGAAGCCCGTGAAGGCTGTCGTTTAGCGTGTCAGGTAAATGTTAAAAATGACATGGAAATTGAACTTGAAGAGTCAATTTTCGGTGTTAAAAAATGGGATTGTGAAGTTATTTCTAACGATAACAAAGCAACTTTCATTAAAGAGCTTAAACTACAGATCCCTGATGGCGAGTCAGTACCGTTTCGTGCCGGTGGTTATATTCAGATTGAAGCCCCTGCGCATCACGTTAAATATGCTGATTTCGATGTACCAGAAGAGTATCGTGGCGATTGGAACCATTTTGGTTTCTTCAAGCTGGAGTCAAAAGTAGACGAAGAAACAATTCGTGCTTACTCAATGGCTAACTACCCAGAAGAAGAAGGCATCATCATGCTTAACGTGCGTATCGCTGCGCCGCCGCCAAGAGATTTAAGCTTACCTTGTGGTAAAATGTCATCGTACATTTGGTCACTTAAAGAAGGTGATAAAGTAACTATCTCTGGTCCATTTGGTGAGTTCTTTGCAAAAGATACTGATGCTGAAATGGTATTTGTAGGTGGTGGTGCTGGTATGGCACCTATGCGTTCACACATCTTTGACCAACTTAAGCGTTTGAACTCTAAGCGTAAGATGAGTTTCTGGTATGGTGCACGTTCTAAGCGTGAAATGTTCTATGTTGAAGATTTTGACGGCCTAGCGGCTGAAAATGATAACTTCGTATGGCATACCGCGCTTTCAGATCCACAACCAGAAGATAACTGGGAAGGCTATACTGGCTTTATCCATAACGTGTTATTTGAGAACTATCTTAAAGATCACGAAGCGCCAGAAGATTGTGAGTTCTACATGTGTGGTCCTCCAATGATGAACGCCGCTGTTATCACTATGTTGAAAGACTTAGGTGTTGAAGACGAAAATATCTTACTAGATGATTTCGGTGGCTAACACCCGTATCAAAACAGTTTAGTTTTGGTTAGAATATCAGCCTCGTAGCAATATATGTTACGGGGCTTTTTTATTTCCATTACTTAAGTAGGCTGCTATGAATAGAGTTTTTCACCGACAAGGCATGATTGCCATCTTTTTTCTTACCCTCACTTTACTCATTAGTGGCTGTGGCCAAAATGATGAGCCCCAAGAGTTATACCTTGAAGGTAAAACTATGGGTACTACTTACCATATTAAGGTCTTCGCCAAGCAACAAAAGCTGGATTCATTAAATTTATTACCAGAAGTAACTCTGTTGCTCAAAGATATAAATCAATCAATGTCGACTTATATTGATGATTCTGAAATCAACACTTTTAATCGTCTTCCCGCAGGTCAAGTTATGCCTATTAGCCGTGATTTTAGAGCAGTTGTAAGCGAGTCCATCCGCTTAGGTGAGTCTACTCAGACTCTTGATGTGACCATGGGACCACTGATTGATTTATGGGGTTTTGGTCCTGATAAAAAACCAACAAAACGTCCAACAGATGAAGAACTCGCAGCCATGGTTGCACAAATTGGGGTTGATAAACTAATACTGACTGAGCAAGGCCTAGCGAAAACAGTAGCGGGTTTGGAATTATCATTTTCTTCTACTGCAAAGGGTTATGGGATAGATAAAGTAGCTGAATTATTAGAAAGCCATGACTTAACTGATTATATGGTTGAGATTGGTGGTGAGTTACGTGTATCAGGTAAAAAACCGAATGATCAAGATTGGCGTATCGCTATTGAGCAACCGGATGCTGAGCCTGGTGTGCGTAAAGTGCACCGTGTATTAGCGCCGGGTAATAACGGCATTGCGACATCGGGTGATTATCGCATTTACTATGAGATGGATGGTATTACCTATAGCCATTTAATTGATCCGGCAACCGGTATGCCAAGTCGCCATGATCTAGTATCGGTTACTGTATTGCATCCATCAGCGATGACAGCTGACGGCCTTGCAACAGCACTGACTGTGATGGGGATGGATAAAGCCAAAGCCTATGCTGAAAAAAATGATTTACCGGTTTATCTGATCGGCAAATCAAAAGATGGCTTAGTGACTTATTCGAGCCCTGCATTTAAACCCTATTTGTAGCGCGGTTTAAATCAGTTTATAATAGCAACAGCTTGGTGATTATCATCAAGCATTATTTTATTGCTGATCAATAGGGGCTAAGCAATGTCACTTTTTCTTCTTACGTTTGGTTTACTGCTTTTAATTGTCGCAGCGATGGCTGTGGGCATGATAGTGCAAAAGAAATCTATGGCCAGCAGCTGTGGTGGTTTAGGCTCTGTAGGCATTGATAAAGCCTGTGATTGTGATGACCCATGCGACAAACGCAAAAAGCGTATGGCAAAAGAGCAAGTTTGGAAAGAAAACCAAATATTATAAGCTCGTGATAGCTAGCAAATATACATTAAAAAGCGCCTCTTTAATAACAGGCGCTTTTTTAATGCCCACTTACGGCTAAAATGTGGCAAGTAATCGACCACTGCGACAATATGTCACACCCAGTGAAGCTCGTATGGACTGTATAATATGATGTATTCCTAATCGTTTATTCACTGCAGGCATTGATTATCAATTAACAACTTAATTAACAACGCAATTAAACTTGGCTGCGAAACTGCGTGCGCTTTCTGATTACGAATTAGCACTAAGTAATAGCCAAGGACGATATGGTGACTTTACACAACTTAGTCTTAAAGCAACTTATGACGTTAATTCGGCACTGATGTTAAGCACGCAAGTTGATAATTTAACTGATGAGTATTATGAATATGTATAGTGGAATGACTTGTAAACTCTGCATAGCCCAGCACAAGGTCGTGCTATATCTGTTGCAATTAAGTTTAAGTATTAATGAGTAAGCAGTTACTCGCGTGGCGCAAGTTGGCAAGGCGACTCCATCTATGGTTGGGGTTAAGCCTTGGCATGTTTTTTGTGATCCTTTGCTTGTCAGGAGCTGCACTTGTTTATTATCCGCAAATAGATACCTGGTTGCATCCGGAATTAGTAAATGCAGCGCAGCAACCGTGTGATTACAACACTGCATTAAAAACATTACGCATGCAGTATCCAGATAAGCTGGGACCGTGGCGTTTTGAAGTGACCCCTGAACAACAATTCATTCCGGCGCGCTATTATAACCCTCAAGAGACTCAAGGGCAGGATTTTGCACCTATGATGGTGTGGTTGTCAGCTGATGGCAGCACCTTGCTCAGACAGTCATTTTGGGGCGATTACCTAGTAACTTGGCTGTATAACTTGCACTTTACTTTACTACTTGGCAGTACAGGGACAATTATTGTCGGTTACCTTGGAATTGGCAGCGCGCTCTTATTACTCACAGGTTTAGTTGCGTGGTGGCCTAAGTCAGGTTTTTGGTTGAGGCAATTGCGTTTTAAGCGCCGCGCTGCTTTATTAGGACACATGTACGATTGGCATAAAACAATCGGTTTAGTGATGTTGTTACCCTTGTTTATTCTTACTAGTACCGGTGCGATGCTAGCCTTGCCCAAAGAGACCAATGGCTTGCTTGGCTGGGCACTGGGTGAAGTCGAAAGTGCCGCAAGACCAGCACCACAGTTAACTTTTTCAAACCCGCAAATTAGTGTTACTCAGGCTGTGAAAATAGCACAAACACAACTGCCTAAAGCGCGACTTGCATGGATAGAAACTCCCAGCGTAAACCAAGGCTATTATCGACTGCGCATGCAGGTAAGTGATGATAAATCGACACGTTTTCCAAACAGTTATATTGATATTAATCCGCGCTCAGGTGAGGTAGTGAAGGTCTTCGATCTTAGGCAGCAAGGAATAAGTAACCAAATCAAAAACTGGCTACATCCACTGCATAATGGCAGTGTAGGTGGGCTAAGCCTTAAAGTACTATGGATCATCGCCTCGTTGGCAAGTTTAGGGTTGGCTTGGCTAGGTTGGTATCGTTATTATCTACGTAAAAATACAGCCAAAAAAGATCGCAAAAAATAACAAGCCCTGAGAACAGGGCTAACGTACTTAAATTTAAAGTTTTATAAGTTGACTACCTAATACGGCGTATTCGATGTGTTTATCGTTGCGTAGTAAAAAGTATGCTTTAGCTCCACGCTTTAGCATCGCGGTTTAAATCTATTACTTGCGCATTAAAACGGGTTTGCAGCTGTGCCCCATCGGGATTGACCATAGGAATGATCATCAGTGATAGTTTGTTTTGCCAATTTTCTCGCTATGCATCATTTTTTGTTTCGATTGCATAGCTTAAAAAATCCGTTAATGCGGCACTTGCCGTATTTTCATCACCATGCATTTGGCTCCACATCATAACTTTGATTGGCCCCGAGCCAATATAAAATGCATCAATTGATTTACCTAAATTTTTTCGCTCTATGCTGGGGTGAGTAGCTAGCGTATCTAGTAAAGGAGCAAGATCAGCGTGTGTAATCGCTGCTTTGTTTAATCCTTTAATTTGGTGCATTGCGATTGGTGCGGCAGTTAAGCTAAATGAGTAACTAAGTAAGCCAACTAGTATGGTTTTGCGAATCATATTAATATCCTGTTATTCTTATTCTGAAATTTGTTGAGAATATAATATTAAGCTGGATCGGTCCAAAATTATCTTCACTTTAAGTGAAATCATTTTCCATATATATGATGCTTAGCGGGCTTTATTTTCAATTGATTGTTTATTATAAAATAATATCTTTTGATAAAGTTTTTTGTGAACATTTAAGTTGATTTTAGGGCTAAAATTTAGACTAAAGTCTATGAGTTAATTTTTTTCATCTATCAGATTTATTTTTATCAGTTGTAAGCTTTGAGCTATTACACTAAATTTAGTTTCAAGGAAGCGAAATGAACAAGCCGCTTACAAAGAATCTTTATAATTGTGTGTGAAGATGCTGTCAAAGGCGGTTCAAGTTTAGTACAAACTGGGCTTGAACTGTTTTTATTTTACTGCCACATGATTGGACGAACTGAAAGTTTGTCACTGAATTACAGTGTTTATTGAACAACGCTAAAACTGAATCTTTATAATTGTGTGTGAAGATGTTGTCAAAAAGACAGTTCAAGTTTAGTTAACCTGAGCTTGAACTGCTTTTATTTACTGCCACGCGATTAAATGAACTTATTGTTCATCAGTGAATCTACAATACGTATTGAAAAATATTAGAACCGAATCTTTATAATTGTGTGTGAAGATGTTGTCAAAAAGACGACTCAAGTTAGGGGATAACTTGGCTTGAGTTGCTTTTTATTTTAACCGACATGCAGTTAGATGGCGAAGCAGCCAATACCAAATTCAATAGCGAATACGCTATTAAACGAATCTTTATAATTGTGTGTGAAGATGTTGTCAAAAAGACGACTCAAGTTAGGGGATAACTTGGCTTGAGTTGCTTTTTATTTTAACCGATACGCAGTTAGATGGCGAAGCAGCCAATACCAAATTCAATCGCGAATACGCTATTAAACGAATCTTTATAATTGTGTGTGAAGATGTTGTCAAAAAGACGACTCAAGTTAGGGGATAACTTAGCTTGAGTTGCTTTTTATTTTATAAAAGCCGCCAATTATCATTTAAGTTATTTTTAAAGCGCCAGTATGGCGCTTTTTTTATAGCTGTAATTCAATATATTAATAAAAAGTTAGCCCGCTATGTTGTTTTATACTTGTAGCTTGTGTTGACTTTGTTATAATCATCCGGAAATTTCAGTAATTACTGAAACTTTATTGATGAAGATCATAACAACGAAGTGGAAAATAGCGTAAAGCCAATCTCTTTACTTCGTAATATATAACCAATAAGGCCATATACGTTTGAATTCGCAAAATTGTCCGCCAACAAAAACGCACTCTACGCTTAGTAGATGGCAGTTGCGTGCGCGTGCACTTTTTGCCGGACGAGAGCTATTTTCTGTATTAGTTATTTTATTAATTAATTCAGCCATGCTGGTAAATGGTAGTATTGAAGATGCGACAGAGCTAAAAAGCTTATTAACTGAAGGGGCTGTATATGAGTCATCTTTAATTAATGTATTGGGCTTTTTGGCATATCCAGTTGTGTCGTGCCAGTTACTCATTGGTTTATGTTGGTTGATTTTTCACTTTTTCCCAGCGCGTCGTGCTGGGGTTATTTTACGCAAAGCAGCCTTTGCTTTTCGTCAAACAAAAACATCTTTAGTAGTACACAGCGCTCATGGTTGTCGTGCTCCACCTCTTGTTAATGGTTGAACGCTACTCGTTATAGATAGTTTGGCTTTTTAACTAATCTGCTGATTCTGTCCGCTGTAATAACGCTTAGCCGCAGTGTACCTGCGATTCAACCAACACCCTCAAATTCCTTTATTGCTTTTTTGATGCTTAGTATTTTTTATGGCGCTAAAAAGTTACCTGAGGAATATTCAAACCGTTGTTTTTACGCTTTTATTTAGAGTTGTAGGGGCAGCACATATCAAATTTTAGGTTGTAGGATAGTCCTTTGTTAATTCGAAACCTCTGTAATATTGCTCTGGGCACAACTGTGCTCGCACTGACTGGCTGTAAAGGCGGGGTGCTTGATCCAAAAGGGCAAGTTGGGATAGATGAAAAAAATCTGATCATCATTGCCACTGTGCTGATGTTAATTGTGGTTATTCCTGTGATTGTGATGACCTTGTACTTTGCGTGGAAATATCGTGATGGCCAAGAGCAGCAAATTTATGCGCCAAAATGGGCACACTCAGGAAAAATTGAAGCCGCAGTCTGGGCCATTCCTATTGTGATAGTGATTGTACTGGGTGTCATTACTTGGCAATCAACGCAACAGCTTGACCCTTATAAACCGCTTGAAGGTAAAGGCAAACACTTAACAGTTGAAGTGGTATCACTGAATTGGAAATGGCTGTTTATTTATCCTGAGCAAGGTATTGCTACGGTTAATGAATTGGTATTTCCAGCCAATGTACCGGTGGAATATAAAATCACCTCAGAAAGTACCATGAACTCATTTTTCATCCCACAACTAGGTAGCCAAATCTACTCGATGGCGGGCATGGAAACTAAGTTGCATTTGATTGCTAATGAACCGGGTACGTTTAAAGGCTTTTCTGCTAACTACAGCGGCGCAGGTTTTACTGGTATGAAATTTAATGCCATAGCTACGCCAACGCAAGCTGACTTTGATACGTGGGTAAACAAGGTGAAAAGCCAAGCTAATACGCTCACTAAAGCGAATTATGATGCACTGGCATTACCGAGTGAAAACAACCCGGTGACTTATTTTGCTGATGTTGATGATGGCTTGTTCCACACCATCATTATGAAATATATGCAAGCACATGGTGATATGAACAAAATGCACAGTGCAATGCCTGAGCACAGCGGTCATGAAAATCACACAATGCACAGCGAGGGCGAGGAATAATTATGTCGTTATTTGGAAAATTATCGTTAGATGCCATTCCGTTCCATGAACCTATTTTGATGGTGACAATGGCGGTAGTAGTGATTGCAGGGGCATTGATTGCAGCTTTAGTCACAAAATATAAAAAATGGGGTGTGCTATGGCACGACTGGATCACCTCAATCGATCATAAACGCTTAGGTGTGATGTACATTATCCTTGCCTTGATCATGCTGTTTCGTGGTTTCTCAGATGCCATTATGATGCGGGCACAATTGGCGCTTGCTACAGGAGGCGCAACGGGTTATTTGCCGCCAGAGCATTATGACCAAATCTTCACCGCGCATGGGGTGATCATGATCATCTTTATGGCGATGCCATTTATGATTGGTCTAATGAACATTGTATTGCCACTGCAAATTGGTGCGCGCGATGTAGCATTTCCGTTTTTAAATAATTTAAGTTTTTGGCTTACTGCCGGTGGTGCAATATTAATTAATATTTCATTGTTCTGTGGTGAATTTGCAAAAACCGGTTGGGTGGCTTATCCGCCGCTATCGGAGATGTCTTTTAGCCCTGGAGTCGGGGTCGATTATTATATTTGGGCACTGCAAATATCAGGTATTGGTACACTATTAACGGCAGTAAACTTTTTAGTAACAGTGTTTAAAATGCGTGCCCCTGGTATGCGTTTAATGCAAATGCCAATTTTTACCTGGACATGTACATGGGCAAATATCTTAATTGCTGCGTCATTCCCAATCTTAACTGCGGTGTTGACTATGTTAACGCTAGACCGTTATTTAGATTTCCACTTCTTTACTAATGAAGCTGGCGGTAACGCCATGATGTACATCAACCTGTTCTGGGCTTGGGGTCATCCTGAAGTGTATATCTTGATTTTACCTGCGTTTGGTATTTTCTCTGAAGTTATCTCGACCTTTACCGGTAAACGTTTATTTGGTTATAAATCTATGGTTTATGCCAGCGGTGCAATTTCTATCTTAGGTTTTATTGTTTGGTTACACCATTTCTTCACTATGGGGTCCAGTGCTAATGTTAATGCATTCTTTGGCGTAATGACCATGGTCATTGCGGTGCCCACCGGAGTGAAACTGTTTAACTGGTTATTTACTATTTATCGTGGTCGTTTACGCATCACAGTTCCTGTACTTTGGACACTTGGCTTTATGGTGACCTTTACCATCGGCGGGATGACAGGGGTACTACTAGCAATCCCAGGTGCTGATTATGTATTGCACAACAGCCTATTCCTGATTGCACATTTTCATAACACCATCATCGGCGGTGCGGTATTTGGATACTTGGCTGGTTTCGCATTTTGGTTCCCGAAAGCAATGGGCTTTAAACTTCACGAAGGTTGGGGCAAGGCGTCTTTCTGGTGTTGGTTAATTGGTTTCTTTGTTGCATTTATGCCGTTATACGTACTTGGTTTCTTAGGTATGACACGTCGCTTAAACCACACCAATAACCCAGATTGGAATATCTGGTTGTACATTGCCTTTGTCGGTGCGGTGATCATTATGTTTGGTATATTGTTCCAAGTTGTACAGCTTATTGTGAGCTTTAAAAATCGCGAAGCATTAAAAGATACAACCGGCGATCCGTGGAATGGACACACACTTGAGTGGTCAACATCGTCACCACCACAATACTATAACTTCGCTACTATAACGCATGTACACGATATCGATACTTGGACTGATATGAAAGAAAAAGGCCAAGCGTATCAACAACAAGCAAGCTATGCGCCTATTCATATGCCAAAAAATACTTCGGCAGGGGTGATGATGAGTGCGTGTTTTACCACATTCTGTTTTGCCATGATTTGGCATATTTGGTGGTTGGCAATTGTCGGTGTTATTGCTGGCATCACGGTATTCTTTAAGCGCTGTTACACCAGTGATGTTGATTACTACGTGCAACCAGAAGAAATTCTTGAAATTGAAAGTGCACATAATAAAAGTGCAACAACATTTAACCAAGGTAAGGAGTTCAGCGCATGAGTGCTACCTCTGCAGATATAAATATCATCAATCATGATGCCCATGCTCACGAGCATCATGATACTGGTGGCGATACGGTATTTGGTTTTTGGCTTTACTTAATGACCGACTGCTTATTGTTTGCCTCATTTTTTGCCACCTACGCTGTGCTTTATATGAATACAGCGGGTGGCGTATCTGGCAAAGATATTTTTGAACTGGACTTTGTAGCGGTTGAAACTGCTGCATTGCTACTAAGTAGTATCACTTTTGGTTTTGCGATGATCTCAGCTCATGCGCAAAAGAAGGCTGCTACATTAACGTGGCTGGCAATTACTTTTGCTTTTGGTGCTGTGTTTATTGGTATGGAAATTTATGAATTTCATCATTTAATTGCCCATGGTAATGGCCCGCAGCGCAGCGCATTTTTAACCTCGTTCTTCTCTTTAGTAGGCTTACACGGTATGCACGTAACCGCTGGTCTGATTTGGATGGCGACGATGATGTTCGAAGTGTCACGTCGTGGTTTAAACCCAGCAACCGTTACACGTTTAAGTTGCTTAAGTTTGTTTTGGCACTTTTTAGATGTGGTATGGATCTGCGTATTTACCGTTGTTTACTTAATGGGAGTGATGTAATGAGCCACAGTGAATCACATGTATTTAATGAGCTACATACACAAAGCCATAGTGATGCTTCACATGGCAGTGTTAAAGACTATTTAATAGGTTTTGTTTTATCAATCATTCTAACGGCCATTCCATTTTGGGCGGTGATGAGCGGTACATTGTCAAAACCAACCACATTTGCCTGTGTTGTCGTAATGGCCATTGTGCAAATTTGGGTGCATTTAAAATACTTCTTGCACCTGAACTTTACCACCGAAGACGGTAAAGCCAGTTCGTTATCGTTCATCTTCAGTGCGCTGATCATCGTCATGGTGGTTGGCCTGTCTGTATGGATCATCTACGAATCGAACGCCATGATGATGTACTAGCCCCAGCTAGTACGTTTTCGTAAAGCAAAGAATAGGGGAACTGCAGATGTTTCGTCGTTATTTAAAGGTCACTAAGCCCGGTATTATCATGGGTAATTTGATCTCGGTTGCGGGTGGGTTTTTACTCGCCTCGCGTGGTGATATTGATGGCTGGCTAATGCTTGCTACATTAGTTGGCTTATCGCTGGTGGTAGCCTCAGGTTGCGTGATCAATAATGTGATCGACCGTGATATTGATATTCGCATGGCGCGCACGCGAACACGGGTAACCGTTACCGGTGAAATGTCTGCAACCACGGCTTTGCTGCATGGCACAGTACTTGGCTTACTAGGCTTTGCTTTACTAATGGTTTTTACTAACTGGATTGCGGTATTTTTTGCTGTGTTTGGTTATGTCATATACGTGGGTGTTTACAGCTTATATATGAAGCGTCGCTCAGTGTATGGCACGTTTATCGGTAGTTTATCAGGAGCAGTACCACCAGTGGTAGGGTACTGCGCTGTTTCAGCACAGTTTGATGTTGGCGCGTTGATCTTATTAGTAATGTTTAGTTTGTGGCAAATGCCGCACTCTTATGCGATTGCTATTTTTCGCTATAAAGACTACCAAGCTGCGCGTATTCCGGTATTACCGGTAGCGCAAGGTATTGATAAAGCTAAACATCATATTGTGTTGTATATCGCGGTATATGCGTTAGTGGTAATGTTATTAACCATTGGCGGTTATACCGGTATGGCTTTTTTAGCTGTTGCTTGCACTACTAGTTTTTGGTGGTTATTAATGGCGCTGCGAGGTTATCGTCGTAATATTGATATTAGTGGTTGGGCACGCCAAGTATTTGCGTTTTCAATTGTGAATATCACTGCACTGAGTATCGCCATGGCAGTTGATTACCAAAATATTGCCCCGCATCTGTTTGCTTTTAACTAATTACTAAACCGAGTTTATTTCAAAGTTAACCAAAGGCTCTAAGATCTCCGAGGAGCCTTTTTTCATTTTTATAGCACCGCTAATTGATTAACTCAGCAATACTGAGTTTCCCCGCTAACATTAAGCTTTGTTTTATGGCTGCACGTATTTCAGCAGGCTTGTTTTGACTAAGTTTAAAATTGCCACACCAGTGACTAGGAATAAATTCAATAAAGCTTAATTGTTGGTACATTACATGGCGATGCTGTACGGGTACCTCATTAATTTGCCATTTATCTGTAGCATGCTCAGTAAAGTGTTGCTCAAGATGATCTGTTAGTCGTTGCATGATCTGTTCTTTGTGCTGTTGGTCTTTAACAATACGCACTTTAGCTGTCACATAAACACTCGAATAAAGCCAACTAGGTAGGGTTTTATTGTGTGCGTAAGCGGGCGATAAATAGCAATCATCGCCACTAAACAATAGCTTCACTGATTGACCATCAAATGATGACAGGGGATTATATTTGGCCACATGGCCGATAAAAACCTCGCGAGCTGGGTCATATAATAATGGCACGCGGCATATATCATTGAGTTGGTTTTGTGTATTAGGCATTAAAATGGTCGCCAGTGGATAGCTATTTACTAACTGTTGTAATTGCTTGCTATCATGTTGTTGAAAATGGGCTGCTGGGTACATTATAGTTTTCCTTCTAACTGAGATTTTATTGTCGGCCATTGCTCGTCTATAATACTGAACTGAGCGGTGTTTCGGTATGAGCCATCAGCAAGTAACCTGTCTTTATAACTAATGCCTTCAAAGCGCGCGCCAAGGCGTGCTATAGCATTACGCGATTTTTGGTTTTGTTCATGGGTATTAAAAGCAATACGCACTAAGCCTAATTCTTCGAACGCATATTGCAGTAGCAAGTATTTAGCGTGGGTATTTACAAAACTACGTTGCCACTTTTTAGCAATAAATGTGTGGCCAATCTCGGCGCTGTAATTTTTTTTATCTAACCTAAATAAACGTGTAGTACCAAGCACCTGCTTACTTACTTTATCAACTATGGCGTAGACTATTTGTTGTTCGGCATTAAACTGCGCTGTATTGATAAACCAATCATCGAGAGTTGCACGGGTTTGGGTGTAATTCATTAAAACCCAACGCCATATTTGTGGATCTTGGCCTGCTTGATATAGCCCCTCTAGGTGGTTTTGTGTCAGTGGCTCTAAAGCCAGCTTATTGGTTTGATGAATGTGTTTTGTAAACATGATAAGCCCCATATTTTGCTATTTATGAATAACAAAGGTACGCTACTTTGGTCAGTAATAAACAACCAGTTTTAGCTTTTTAACTAGACCAGTTTAGAGTGTTTTTGGAGTCGTAATGCAGCCGTTAGTTATTGAATTTGATGAGTCCGAGCCTGCCAAATATTTGCAACTGGCCAGCGCGATACGCAGTGCCATAATGCAAGGCAAGCTTGCGCCAGGGGTAAAACTCAGCTCGGCGCGTGTCATGGCAAACACTTATCAGCTCAATCGCCATACAGTGATGAATGCATTGCAATTATTAGTAGCGGAAGGCTGGCTTGAATCTCAGCAGCGCTCAGGTTATCGGATCACCAACTCATTGCCCATTCAAAGTAGTGTTAGTACCTCAAGTACTCCAATACTGAAAGCAAAACCTTATCAATTTGCTAAAACATTGGCTGTGCCTGCTGCTGGAATGGATTTAACTGCGTATAGATATAACTTTGCTGGTGGCTTGCCTGATCTTGCCAGTTTCCCACAAAAAGAATTTAAACGCTCCGTCAGCCATGTGTGTAATCACTTAGATATCAATCAACTGCATTATGGGCAGGTCAGTGGTAACGAGCAATTAAAAGCTCATATTTGTGATTACTTATACAAAGCGCGTAATTTAAACGTAAGCGATGTATTGATCTGCAATGGCTCGCAAGAAGCACTGTTTTTAATCGCAAAAGCGTTTATAAAAAAAGATGATTTTGTCGCAGTAGAAACGTTAGGTTATCCGCCAGCAAGGCAAGCATTTGCAGCTTGTGGCGCGCAATTGGTTGATATAAAACAAGACGATGAAGGCTTATGTGTTGATGATTTAAAAGCCCAGCTGGAATGTTATCCAATTAAAATGCTGTACTTAACGCCGTTGCACCAATACCCAACTACCGTGACCTTATCGCCAACGCGGCGCTTGCAAATTTATCAACTGTGTTATGCCCATAACGTTATGATCATCGAAGATGACTACGACCATGAATTTCATTATCGCTGTCAGCCATTACAACCCATGGCCGCCGATGATCCCGCGGGCATAGTTATTTACCTATCGACGTTTTCAAAGATTATGTTTTCAGCTGCACGTATCGGTTATATCTGCGCAGCGCCTGAAGTATTAGCGCAATTAACTGCGTGGAAGCAGCTGATGAACCATAAGAACGATGTGATCATGCAATTAGCTGTGGCGCACTGGATGAAAGAAGGTGGCTTTGAACGCCATTTAAAGCGTATGACCAAACTGTATAAACAGCGCTATGAAGCGATGGATGCCTATTTAATAGAGCTACAAGCACTTGGGCATCCTATAGAATATAAAAAGCCCGACGGCGGCATGGCGATGTGGGTCAACTTTAATAAAGACACTCAGCACTTAAAAGCGCAGTTAGCAAAGCAAGGTATATATTTACAAACCCAAGCCGAGTTTTACTTTACCAACTCAGTACGTAGCTTAAAACCCATAAACTATAGCTATGCTCGGCTTGGTTTTGCAGGACAATCGAGTGAGAACATGCAGCAAGGTTTACAGCTTGTAATGCAGGAGTTGTATGCCAGTGTACGAAAATAATATAGTAGAAAGTTAATCATAGATAACTTTATTGCTATTACTTTTGTTATGGCTTTAGTTATTAATTTTTCATAATCTGGATCTATATATAACTTTAAATATTTTATTAATCAGTCGGTTAATCATATAAGAATGTGATTAAAAACTGAGCTAACATGTGGTGGGAGTAGGGGCTATGGACAACAAGTAAGACAGCTTACAGTTGAGTTGCATAAATTGAATTGGGGGGGACTTAAATTTACAATGAGATTTAGTGTTCAAATTGAGTACTTGCTTGATGCTATTTTAAGGAACCAGTCCATCTTAGCAACATCAATTACTTCAGTGGATTTAAACCAATTCGAATAAACTAATAAATAAACCTGCTTTATCGTGAATAAAAAATTAAGGGGGGATGATTATAATAGCTTTAACGTGGTTTTTTCTTATAATCCAATTAGTGGTTTTATTGATGACGCTAAAGAGTCATTTTTATATTTATCTTCTACTTTTCATTATAAATACACTTTTTTTATTTTTTATAGAAAACGTAAGTATGAAGATGACGTATTTTTGCCACTTAGAATTGCTTTTTATTTAGGTTTATCACTTTTAGTATTTGCAATTGCATTTAGAATTTTAATTTTTTTAGAAATTGTTGATTAGAAGAAAAATAAATCGTGTCAGGTCTTTCTTTTTGCCTGTCAACTTATTTGAACTTGAATTAGAGTAAATACCTGTACGTAGCGGTAGTTGGCGCACCTTTAGCTAAAACTTCCGTGGAAACATGACGTGAGGTGACGGCTTCACCAGCGCGAGCTATAACGCTATGGGTAAACCCACGTAAATATTAAAAGATGTGCAAACCCTCAACTTTACTTGTGGCCCGCAACATCAGCGTTTTATGTAAGTGAACGCCAATGACACCACGTATTACAGCGACAAACTTTACGAAGAAGAAATTGACTGCACAAAAACCACGAACAAATAGGGTTCAGCTCACTTGCTTCATAATAGCTTGTCATAATTCCTCAGTGACGGTTTTTCGATGCTGGCATATAAGTAGTGTTATGAAGCAATAAACCTGAATCTGTAATTTCAAAGAGTATAGGTCGAGTGTAAAAAATGATTAATGTAATTTTTGTAATGATGGCAGCAATTACCTCAAATGAAGTCTTTATTAATAAAGCGCAGAATGGTTGTCCAAAAAAAGAAAATTTGATTGAACATGTTTATAAGTCAGAAACTATTTTCAACGATGCAACGCAGCTGTATGTTTTTTATCCTAAAGAATTTTCAGGCTTGAAGATTGAAAGTGTAATGTTTTTACTTAATAAAAAAGATAGTCGATTATCTTTATACTCTAAAATTGAAGAGTATAAAGAAAATAATAAATTCGTTGTCTCTGCAATTTGGTTTGATTCTAATTTATATTCTGAATTAATAGCTAATTTTGAATATCGCTCAAATGAAAGTGGTAATGGAGAAGTGTGCGTGCTTTCGGTAGATATTCCATTTGAGAAGTTAGTTAAGAATTGGAGTGGGGGAAATTAGATTTTCATATTAATTTAAAATGGTAATTATATTATTTAGCTCGGTTTATAATAACGCTTTAAATGATAATTTGAGACAAGCTGGATGGTTTGGTTAAGTGAGTAGCTTAATCGGGTGGGAGTGTAACTTTAACGACAGATAGCTATTATGGGAAATCAAAAATATATGGCTGTCCCTTTTCTTCTGAACTAAGCCAAATTGAAGGACAAGTACAAAAAGTACAAGTAGCCCATACAGATATGCTTGGCTCTACGGTGCTTATTACAGATCAACAAGGTAAAGGCATTGGCCAATACATTTATGATCCGTGGGGCAAGCAGCAACAAGTTTATACAAGCCAAGCACTCACAAGTAATGCGATGTTATTGTCGCAAATGCGCAGCTTCACCGACCATGAACAAATGGATGAGCTGGAAGTCATCCACATGAATGGCCGCATCTACGATGCCAACATTGGTCGTTTTTTACAAGCGGATCCCTTTGTCCAGTTCCCTAATTTAACGCAAAGTCATAACCGCTGTAGTTATGTGTTAAATAACCCGCTGACCTATAACGACCCCAGCGGTTATTTCTTGAAAAAGCTAATGAAAATAACGGGGCTTACATCAATACTCAAAGCCATTGCCAGTATTCCGATACTCGATGCGGCTGTAAGTATAGCAATAGGGATTTGGGCACCTTATGCATTACCGTTATATCAAGGCTTAAAAACCTATGCGGTTACCGGTAGTTTTGGTGCAGCTTTAAAGGCTTACGTAATTTCGTCGGTTACAATAGATATTTCTCAACACATTGGTGCTAACTTAGATTTTGATGTTGGTGGGTGGACTGCTGTTCAAAATGTGGCATCGCATGCGATGGTAGGAGGCGTTTCTGCAGTCTTGCAAGGTGGTAAATTTGGTCATGGCTTTGTCAGCTCCTTAGTCACCGCCAGTATGAAAGGATTTATGAATCCAAAAACCACTGAATTTGGTAATGCATATAGTCGTACCGCGATTGCAGGGGTTGTGGGCGGCACCGTGTCTAAACTTACGGGTGGAAAGTTTGCCAATGGCGCCGTCACCTCAGCAATGCAATGGTGGTATAATGCTGAAGGAGCAGGGGCTGTTGAAGCCAAAAAGCAGCAGATTAAAGAACATGCACGAGCGGTTCGTGAACATTTAGCTAAATTAAACTATAGAGATATAGGAGATCGAGCTAAGATAGCTGGATGGGCTATCAGGGGCGGCTATACAAAAGGTAATGGAGCGAATATTGTGAGGTCTAGTCTTGTTGCTAGACGAATTCGGACTTTTATGATAAACGACCTAAGTGTGGATGCATTTAATGAGTTGTTACCTTCAGCTATGTCGATTGCCAGTGGCGGCATGACATTAATAGGAGATCCCGAGCAAACAATTAAACAAGCTGTTGGAGTCTCTCTACCTAATATTGGCGTGATGGCTCAAGCTGACGGGGCCATGGGGCTATGGGCGGCGGCATCGGCGGCAAATAATTATTATAGCCGTTCAGACAGTTTTAAAATGACTCTCAACAAACTAGATAGCCGCTCGTTGAAATATTATGCAGAAAATTGTGGAAGTGCATTCAGATGTTAAAAAGAATACTCCAAACTATTCTCTTAGGTTTATTTTCTAATATTTGTTATGCGGGGTGTAACTTGTCTGCATCTGATGTTGAAGTTATGAAAATTTATCGTTTTATTGATAAAAGTCCCATTGAATCTTTGAAACATTTTAATCTAGAGAGTTCTGAGGGTTTGGAAGTGGGTATACCTAAAGACTCTAGCTATTATAGTGAAAATATAGGCACGGACGAGCGACCTCTAGTTGTGAATATATATGAAAATGATAACTACGAACTTCATTTTACAGAGATGGTAGTTAACGCGCTACCAACTATAAACCTTGTTAATAATAATTACTTTGATGTTTTGATTTCCATTATTAATGATTTTAGAAAAGATAATACCTTGTCCTGTAAGCCTAAAAAAATCGCAAATTATTTGGCTCTTACTTCACTTATTGTACATTCAGGGTCAAAATATATTGAGGTTTTTTCGTCTAAAACTGAAAATGTAATTGTTTGGTATCACGAAGGCGACTGGAAAGATGCGAGCTTTATAATTAAGACCAAGTATAATGATCGGATCTTAATTGGTGGGGTTTTTGAAAAGGAAATAAATAAATAAATTTAAATAGAAATGGTGGGGTCAGGTCTTTCTATTTTCCTTTGTATTTTATTTGCGATTACAGTTTTGTAGTAATAGTTAAAATAACGTTGTTGAGAGTTTAATATAGAATTAGTAGGGTCAGGTCTTTCTTTTTGACTTTTATAATAAAAGGCAAGATGCAAGACCTGACCCTTTGACTGCTCACATTTAGTCCCTTTGGGTTGGATGTTGCTATAACTTATGGGCCGGGTGTGGTATCTAATACGTCTTTCGGTTTTGATATTGGCTGGGGAAGCGGAGCTAATATGGTACATATGACAACGACGCGCCAATAGATTAATCGGAGGAGATTTAGTTTATGTTTGAAATCTATTATCAGTCCGATTTTATGGGCACCAAATTTAGTTTTTACTTAACACTTGTTTGTTCTGTTCTACTATTATTGTGCTGCCCGAAAATAAAATACTGGTACGAGAAGAAACTACAATTTAAAAAGAAAGTTAACTTCTGGCTTGGTTTCTTATTTGTATTTGGCTTTTTTGTAATGCAGTCACTTTCATTTTATGGCCTAGTATCAAAATCTAATGACATAGACTCTGGAAGTTATTCTACAGTTGAAGGAATTATTGAAGATATTCAAATTGTTGAAAGAAATAGTAGAGAAGAGACTTTTACAGTTGGTGGAGTACGCTTTAAGTATAATGATTACGGAACAGAAAGCATCTTTTTTGCGAATAGAAAGCATGATTCAGATACAATCCAAGAGGGACGAGTTGTTAAAATTTCTTACCTAATAGAAGGAAATGAAAACCTAATTTTTGAGTTGAGTGTGAAAAAGAATAAATAGGGTCAGGTCTTTCTTTTTGACTTTTATAATAAAAGGCAAGATGCAAGACCTGACCCTTTGACCCTGAAGAATCCGCTTTTCAGGCAAGTGATAATTATGTGTATTACGGAGATGTTGATATCTTTAATGCAAGAAAAATTACAATGATGCAGTCTATTGATACCCTTTTAGCTCATGAAATTGGCCATACAACCGTTTTTTTATCAAATTTTGCAAACGCCCCATCGCCAAATGAAAATTGGACTGTTACAAACGGTGAAGATATTTATCGAAGTTGGAAAAAGTTACCCTGAGAGTGAAGTATGAAAATTAAACGCCTTATTTTTTATATGTTTAGCTTAATATTTATGTTTGAGGTATATGCTACAGATCCTAATTGTGCTCTCTCTTTTAAAGGCTGCTCTATTAGAGTTGATTATAACTTTTGTGGTAGTGAACTGTTTGATTCTATAAAAGTAACGGCCCTTAACTCAAGTGTATTCTCTCATAATGATTTTAAAGCAGCGAAGTTGAATTTATTTGTTTTTATAAATTCGAAAGGGGAAATAGAGCTTATTGATAAGTATAGTTATTTGAAGCACCCCTACAGCAGGGAATCAGTAAAAATAATAAAAGTATAGTCGCTGAAAATAAAATTGTTGATAGCTGTATGGAATTTAATTTTATTTTTTTTTGAAGAATAAAAAAGGAGAGAAAAATAAATAGTGCCAGGTCTTTATTTTTGCCTTTTTATTTTATTGCGACTAAAGCTTTATATTAAAAATTTAAAATAACTTTGTTGAGAGTTTAATATGTTTAAAATTAGTATTTTCTAATTATGTGTTTTTTCAGTGCTGCTAGTTCAGTAGCAATGAACTGATGATCATTGGCGTGGTAAAGGTGTTGAAGTGGAAAATGTATATCTTCAGTGGGATAACCATTGGGTACAATTTCATGGCATTTAGGGAGCGTAGAGTCACCCATTAGAAAGTTCCGGTTAAGCAGGCAGCTGTGTTTTCTTGATCTTTTTATTCAAAAAACCAAGTTTTCTTACTTTTTAAACTCAATTTAAATATGGCTATACATCCAGTAATGACGTCGATTGGTGTGAATATGCACTGTGGCTTGAATAAAGAACGCCATACAAATTAAGGTCCTTGGCTTTCGCCTCAGTTATCTTTTAGTGCCAATGTCAGTCCAGTTTTTGGCAGTGCTTATGCCCTGCGCTATAACAAATCCGTGGTTTATGTTTTCACAT
Source organism: Pseudoalteromonas sp. SG44-17 (assembly GCF_014164235.1). Taxonomy (NCBI): domain Bacteria; kingdom Pseudomonadati; phylum Pseudomonadota; class Gammaproteobacteria; order Alteromonadales; family Pseudoalteromonadaceae; genus Pseudoalteromonas; species Pseudoalteromonas sp. SG44-17. The sequence continues at coordinate 226,780 of NZ_JACJEV010000003.1, read as the reverse complement.
AACCAACCCTTTATGGCTCAGACATTGGGGATATCCAACATTTAAAATATGAGCGGTTAACGTGCAGGGAGAGTAGGTTCAGGTCTTTCTTTTAAAAGGCAATATGCAAGACCTGACTCAGCTGGTTCTTGTATAGGAGAGCAATGTTTGATGGCCTTAATAGTGCCGCAGTGGAAGAAGCTATGCCATATGCGACGAGTATATTTGAAGGTGGTATGACCCTAACTGGGGATCTATTAGGTACTACCGCAACCTCTGTCGGGCCTTCCGCGCGCCAAGCAGGGGAGTTTGGAGCGCAACTTTAACGGCGGATCAGTATTATGAGAAATCGCAATCGTTCATGCATTCAATAAATGAAATTGAAAAGTCTTATATAAGGGACGTTGCATCAAAATGCGGGGATACAATGAGATGTTGGTAAGATTATTGATATTACTAATGATAAGTATTTCATCAGTGGCTTTTTCATGTGAAAAAACAATAGAGGCAATAAAACTTATAGAGCTTAATTATGTTACTGGTTTAAAAGTACCGTTCAAACAGTTTCAGATTGAAACGGAATCAAAAGTTTTATTTGAGCGTGACATATTAACGGCCAAAGGGGAGTTTATTAGCAAGGAAAAGATTAATATTGGAGCACGTACTTTTGAAGTACATAATTACCGAAGTGAACGTTATGATATTAGTTATAGTATAGATAAAACACCATCAGTTGAACATGAAGGTAGTCACTTCAATAAGCTGCTTAATTTAATCGATGGCCTTTATAAATTACCTATATGTAGTGCGGACTTTATAGATAACTGGCAGAACTTAGCTGTCACTTTAGAAATTTCAAGTAAACCCAAAGTTCGCTATATTTATGTTGATAAAAAAAACAGACAAGTTGTTTTATTCGAAAATTATGACTGGCACAGTTTTTACCCATCAAAAGATAATACAAAATTAATAATCGGTAGTGGTTACCTAAAAGAATAAATAGAGACAGATATTTCCTTTTTTTATCTTTTATTGCGATTAAAGCTTTATATTAAAAATTTAAAATAACGTTGTTGGGAGTTTAATATGTTTAAAATTAGTATTTTCTTGTTATGTGTTTTTTTTCAGTGCTGCTAGTTCAGTAGCAATGAACTGATGATTATTGGCGTTGTGAAGGTGTTGAAGTAGATAATGCAAAACCTTCAACGGGATAACCATTGGATACAATTTCATGGCAGTGATGGACGCTCTTATGTTTACTACTGGGGAGAGCAAGTGATGCCTGATGAACAAGCAAACATGTTTTTCAATGTTATTAACAACATTTCACATATCTCGTTGAGTTTTTAGTCACTTTGACTGCAAACCTTCAACATCAAAATAGAGCGGCTTTAAGGTGCCACAGTTGGCAAATTTATAGGTTAATTCGCTAGCATTTGGGACGCGTTTTGATGTGCGAAATTTTTGCAGACAGGCATTAGTTAAATCTGCAAAAATAAGGTGATTAAAACTCGGTGCTTGGGTTATTTTATGGATATAAATTCGCTCATTATTTTTGAGGGTGATCATGTCGTATTCTTGCCACTGCGATGATTCGTTCAAATCAGTTAATTCCCGCGCATAAAGTAATTTACTCATTACAATAGGTCTATGTTGATAAACCAAACTGCCATCGCGCTGGTAGTGTCCGGCATACACATCTGCCGTAATTGTTAGTTCTTCGCCACGCATTAGCCGTTGAATATTAAATGGTTGTGGTTTGATAGTAATAAGCTCTGCATCACGTACCAGGCTTAAAAAAGCGACATCTGGGTTTTCAATTTGATAAACAACTTGCACATCGTGAGGTAATTTATAAGTCGGTAGGCTAACTGCAAAAATACGCGAGCCTTGATTAACGAGCACCATAGCATGCTCTGCATTGTAAGCTGGGTTAATCGGCGGAAGCTCTTCTTTTACAGCTTCTTCTTCGGCGTTAGCAATACTCGACATAAATGCAAGTAACAAAATAAACAACAGTCGCATAATGATCTCAATAAAGGTATGAATTTAAAGTGTAGTCAAAAATACTGTTTTAGCAGTTTTATACTCTGCTTTTAAAACAGCGCAGCTTGCTCTATAACAATTGCGTGGCGTTTTGCAAGGCGCAAGTGATCTCTGTCATAACCTCCGCCAATCACGCTTGCCACTGGCGTATTGTGCTCAATACAGCGCTTAAACACTAAGTGATCACGTTTTTCAATGCCTTGCCAGCTAACATCAAGCTTACCTAAGCCATCTTGTTGCCAAATATCAACTCCGGCATCATACAGCACTAAATCAGGGTTAAGTTCTCTGAGTAAAAAGCGCAAGGTATCATCAACAACCCCTAAATATTCATCATCTTGCATATTATTAGCTAAACCAATGTCGAGATCGCTGGCGGATTTGCGAAATGGAAAATTCTTTTCACAATGAATCGAGCAGGTATATGCATAAGGTTGGTGTTGTAATATGGCTGCGGTGCCATCGCCTTGGTGTACATCTAAGTCAAAAATCAATACATTGGTCACTTCAGCTGATTGAATCAGCGTTTGAGCAGTAAAGGCTAAGTCGTTGACCATACAATAGCCAGAGCCAAAATCGCTGTGAGCGTGGTGTGTACCGCCGGCTAAATGGCATGCAATGCCGTGCTCAAGAGCTAAGCGCGCAGTTTGCAACGTGCCTTGAGGTGCGGTAAAAGTTCGTGCCATTAATTGTTCAGACCAAGGTAGCCCAATACGACGCATCGCTTTATCATCTAAGCGGTTATGCCATAAATCTTGAATGTAATTATCACAATGTACCAATTCAAGCGCCTCAGGGCTGCCAAGTTGAGGTGTGATTAGGTTGCTATTCGCCAAACCAAGTGCTTTTACTTGTTGGTATAAATGGGCAAATTTACTCATTACAAAACGATGGTTAGGATCAAAGTTAAACGAATAGTTAGGGTGATAAACCAGCGGTAAGTGTTGATTAAGAGCCATAGTCAGATTGCGTTGCGAATTTTCTCTAGGGTAACCTACAGGGCAATTTCAATCCAGTTACTTGCTTTACGCACTGTGGATCAAACTCTCAAGTTCACGGTGCAGTAGTGTATCGTCAGCGAGGTTTAACTCAATTAAACGCTTTAAATGGGTAATACTATCTATATCAATATGGGTACATTTTAAACCTATATGTTGTTGTTCGATATGGCAAATAGTGACAGTCATCGCGATGATTACTTCACTTTGCGGGAGTTTAAAGGCAAGAATAGCACTACTGTTTTTTGTAAAGTTAAAGTCATTATTGCGACTAACTAGAGCGCCATTTAATGATATATCGAGCAACTGGCAGGGGTAACTATGGGTATTATTGGTTAAATGCGCGGGAGTTGAAAATAAAATGCGCGTGTAATGTCGGCGGTTTTCCATCATTATTCCTTTTAGGAGTATTAGGATTAAGTGTAGCCTGTTTTTTAGTCAGCATGTGTAATTAATACCAATCGACTTAAATATTTAACCATTCTAGCGAGCTAAATAAAGCGCTAACTGCGTTATAAATTTTTCATGTAGAACAACTACATGTCAAAATTTATGTCTTGTTATCACTCCATTTATCTGTCGCTATAAATGGTCAGTAACTTAACACGATTGGTATAAGCTGAACTCTGGATCGTGAATCTCTGATCTATATTCCAGGTTAATAAAAAAAGCCCCACATAAATATGGGGCTTAAAAAATGTTTAGAACCTAGAACTTAACCTATCTTTTTGTACTTAATACGCTTAGGTTGCGTAGCCGCAGTGCCTAAGGTCTTTTTAAGCCATTCTTCATATTCAGTGTAGTTACCATCGAAGAAGTTAATTTGGCCTTCGTCACGGTAATCAAGAATATGTGTTGCAATACGGTCTAAGAACCAACGGTCATGCGAGATACACATAACGCAGCCTGGGAATTCTAAAATAGCGTTCTCAAGGGCACGTAATGTTTCAACGTCCAAATCATTGGTTGGCTCATCCAGCAGGATAACGTTGCCACCGGCTTTTAATAACTTAGCTAAGTGTAAGCGGTTGCGTTCACCACCTGACAAGTCCTTAACAAATTTTTGCTGATCGTTACCTTTGAAGTTAAAGCGACTAACATAGGCACGGCTTTGGAATTCAAAGTTACCAATTTTTAGTACGTCTTGGCCGTTTGAAATTTCTTGGAAAACAGTATTGCTGTCATCCATATTGCCACGGAACTGATCAACGGTTGCCAGTTCAACCGTTTCACCTAGGTTAATTTCACCGCTGTCTTGTTTGTCTTCACCGCTGAGCATTTTAAACAGCGTTGATTTACCTGCGCCATTGGCACCGATAATGCCAACAATTGCGCCTTTAGGCACAGTAAAGCTTAGATCATCAATTAACACGCGATCGCCAAAGCTTTTCTTCAAGTTTTTAACTTCAATAACTTGATCACCTAAACGTGGTCCAGGTGGAATAAATAGCTCGTTGGTTTCATTACGTTTTTGGTAATCAGACTGCTGCATTTCAGTAAATTGCGACATACGCGCTTTTGACTTAGCTTGACGACCTTTTTGGTTTGAACGTACCCACTCAAGTTCTTGTGCAATTGATTTTTGACGGGCTTTTTCAGACTTTTGCTCTTGCTGCAGGCGCGCATCTTTTTGCTCAAGCCAAGAAGAATAATTACCTTCCCATGGAATACCTTCACCACGGTCAAGCTCTAAGATCCAGCCAGCTACATTATCGAGGAAGTAACGGTCATGGGTTACCGCCACAACAGTGCCTTCGTAATCATGCAAGAAGCGCTCAAGCCATGCTACAGATTCTGCATCTAAGTGGTTAGTCGGCTCATCGAGGATAAGCATATCTGGTTTTTCAAGCAATAAGCGGCAGATAGCCACTCGGCGACGCTCACCACCTGACAAGAATTCAATTTTAGCATCCCACTCAGGTAAGCGCAGGGCATCTGCGGCGCGCTCTAATACGTTGTCGATGTTATGACCATCGTGGGCTTGAATAATTGCTTCAAGCTCACCTTGCTCTTTGGCTAGTGCGTCAAAGTCAGCATCTTCCATCGCGTATTCGTTATATACTTCATCAAGACGGTTAAGCGCGTTTTTAACTTCGCTGACTGCTTCTTCCACAGTTTCACGAACCGTTTTGCTTTCATCTAGAATAGGCTCTTGCGGTAAGTAACCAATTTTAGTGCCCGGTTGAGGATATGCCTCACCTTCAAACTCTTGATCAAGGCCGGCCATAATACGTAGCAACGTTGATTTACCAGAACCGTTTAAACCAAGTACACCAATTTTTGCGCCCGGGAAAAAATGCAAAGAAATATCTTTTAAGATAGTGCGCTTAGGTGGCACAACCTTAGATACTCGACTCATCGAGAAAATAAACTTATCAGGTAAAACCATGGAAGGAGCCTTCAAATAATAATAAAAATTTCAATGTTGTATTGTAGTGGCTCACAGGTGAAACAGTCAACGAATCAACCAAATAACAATGTGCTAATTCGCGAGCAATACTCCTACACCGATTAAAGCAAGCAAGCCGCCTATTAACATTTTATTGGTAACGGGCTCGCGCTTTATAAAACCAATGCTCATTACAATTAATGGCGCGGTTGCGAAAATCGTTTGTGCAATGGCTGGATCGGTATATTTAACTGCGCCAAGTTGAAGCCATAAACCAAGGAAAGTGCCTAAAAACACAGCCGCAAAAAACCATTGTTTGCCGCTAATTCCCCTCAGAGTTAGTGCTTGTTTAAATTCACTGCTTTTAAATACTGCAACAACTAAGGCCACAGTCATCGTACCTGCTGCTAATCTAATTAATGCCGCCCATAAGCTACTCATATGCTCATTATTGAGTGCGCCTTTAGACATCACCATACCGAGCGCTTGGCAGATAGCAGCTGCAAGGGCACATAAAACACCTTTGCGATAATGTTGATGATCAACCTGTGGCAATGTTTTTTCAGGCTTGATTGCTATTACTACGCCAATGGTTGTAAGTACAATACCGCACCATGCAAATGGCGATAAATAATGATTTAATAGCAGGATATTAAAAACCCCCACAAGGGCTGGAGCAAGGGACTCAATAACTAACGTGCGAGCAGGGCCAATATTTCGCAGCGCAGTAAAATAGGCGCTATCGCCAATCGCAATCCCAATCACCCCGCCAGCAATTAGCCAAAGCCAGCTTGTCAGATGATGTGGTAGTGCAGCGTCTTGAGTAATCGCAATAGTCGCTAACATCATGGCACTTGCTAACACGCCTTTACTGATGTTTAGCTGCATAGGCGTTAAGTGATGGCTAAAACCTTTATATAAAATGGTCGAAAGCGCCCAAACAATAGCTGCTAATATAGCAAAAAGTTCTCCTAAGCCTAGCCAATCAATCACGTTTACCACCTTAAAATAAAATCAACAGGCGCATTATGGCGAGCGGTTTTTAGAATGCAAAAGAATAGCTAAAATAAATTCATTTGGACATCTAAACATCTAGAGGTTGAAATTTCCAGCTATCCGTTCATAATTAGCCATTGGTTAATTATGCCTTGGAGATGAGTATGCCTATTACCGTTAAAGATGAATTGCCCGCAATTGCGAAGTTACGTCAAGAAAACGTATTCGTAATGCCAAAAAGCCGCGCTAAAACCCAAGAGATCCGTCCGATGCGCTTGGCGATTTTAAACTTAATGCCTAATAAGGTAGAAACCGAGGTGCAATTTATTCGTTTGCTCGCTAATTCACCCTTACAAGTGAATGTAGAGCTTCTACGTTTAGACACTCATCGCAGCAGTAGCAATTCAGAGCAGCATTTAGACACTTTTTATCGTTATTTCTCTGAAGTGAAAGACAACAATTACGATGCATTACTCATTACCGGCGCACCATTGGCACATTTAGAATATGACGATGTAGCCTACTGGGATGAACTAAAAGTAATTTTAGATTGGGCGGAGCAGCATGTAACCTCAACATTATTTTCGTGTTGGGCGGCTCACGCGGGTTTATTTCATCATTATAATCTAAAGCGTGAACTAAAAGAAAATAAGCTCTGTGGCGTGTTTACCCATAAGTGTTACTTTGAACATGGAGCCTTAACGCGTGGTTTTGACGATACCTTTGTAGTGCCGCACTCGCGTTATGGTCATATTGATATTGAAAAAATTAACGCTTGTGATGACTTAGTTGTGCTGGCAGGTTCAGAGCAAGTGGGCGCTTACTTAATAAAAAATAAATCCGGCAGCCAAGTGTATATTACCGGGCATCCTGAGTATGATGCAGACACTTTAAAAGGCGAATATCAGCGCGATTTAGAAAAAGGCCCTGATGCGCCATTGCCTGAAAATTACTTTCCAGAGAACAACCCAGATAACGAACCGTCGAAAACTTGGCAAAGCCATGCCTTTTTACTGTTTTCGAATTGGTTAAATTATTATGTGTACCAAACCACACCCTATGATATTAATTTAGTTAGCCAAGCCGTAAGGACTAACAACTATGCCGAATAATTTAGAAAACAAAAGCGCCGAGTTAATTGAAGCGTTAAAACAGCGTATTTTAATTCTTGATGGTGCTATGGGTACCATGATCCAAGAACACAAATTAGAAGAACACGATTACCGTGGCGAGCGCTTTAAAGACTGGCATGTGCTAATTAAAGGTAATAATGATTTATTAAGCATTACACAACCAAAAATTATTGCTGATATTCATCGTGGCTTTTTAAGTGCAGGTGCCGATATTATCGAAACCAACACCTTTAATTCGACTACAATTTCGATGGAAGATTACGATATGGCCAGCATCAGCCGTGAAGTAAACTTAGAGTCAGCTAAATTAGCACGCAGTATTTGTGATGAGTTTACTGCTAAAAATCCAGCAAAACCACGCTATGTAGCGGGTGTTTTAGGGCCAACCTCAAAAACCTGTTCAATCTCACCGGATGTGAACGACCCCGGTTATCGCAATGTCACGTTTGATAAGTTAGTCACCGCGTATGTTGAATCAACCCTTGCTTTAATGGAAGGTGGTGTTGATTTAATTTTGATAGAAACAATTTTTGATACGCTTAATGCAAAAGCGGCTTCATTCGCGGTTGAAGAAGCGTTTGAACAAGCAGGGCGCAAGTTGCCTGTGATGATCTCTGGCACCATAACCGATGCCTCGGGCCGTACGCTGTCAGGGCAAACCACCGAAGCATTTTATAATTCTATTCGTCATATAAAGCCAATTTCAATTGGCTTGAACTGCGCGCTAGGTCCAGATTTATTGCGCCAATATGTAGAAGAACTATCGCGTGTTTGCGAAACCTTTGTCTCTGTTCACCCCAATGCTGGTTTACCGAACGAGTTTGGGGAATATGATTTAGAAGCACCTGAAATGGCTCAAGAAATTATCGATTGGGGCAAGTCTGGCTTTATCAATATTGTTGGCGGTTGTTGTGGTACCACACCTGCACACATCAGGGCATTTGCGAAAGGGCTTGAAGGTGTTAAACCTCGCCTATTGCCAGAGCTTGAAGTGCGTATGCGCTTATCAGGCCTTGAAGCGTGTAATTTAAACTAAGGTAGCCGAGATGACACAAAAAATAGCAGTATTTACCAACGTTGGCGAACGTACCAATGTGACCGGCTCAGCCATGTTCAAACGTTTGATCATGGAAGAAGATTACGAGACCGCGCTTAATGTTGCCCGCGAGCAAGTAGAAAACGGCGCACAGGTTATTGATATCAACATGGATGAAGCCATGCTGGACTCAAAAGCCGCCATGGTGAAATTTTTAAATTTGATTGCCTCCGAGCCTGATATTTCTCGCGTGCCAATTATGGTTGACTCTTCTAAATGGGAAGTCATTGAAGCGGGCTTAAAGTGTATTCAAGGCAAGGCAATTGTAAACTCAATCTCGCTAAAAGAAGGTGAAGAGCCATTTATTCGCCAAGCTAAAATTATTAAACGTTTTGGCGCCGCTGCAGTGGTTATGGCGTTTGATACCGACGGCCAAGCAGATACAGCCGATCGCAAGTTTGAAATTTGTCAGCGTAGTTACCGCATTTTGGTGGATGAAATTGGCTTTGCGCCAGAAGATATTATTTTCGATCCCAACATCTTTGCGGTAGCAACCGGTATTGAAGAGCACGACAACTACGCAGTTGAATTTATTGAAGGTACACGTCGCATTAAGCAAAACTTGCCACACTGTAAAGTGTCGGGTGGGGTGTCGAATGTATCGTTCTCGTTTCGTGGGAATAACCCCGTGCGAGAGGCTATTCACTCAGTATTTTTATATCACGCAATTCAAGCGGGTATGGATATGGGAATTGTTAATGCAGGGCAACTCGCTGTGTATGATGATATTCCAGCGGAGCTGCGAAAAGCCGTTGAAGACGTTATTTTAAATACCGATCCAGGTGCAGGTGAACGTTTAGTTGAGTTGGCACCTAAATACTCAGGCATGGCACAAGCCGAACGCGTAGAGGATTTAGAATGGCGTACTTGGCCGGTCGAAAAGCGCCTTGAACATGCTCTTGTTAAAGGCATTACTACCTTTATAGATGAAGACACCGAAGAATGCCGTGCTGCTGCCGATAAACCTATTCATGTGATTGAAGGGCCGTTAATGGACGGCATGAATGTGGTAGGCGATTTATTTGGCGCAGGTAAAATGTTCTTACCGCAAGTCGTTAAATCAGCGCGAGTGATGAAGCGCGCAGTGGCCTACCTAGACCCTTACATTGAAGCAGAAAAAGAAGAAGGGGCTACTAACGGTAAAATCGTGATGGCCACCGTTAAAGGTGACGTACATGATATTGGTAAAAATATTGTTGGCGTAGTACTGCAATGTAATAACTATGAAGTTATCGATTTAGGCGTAATGGTGCCTGCAGATAAAATACTGCAAACCGCGATTGATGAAAAAGCCGATATTATTGGTTTATCAGGGCTGATTACACCATCGCTTGATGAAATGGTGCATGTTGCCAAAGAAATGAAGCGCCGTGGTTTTGAACTACCGCTATTGATTGGTGGCGCGACTACCTCAAAAGCGCATACTGCCGTTAAAATCGAGCCACAATATGACAAAGGCGTGGTGTATGTAAATAACGCCAGTCGCGCTGTAGGCGTGGTTTCTAACTTATTGTCGAAAGAGCATAAAGCTGAATTTTTAGCAAAAACCAGCGCTGAATATGTCAAAGTACGCGAGCAGCAAGCACGCAAAAAACCACGTTCAAAACCGGTTACTATTCAACGTGCCCGCGACAACGCCGCCAAGCTTGATTGGGATAATTACACTCCACCGGTGCCGAAAAAGCTGGGCGTGACAGAGTTTAAAAATGTCTCGATAGCCACTTTACGACAATACATAGACTGGACGCCGTACTTTATGACCTGGTCAATCGCTGGTAAATACCCACGTATCATGACCGATGAAGTGGTTGGCGAGCAGGCGCAAAGCTTATTTAAAGACGCTAACGACATGTTAGACGATCTTGAAAAGTCTGGCAGTTTGCAACCGCTTGGCGTAATTGGTTTATTCCCAGCTAATCGCGTGGGTGACGATATTGAAATATACACAGACGAAACTCGCGCTGAACTATTAACCACATCGTGCCATTTACGTCAGCAAACAGAAAAAACCGACTTTGCTAACTACTGCTTAGCTGATTATATCGCCCCGAAAGGCACGCCTGATTACTTTGGTGCATTTGCGGTAACAGGCGGTCTTGAAGAAGACGACTTAGCTGATGCGTTCGATGCACAGCAAGATGACTACAACAAAATAATGGTAAAAGCGGTGGCAGATAGACTCGCCGAAGCCTTTGCTGAGTACTTACACGAACAAGTGCGTAAAGAATATTGGGGTTTTGCCCCAGACGAAAACCTTGCGAATGAAGATCTTATTCGTGAAAACTATCAAGGTATTCGCCCAGCACCCGGTTACCCAGCGTGTCCAGAGCACACTGAGAAGAAGAAAATCTGGCAACTACTCGACACTGAAAAGCGCATTGGCATGCAGCTCACCAGCTCATACGCCATGTGGCCCGGTGCTGCGGTATCAGGCTGGTACTTCTCTCACCCTGAGGCTAAATACTACGCCGTAGCGGCAGTACAAAAGGATCAGGTTGAAGACTACGCTAAACGTACCAACATGACGCTGGAAGAGGCCGAAAGGTGGCTGTCGCCTAATTTGGGGTATGAGCCGGAATAGGGCAGCTTTAAGCGGTAAGTGATAAGTAAAAACGAGTCAAATTAGGCTCGTTTTTTTATGAATAATAATTGTATAAGCTGGTGATTTATTACCTTTGTTTGGTGGAGTTATTCAATGATGCAATTTAAGTCATGTTGGTAGGGGATAAGTCACCAAAATAGCATTATGAGTTTATCTAGGCGTAAACTTATAATGATTCGCAACGACTTAAAAACTGTAATTATAACTGTAGGTATAAGGGGATTGTTTTTGACTTTTACCTAACGCCTAGTTTCTTTACGTCTCCTTATTAATCAATATTTTAACTAAAGGGCTACACATGAAGTTTCTAAATCTCACTTTACTGTGCTTATCTCTACTTTTCGCATCAAATACGTTTGCGCTTGAGCAGCAGTATCATCAAAATATTTCATCTATTATTGCCGCGTTTAAAGATGATGATAAAGCGGCGGTTGCTGCGCTGGTTAGTTATCCGTTAAAGCGCAGCTATCCAGTGCCTGCTATTAATAATCAAGCTGAGTTAGTCGAACGTTTCGAGCAGGTATTTGATCCGCAGCTGACTGCACAGATTGCCAATTCAAATATCGATACTGACTGGGATAAGGTGGGCTGGCGCGGCATTATGCTAAATAGTGGCATCGTTTGGGTTGATAGCAACGGTAAAATTATCGGTATAAATTACCAAACAGCCAAAGAGCAGTTGCTAGCGAAACGTTTAATAGCAGCTGATAAACAAGCGCTGCCCCCAAGTGTTAATACTTTTGCAGAGCCTATTTTAGATTGGCAAACTGCTAAATTCCGTATTCGTATCGATGACTTAGGGGATGGAAACTTCCGCTATGTATCGTGGAGTATTGATAAAAAACTCAGTGATAAACCAGATATTGTTTTAGTTAATGGCGATATAAAGTTTGACGGTAGCGGTGGTAACCATAGCTACACATTTAACAATGGCCGTTACAGCTATGTATTACAAGTTACAGTGATCGGCTGTGATACCTCGCCACCAGGTTGGCTTGAAGTATACAAAGACGATAAGCGTATTTTGTCTCAGGATATTATAAACACTGGAAGTTAAAAGTTAATTATCTTAGATGCAAAAAAGGGGAGTGTGCTTCCCTTAAATATAGGGCGCTATTTTATTAAATACGCGCTTTAACAAATGCCGCAATTGCATCGTCTTGGCAATGTGTGAAAAAACACTCTTGAAAACGAGCACCGCCAATGGCTTGTTTAATCAGCTCAGGGTCAATGGCTTCAAGTGCGCTTAAGTAATCTTTAGCTACATCTGCTTTTAGTTGATTTAAGATACATATGAATAGTTCGTTACCTATTGGCCATTGAGTTTGGTTTTAAATTTGCGAAGTTATGGTTATGCATTACTCGGTGCTAGCCACTTTTTAACTTTGTTAACCTTTGTTAAATTTTGTTAATAGGTTCTTTATTTTTAAATGTTTGATTATATAATGCTGGTGCTAATGGATCATTATAATTAAAAATAAAATACAAAGGATTAGGGAATTGATTAAATTATCTTGCTTTACTTTACTCATGATGAGTGCTTATTCAGTAAATGCTACTGATGCAGAACACTTACAAAATACTCAAGAAAATACCTATGGTGATGCTGTTTTAGTTAACGGTCAAAAAATAAATTTTGATAAGTCACACTTCGATAGCTTAACTACAAAAGCTAAATTATCTACACCTTCAAAAAATAATACATCTTTTCAAACTGCTACTAACAACCAAAATATTGAACTTACAAGTGTATTTCGTGATTTCTCATTAGACAACTCTATGGGTCAAAAAGGCTTATATGTTACAGCGCTAACAGGGTTGAATAGTATGCATATTATATCTGCCCAACAGAGCAGCTTTAATATCATTGAATATACGAAGGATGAGTATCAGGTAACAGCTCGTTATGATTTTGACAGCAGTATTCAAGATACAGCACTGTTAAAGGATAATGTGACTGATACCTATTATTTATATGTATTAGAAGGCAAATTTTTAAAAAAGGTTAATTTAGTCACTCAAAAGGTTGAACTAAGCACGGAGCTAACTTTTGATTATTATAATGCTGATTCAGTCGATGCTTTTGATATAAATAATGATGGCAAAGATGAGATTATTGTTTATAGAAACAATGAGCTGTTAGTGCTCAATGCTCTTGATCTGTCTGAGTTAGCAGCACTTAAAAATGCACAGCAAAAATTTGTTCTGGGATCATTTACTCAAGCTAACGTTAAAGAAATCCTATTTAGTGATGGTGCGGTTTTTCGGTTTGAAAATGATACGTTTGTGCTGCATAAACAACTTAATTTAAATGCTAGTGGCGAACACCTGATAGCAGTGGATATAAATAACGATGGCTTAGACGAAGTAATTAATGGGCAGAGTTGGAAAAGCATAGAGATGTTGAGCCCAAGTACAGAAAAAGTTTTGTGGACAGCTCAGAGTGGCCAAGATATTGATAAAGTTATTGTTGCAGACATCAATAAAGACGGCATCGATGATTTAGTTTACGGTGACGGCCAGTGGGGTCAGTTGTACGCGCTTTCACTTACAACTGGTATTGAGTTTTGGAGTATAAAAAATCCTGGACATGGTGTGTCAGGTATTGTCGTTGACGATTTTAACGGTGACGGCAAACAGGATATTGCTTGGGGAGCGGGTTATTCATCTTCAGGTGAAGATGAGTTTCAGATCCATAATGTGGATGATAAAACTAAGCAATGGTCTAAAAAAATTAAGCAATATTCTAATAAATCTTTAGCGCTTGCTGATATCAATAATAATGGAAGTTTAGATGTACTTTACACACTAACTGATAGTAATTCTCTATATGTTGTTGATACAAAAACAAAAACTAGAATTCTTACAAATATTGAGCTGAAAAATGACTGGGATAGTAATACTTTGATTACTACCGCTGATTTATTCAATGACGGTAAGAATTATATAATTTCTGGTAGTTCTGCAATATATGATGCAAATGTTCAGGTTTTTTCTCCTGATAGTGGTGAGGAGATATTTCAAACAAAGCTTGGTAGCGGTGATTATGTCAGTGCGTTAACTGCGTTTGATATCAACAATGATGGCAAGCTAGAAATAATTGTAGGCAATGGTGCTGAACATACCGGCAGTGAAGGGAATTTTTTCAAGGTCTTAAATGGACAAACAGGGGAAGTGTTAAAAATATCGCCTAGTTTGGGTTTTTCTTGGCGTGGAATGAGCTCAATAGTAACTGGAAGCTTTATTAACAATGACAATATCGACATTGTTAGTTTAGTGGATGGTTCTCTAGTTGGTTATGATTATTCTAACAATACCATTATGAAGGTTACCCTAAGCCAAAGCTTTAACGGTTTAGTTAATGTTATTGCTAACGGAGAACAATCTTTAGTAGCGTCTAGCTCTAGTGGGTCGCTGTATAAGGTAGCTTTAAACGGTCAAGAAACATTAATCGCTGAAGTGTGCCAAGGCACTTTAAATAACTTGGTATCAGTAAGAGCGGGATTTGTGCAATATTCGTGTTCAGATCAATTTGGTGAGTACGATTTAGATAATAATACGATTTCATATAGGATCGACAGAGCTAACGAAGCTAGTTGGTTAGCAAGTACGACGTTCAATAATGTTGACTATACACTGTTGTCAGGTAAGTCATTAGAAGTGTTTTCTAACCAAACGGCTGTACCTTTAACTAAACCAGATAATATTAGCTATTCAGGTCACGTGTTATCAAGTATTCAAATAGATTTACCTGTTGCTGATGATATTGATTATGTTGTATTGGATCAAAGACCAACCTTAGGCAAAGTAGAGTTCAGTGATAGGAAAGCGGGATTGTTGACTTATGTTCCTTCTGGAGTTACAACCGGTACTGATGTGCTTAACTACTACACCGTTAAAGGGCGTGCGCGTTCGGCTGTAGCAAGTTTAACATTAGATTTGACAAATACGGCTCCGGTTGCAAATAACATGACACTGCAAACACATTGGAATACGCCACTTAATTTTAACCTTGAGGGGCTAGATGAAGATGAAGAAAATCTGGTATTTGATATTAAAAATACGCCTGCGCATGGGCAGATTCAGTTAATCGATGCTGCATCTGGGAGTGTTACATTTTCGCCAAGTGGGGAGTCACTTGAGCCAGTGTCAGTAAGCTATACAGTCAGAGATTCTTTAATAGAAACTAAAATACATAATGTAGTTATCGAGTTTAAAAATACGACTCCACAAGCTCAAAATTTAACCTATAAAACGTCTTATAATAGCGAAGTAAATGGCCGTTTTTCAGCACTAGATAATGACGATGATACGATTGAATATGAGCTAGTTACTGAGCCTAATTCAGGGAGTTTTAGCTTTGAAGCTGATACTGGGTTGTTTAAATTAACTCCAACAGAAGAAGAAAGTCATACGATTACTTTTAGCTATATCGCTAAAGATAAGTTTGCTAGCTCTGCGACTCAAACTGTCACCGTGAATGTTGAAGGTAAGCAAGGTGCGCCTTCATCTGAGTCTAGTTCAAGCTCAGGTGGTGGCATCTATTATCTAATTGCATTGCTATCGTTTTCTCTTCTTGGTAGACGCCGACAAATTTATAGTAAATAACTTACTATAGATAAAAAACCGCCAAGTGGCGGTTTTTTCATAAAAGCAGTTGCTATGCTTTAGGTTAATGGCCTTTCTCAAACTCATCAACTTCGCGCTCAGCTTCCTCTTTCGATTTACCGTATGCTTGTTGAATTTTACCAACAAGCTCTTTACGACTACCTTCAATTTTATCTAAATCATCGTTGGTAAGGTCGCCCCATTTACGTTGCGCTTTACCTTTAAGTTCTTTCCAATTACCTTCAATACGATCGCTATTCATAATTTACTCCTTGTATAGATAAGTGATTTTCTTGTCGTGTTCAGTTATTAAAGAGCAAACTCTATACCATGCTAGATATTTATTTTATTTCATTTTAAATCATTGCTTTACGATCTATTCTCTCGGTAGCTATTAGATTGTGTGTTTAATTATTACGTTAATGTGTGTAATTATTACGACCTTGAAAAGTAGGGATTGATTATTAATATTTGTGTGGGAAATTCACTTTTTAGAATTTTCCTTTAACTATTTCATATAAAAAAGCCAATGAAATTTATATATTACATTGGCGTGTGCGTATTAATTAGAGTCAGTACGAATACTGGATATATTTAAATACGCGCTTTAACAAATGCAGCAATTGCGTCGTCTTGGCAATGTGTGAAAAAACACTCTTGAAAACGTGGGCCGCCAATGGCTTGTTTAATCAGCTCAGGATCAATGGCTTCAAGTGCGCTTAAGTAATCTTTAGCTACATCTGCTTTTAGTTGATTTAAAATACCTGCATTTGTTACTTGAGATTCTTTACGCTCTGCAGGATACCCTTGGCCTTTTTCGCCGGTAAATGCTTTTTCGAATATGTATTTAATATTAAGCTCAGCGCCCCAGCCAAAGCCTTTGGCATAGGGTAAAGCGAGTGCATTGCCATTGTTTATTTGCGCAAACAGGTAGGCATCAGATGGGTCAATGCAGTAGCCACATGTTACACCAGGAAATGCATTGCTCGCCATTAACGCGCCTTGGCCAGTACCACAACCGGTAACTACAAAGTCTACCGCTTTTGAGTTGAGCAGTAGGCTTGCAATGATCCCAAGGTGAATATAGGTTAATCGATGATCGTTATCGCCATCCATACCTACATTAAATACTTGGTGATTTTGGGCATTAGCCACAGTGTTAAGCTGTTCAAGTACTGTAGGGTTTTTTGCCGCTTGACTGAATTCGTTCATTAATGCGATTTTCATTTGACTCTACCAATTTTGTTAACGTTGAGTTGATTCTACATACCAATGCTACCGGTGGCAAATATTGTTGTCTATTACATATTATTACTTATGTAAGTTGCCTGAGAATAATTAGTAACCTATTCGAACTTTGAGTTTGGCTTCCCTTTTTCTAAATAGTTGCTATGCATAACTCGATGTTTTCAGTTTTTTGTTAATTACATAACAGCAGATGTTTTTATTCATTATTGTGGTTACCTTAATCCTAATACCCCTAGCTTGCTTTTTCTTTTATAAAAAACAGTATGTTAAAAACGTAGGTAAAATTACCTATTTACTAAAGCAATAGCTAGGTCAATAGTGTTGTTGAAGTATGTATTCAGTAAATACAATTAACCCTAGGATTATTAGTATGAAAAAAATGAGTAAACATATATTCACTTTAAGCGCACTTACCATATTGACCGCTTGCGGTGGCTCTAATCAAAGTGAACAACCAGACTCTATAGTTGTTAATCCGATAACCCCTCCCGTTTCAATTTCTCCTAAGCTTGTTGTAACACAAGGTACGATCACTGGCTTTGGGAGTATTTATGTTGATGGTATTAAATATAATACTGATACGAGTAATATTAGGAAAAATGGCTTAAACACTCAATTAAGCGCGCTTAGTGTTGGTATGAAAATTAGTTTTTCAGCGCAACAAAATGACTCAGACGAATGGGTTGCGCAAGACGTGGCATACGACACTGAAGTTGAAGGTGTAATTCAAAGTATTGATCGTAACAATAGTCAAATACTGATTGCGAATACAGTTGTTTTTTATAATGATTTAACGCACTTTATTGATACTTCAGAGACACTGATTGGTGTTGGGCAAAGGGTCGAGATAAGCGGCTACCCGCAAGCAGACGGTACTTTTTTAGCGTCATACATTAAAGCCGACACCGATGAAAGTAATGATGGGCATGAATATACTGCTGGGATTGTATCTAATTTAGACGAGGCAACATTACAGTTTACTATTAATGGCGTTGTTATTGATTATAGCTCGGCTGTAATTGATGGCGTATTAGCAAACAATACCTATGTTAAAGTTGAAGGCAATTTAGTTGACGGGGTAATGGTTGCCAATAAGGTTGATGCTAGAACCGTTAAAGAGTCACTTGATATTGATGATGATAGCGTATTACGTTACCAAATAGAGGGGTTAATTACCCAAGTAAGCGCAACATCTATTGGGGTTAATGGGCAAATATTTGACTATGCAAATGATGTTGAGATTGAAGGGGCTGCACTGAATGATTTAACTGTGGGTATGTTTGTTGAGGTTTATGTTAATAACAATTTAGTCACTTCTATCGAATTTAAACAGTCTTCTTATTCATCAGACGGTAAAGTAAAAGGCGTTATAGAAGATATAGACCGTGAAAACAAAACTATCACCGTTAATGCTGTGGTATATGTAATTAATGAATTTAGCCGTTTTGAAGATGATGATGAGCAGTACTTTAGTTTTGCCACTTTAAATATTAATGATTATGTTGAAATTGCCTACCTGCAAACATCACCACTGCCTAGTGTTTTAAAAATTGAAAAAGAAGATCAACACGAATATCAACAAGAATGGGAAATGAAAGGGCAAGTAACTGCAATTTCAAACAATATAATTACGGTTAACGGTGCTGAAATAGTGTTAGTTACTGATGCAAAATACATCATAGATGATGCATTAGTTTCTTTTACAACGTTTTTAAGTCAACTAATTGTTGGAGATCGTGTTGAAGTCGAAGGGCAATACGACACTAATAACTTATTTATTCTTGGTAAGGTTGAACTTGGCCGCAATGATAATGATGGCAGCGACGATGATGGAGGCGATGCAGACCGAGGTGACGATGGTGATGATGACAATGGCAACGATGATAAGCATGTCGGCTATGTTGAATTAGAAGGAACCATTACTCAGCTTTTAACAAATAAGAGCTTTATGCTAAATGGTTACGAAGTGCAGTTATCGGAAAATGCAGAATTAGAGCTAAATGATCGAGATGTAAATTTGATAACTTTTATGGAGGCATTAGCCGTGGGTCGTACCATTGAAGTTGAAGGTCAATGGGTGGAAAATAAATATATCCTTGTTTCTGAAGCTGAGCTAAAGTAAAGAAACGTATTACAATAAATAAAGCCACATTATTGTGGCTTTTTTTATGGCTAGGTAAAAATGATGCATAAAGATAAGTTAATTTCATTCACATTGATTATGATCGTTATTTTTAAGTTGATTGATTTATCAACTGATATTTCAAGCAATATAGAACCTAAGCATATTTGGCAAGAAATCACGCTAATTGCTTTATCGTTAGCATTGTTCGTTTATTTAGTGATTGATATTCATAAGCGCACTATTAATGAAAAGTTAAACTTGGCGCAGTTAAAGGTCTCGAAAGAAAATATAAGGCTTCTTAATCAGCAATTAGAAGACTCTAAAGTCGCATTTTTTAATGAAATTGAAGGGCAGTTCCAAAAGTGGGGATTAACGGCTGCTGAAAAAGAGATTGCACTATTTTTAGTAAAGGGATTATCAACATCAGAGATTGCTAGCATTCGAAATAAATCAGAAAAAACCATTAGTAATCAATCGTCTGCTATTTATAAAAAGGCTGATGTAACTGGCAGGCATGAGCTCGCGGCTCTATTTTTTGAAATGTTGTTGTAAGTTTTTTTAAGTCTTTCATAAATAAAGGTAGTTGCGCTCAGTCGGTTTACTGTTTCAATAATATTTAATTTGATAACACAAAACGCCGATGTGTATTAAATATTAATAGTATCAATCGCTGCCACACAATTGTTTTTTGTTACAATGCTAACAAAGCAATTTAGGATAAATAGCTGTGCTGCCGGTTCAAGACATATATCAACAACTCGTTACTACATTACAAAGTGATCCGATTACCTTACTGCAAGCGCCGCCGGGTGCGGGTAAGTCAACATGGTTACCATTGCAGTTGATGCGCGACGGGCACTTTAAGCACATTGTCATGCTTGAGCCGCGTCGCTTAGCTGCACGTAATATTGCCAACTATTTAGCACAGTGCCAAAACGAAACCGTAGGGCAAAGCGTTGGTTTACGTATCAGGCAGGAAACCAAAGTCAGTGTTAATACCCGCCTTGAAATTGTTACTGAGGGCATGCTCACGCGTATGCTACAAAACGACCCAGAGCTCAGTGGCGTTGACCTACTGATATTTGATGAATTTCATGAGCGCTCTATTGCGGCCGATACCGCATTAGCGTTTGCATTAGAATCTCAAGCTGCACTGCGTGATGATTTAACGATTTTATTGATGTCGGCAACCCTTGATAGCGAACGCTATCAGCAGTTTTTTGATTGTTCAATTATTAGTTCCCACGGGCGTAGCTTTCCCATCGATGAAATTTACATACCCATTAAAGATGAAAGCCACTGGCTTGACGCTATGGCCAGTATTATCAAACAAGCTTTAGTTGAACAAACAGGCAGTGCGTTAGTTTTTTTGCCCGGTCAATATGAGATCAACCGCGTACAACAAGCGCTGTCAGATTTGCCTGCAAATTGCCATGTAGTTACTCTGTTTGGTGAACAAGATAAAGCATCTCAACAAGCTGCAATTGCCCCTGCGGCCAAAGGTACTCGTAAAGTGGTGCTGACCACCAATGTTGCCGAAACTAGCTTAACCATTGAAGGTATTCGTATTGTGGTTGATAGTGGCAAGCGCCGCGCTGCTAGTTTTAATTTAAAAACTGGCGTTACTGAACTCACCACACAAAGTATTTCTCGCTCATCGGCAATTCAACGAGCTGGGCGGGCTGGGCGTATTGAGCCCGGTGTAGTTTATAGGCTTGGTTCAAAACAAACCTTTGAGCGGCGTAATAGCCATGATGCGCCAGAAATTTTAAGTGCTGATATTAGCCAATTATTATTGGAGGCAAAATTCTGGGGCGCGGAGTTAACTGATCTAAGCTTGTTAGATAGTCCAACAGCACAACAAATACAGCAAGCAACAAAATTACTGCAAATGTTAGAGGCGCTCGATAATAACAATAAATTGACCCCCCTCGGTACACGTATGCTAAGTTTTGGCGCGGATATTCGCCTAGCGCACATGCTAATTAAAGCGCAGCAACTCGAACCTCAGATGCCAGGTATTTATACATTAGCGGCGTATTTAATTGCGTTATTAGAGAGTCGGATTAGCCATGCCGCAGATTTAAGCTTAGCATTACACAGCCAACATGCTCGGCCACATCCGGTATTTAAACAGCAACTGAAATTTTGGTTAAAGCGATTAAAGCTAACTGAAGTACGCGAACTACAAACCACTTATTTGGCTTTGCTGGTGGCGTTTGCTTTTCCTGATCGATTAGCTAAAAAGCGTGGCAATGGTTACTTGCTTGCCAATGGCGCAGGTGCTGAGCTAAACAACGAGCATTGGCATAACGAGGACTACCTTGCAATTGCTTCAATGGGAGGCCAAAAAGGCAGTCGTATTTTTGCAGCTGTTGCGTTTACTCCTGCAGAGATTGAGGATGAACTGACACATTTATTTACTGCACAAACGCGCTGTGAATTTGACGAAAAAACAGGGCGCTTTATTCATCAAGATGAAGTCAAACTAGGGGCAATTACAGTTACTAGCCAACCGAGTAAACATCCGCTTGATAAAAGTGAGCGGGCGAAAGCGTGGTTAGCTTTATTTCAAAAACAAGGCTTTGAATTATTTAATGAGCAAAGCGACAGTGAGCAGTTACTTATTCGTATGTGTTTAGCCAGTAATTTAGTGCCGGAGCAATTTCCTGTCGTCACTAAACAAAGCTTAATCGATGACGCACAGCTTTGGTTAGGTACTTTTCTGGAAGATATAAAAACCCTCGAACAATTGAAAAAGTTTAACTACTTTAATGCCTTGCAAAGTTGTTTTAATTGGCAACAACAAAATGCGTTAAATGATTTATTCCCGCTGAGAGTGTCAGTTCCAAGTGGCTCAAATATTCGTATTGAATATCAACTCGACGGCCCTGCAAAACTCAGTGTTCGTATGCAAGAAGTGTACGGCATGACCAGTACGCCAATATTAGCGCAAGGCAAGTTACCCTTATTAATGGAACTACTCTCACCAGCAAGACGACCTTTACAACTAACACAAGATCTTGCTGGCTTTTGGCAAACCAGCTATCGGGAGGTGCAAAAAGAAATGAAAGGTCGTTATCCAAAACACTTTTGGCCTGATAACCCCGCCACCAGTGCGGCTACGAGTAAAGTTAAAAGTAAGATGTGAAGGAGTTAGCAAGGACAAAGTTAGCAAGAGTAAAATTGACTATTAAGCAGTGTTTTATAGTTTAAAAAAAGGTAAGTTAAATACTTATTGACTGCATAAATAAGGAGTTATTTAATGCCACACTTTATTATAGATTGCTCGCAGAGTATCTTGACTCATCATGATGAAGATACCATTAATGAACAAATTCATCACACTGCAAACGCATCGGATTTGTTCGCTGAGCATGAAATTAAAGTCAGAGTAAACCCGTATAATCGTTATTTAGTGGGTAATAAACAGCACGAATTTATTCATGTTTTTGGATATATAATGGAGGGGCGAACGACTGAGCAAAAAGCTGAATTATCAAAAGCGATAGTGACTAAACTTACTCAGATGTTCCCACATATCGACAATATTGCAATGAATGTCAGTGACTTTGAAAAGGCAACATATTGTAATAAAAGCCAGCTTTAAGCAGAACATAGTGAGCGATGCTTCGACAGTGCAGATTGTTTTTTGAAAATCATTTATGGCAAAGTTGAACAGTGATTTTGTGCTTGAGGCAAAATAACTTGATAGAAAAAAGGACTCACCATGAAAAATATAATTGTTGTTTTATGTTTATTTATAAGCACATTAACGTGGTCTCAGACGCTAAGGGTTGTTGATGTATCAACAGAAATCGCCCCTGCGACTAGCTGGTTAGAAGTTGTTGATAGTGGTAAATACGCAAACAGTTGGCAGCAGGCTGGGGCGTTTTTTCAAAAAAATGTACCGCAAGCGCTTTGGGTATCTAAGTTAGAGCAAGTTCGTACGCCGCTAGGTGCTGTTACATCTCGCGAAGGTATCAGTCGTCAAGTGTTAACCTCAATACCGCAACTGCCCGACGGTGATTATGTGATTTTAGAGTTTCAAACTGATTTTGAAAATAAAGCACAGTCGATTGAAACCGTGACATTAAAAAAATCTGCTGAGCAATGGCAAGTGATTGGTTATTTTATCCAGTGAATTAACCTATTATTACTACAGCTGTATTTTTTAACGAAATAAAAAATATAAAATAATTATTAAAAATTGGAGTTTACAAAAATAAAATAATGATAATGACATTTATTGTTGCTGATGTTGCATTAATTTACTTTAGTTGTGGATTGTTGTGCTCTACTAGTGAGTAAGTTATCCAAATGAAATCATGGTATAAAATGGTTGCTATAGTGGGTTGGAAAGTAATATCTAATCATAAGTGGGATTGAAATATTTATAATTATAGTATTTGTTTTTTATTTTATTATACATTTTTACTGATTAATTTTTTATCTTTAATATGTTTCCATTTGGGGTTGATATTTTATTTTTTTTGTTCATAATTAACGCGCTTAATCGCGTTGAAATGGAATTTAAAAGATAATTATTAAGGAATGACATGAAAAAGATATTATTAACAATTGCAATGGCGTTTGTTTTGGCCGCATGTAATAGCACCTCACAAGGCCGTGATTTTGATATGGAAGTTGTAAAAGGCTTCAAAAAAGGCGAAACAACTCAAGAGCAAGTCAAAGAAGCGATTGGCGACCCTATGGGCGTTAATGATATAGGTAATGACGAAGTTGTATGGACATACAGCTACAGCGAAGGTCAAGGCGGTGGTGTAGGCTTTATTCCATACGCAGGCCATGTCGGTGGTTCTCAAAATGAGACAAAGAATGTAACAATCCGTTTTAATGCTAAAGGCATTGTATCAGGTTTATCATTCAATGAATCAGCAGGTAGTTCTTCACACCTATAACTCGTTACTATCTATTTCAACGCATTTCTATTACGGCTGCTTAGCAGTCGTAATACCCCTATTATTTATCCTCTCCCTAAATCAATCACTTTTTTATATTAAATGGTCATTAAGTTTTATATTTATTTTAAAGTAAATTATAGGCTGGTTGTTAGTCTAATGACTTTTTATTTAAATAAGTTATTGAGTGTGTTAATTTTATTATGCATTGAAAGTGCCGGTGAACATTAAAATAATTTAATTAAAAAGGTATGGGTCTTAAGTTGTAGAAGATTCGCTACATGCTTACTGAGATTGTCCAGAACAAGCCAGCCTTTTAGATGATATTTTATAAGAGTATTTTATAAAACCATCCGGCGAAGCGTGATTTATTATAAAAAGACTATACATTTTAGTTTGTTGCTGTTTTGATAGAGTGATAATTAAACACAATGCAAGAGAGCATAATGAAATACGTTACTTTTTTATTGTTAGCTGTTATCGCAACTTTTAACTTACATGCAAAAGACGAAAATAACGAACTAGAAGGACTCGCCCAGCAATATTTTTCCACCATGACGGCAACTCAGGCGCCTAAAGCTAGCAGTAAAGAACTAGAAGCTTTTTTAGCGTTACTCACTGACGATGTTGCTAATCAACACCTACCTTATCAAAGCGATGATTCTCGTTCACCTGACGGTAAGGCCATGATGCGCAAAGGTATGACTTTTTATCTAGGTGCCCACACTGAATATGAAGCAAAGTTACTTGATACTTTCATATTTAATAATACCGCGATTGCGATTCGTTACACGCAACACGCGAAAGGTGTGCACCCGCAAAACAAGCAACTGATTGAATACACCCAAACGTTAATGGATGTTCTGGAAATTGAAAACGGTAAGATTGCGGTGATCCGTAAATACCATGAGTAATTTTTAAATAGCGGTGTGAAGATTATTTTTAGTTTTTGCTTAAATCAATATCTTAGCGTATTTTTAGAGATTACCTCTCTTAGCTTTAATAGGAATTAAAATGAATAAAGTAATTGGTATTGTGCTGATCTGTATTGGAGCTGCACTGGCTTTTTGGGGTTATGACGTTTATGACTCTGCAAGTGCGCAAATTACGCGAACTTTTAGTGGTGATACACCCATCGAGGCATGGGCTGGAATGGTCGGTGGTGTTGTCTGTATTGTATTGGGTGCGCTGAGAGTTAAAAATTAACAGTAACTGATTCTTTTAAGATAGATGATCTAACTTGAAGAACTACTAACATTTGCGACGCTATTAAATACATTTGGCTCATATTATTATCAATGGTTTAAAGCACAACAGCAGATAGTATAAAAGAAGGTAAGAAAGGTGTTCCCCAAGTATGCGGCACTCGGTGTCAGTCCTGAAACCATAAGGTCTCAGGGCGGGAATCTGCGGTTTGCCGTAGGCTTCTCGGTACATGCCGAGCTTGCACAATAGCAGACGAACAGAAACCCTAACATAAAATTTATCGGCTCAGGGACTTAACCAAGCTCCAACACCCTAGGGAACAAATTCAGTATATAAGACATAAGCCAATCCTTACACCCCAAATTCAAAATAATTATACTGTTCGGGTGATTTTCCAGCACTGGTAACTGGCTATTTACTTTTCGGATTGCTTTTTGACCTCAATCATACTTTTCATTGGAGTTGCTATTTATCGAGTGGTAGCATTGACTTAATTAGCCAAGCGAAGATCTCAGCATGAACGAATTACCAGATTACCAACAAGCCCAATTACTATTGGAAAAAAACGAAATATTTGTCACTCCTTCAGAAGCACACGGCGTGATCAGTGGATTATTAGCCTGCGGCTTGAGTATTGAAGCCAAAGAATACTTAGGCTTATTAAGCGATGTATTTAATGATGGCCAAGCATTTAGCCATGATCTGAAAGAATTTTTTGCCATTATTTATAAGCAAGTTGTAGAAAGCTTTAACAACGAAGAGTTTCAATTTGATTTATTTTTACCAAGTGATGACGAAACCTTAGTAGATCAAGCGAATGGTTTAGTGTCATGGGTTGCTGGGTTTATGCTTGGTTTTGGCTTAAAGCAAAAAGATTATGGCAAGTTATCAGCTGATGTAAAAGAAGTGATCAGTGATTTTAGTGAAATTACGCGTTTAGATACCATGTTTGATGAAACCGAAG
This sequence comes from Pseudoalteromonas sp. SG44-17, assembly GCF_014164235.1. Classification (NCBI taxonomy): domain Bacteria; kingdom Pseudomonadati; phylum Pseudomonadota; class Gammaproteobacteria; order Alteromonadales; family Pseudoalteromonadaceae; genus Pseudoalteromonas; species Pseudoalteromonas sp. SG44-17. The sequence continues at coordinate 200,468 of NZ_JACJEV010000003.1, read as the reverse complement.
AAGACAGCCAAGCATTGCACGAAGTAATTGAATATGTGCGAGTTTCTGCGCTGTTGTGTTTTGCTGAACTTGGTCAAGAGCAAGCGCCAAAAAGCACTAAAAAAACACTTCACTAAGTTAAAATTAACAGTATAAACAGGGTTTATAATGCCAACAGTTAAAATAGAAAAAGCAGAGTTTAAAGCACGCAGAGATCGTTTACTTGCCATGATGGAACCAAACAGTGTGGCTATCATTCCAGCGGCAAGTGAAGTAACCCGCAGCCGTGATACTGAATATGCGTTTCGCCAAGATAGCGACTTCTTCTACCTAACTGGCTTTAATGAACCCGATGCAGTGTTAGTGCTTTGCCCAAGCAGCGATACACCGAGTACGCTGTTTTGTTTGAACAAAGATAAGCTGGCGGAAATTTGGCATGGTCGTCGTATTGGTTTTGAAAAAGCTAAAAAAGATTATTTATTCGACCAAACATGTGCACTGAGTGAACTAACTGAACAATTATTGAATTTGGTGAACGGCCAGCAGATTTTATTTTATGCACAAGGTACTTATCCACAGTTTGACGATAAAGTGTGGGCGTTATTAAATACGCTGCGTGGCGCGCCTAAAAAAGGTTATAAAGCGCCACATACGATTAAAGATATTCGTGGTTTAGTGCACGAAATGCGTTTATTTAAATCACCTGCTGAGGTGAATATTATGCGCCAAGCGTGTGAAATAAGTGCCCAAGGACATATTCGTGCTATGCAGTTTGCAAAGCCAGGCGCTACCGAATATCAGCTAGAAGCCGAGCTTCATCATCATTACGCTATGCATGGTGCGCGTCATCCCGCCTATGGCACCATTGTCGGCGGTGGCGATAACGCCAATATATTGCATTACACTGCTAACAGTGATGTGCTGACCGACGGTGATTTAGTGCTGATTGATTCTGGCGCTGAACTGCAAGGTTACGCGGCAGATATTACGCGTACTTTCCCTATTAATGGGCAATTTAGTCAACCTCAAGCTGAGCTTTATAACATTGTTCTAGCGGCGCAAGCAGCAGCGTTTACTGAAGTAAAGCCCGGTGGTAGCTTATCAAAGGCTAATAAATTAGCGATGACAGTGCTCACCCAAGGCTTAGTTGATTTAGGTATTTTGCAAGGTGAGTTACAAGAGTTACTTGATAACCAAGCATGTAAAGCATTTTATATGCACGGCCTTGGTCATTGGCTTGGCCTTGATGTGCATGATGTAGGCGACTATAAAAAAGACGAAAAAGAACGCCCATTTGAAGCTGGTATGGTACTCACTATTGAACCTGGCTTGTATGTTAGCCTAGATGCGCAAGCACCTGAGCAATATAAGGGCATTGGTATTCGTATTGAAGATAACCTGTTAGTGACCGAGCAAGGCCACGAAAATCTTACCTTGAGTGTGCCAAAAAGTATCAGCGAGATTGAAGCGTTAATGCAAAAGCAAGCAATTAACCGCTAGGAGCATAACGTGGCAGAGCAGTTTGATGTTGTTATTATCGGTGGTGGCTTAGCGGGTGCCAGTTGTGCGCTGAGTCTTGCGAAACATGCGCCGCAATTAACGATTGCGGTGGTTGAAGCAAATCAACCAAGCACTGAACACCATCCTAGTTTTGACGACCGAAGTATCGCCTTAGCACAACAATCGGTGCAATTTTTACAGACCATTAATGCCTTTGATATTGATGCCTCATTTGCTGCGGCAATTAAAAAAGTGACCGTGTCGGATCGCGGTCACTTTGGTAAAACGCAGATCGATTGTGCGCAGTTTTCACAGTCAGCTCTAGGTTATGTTGTTGAGGTAAATCCGTTTGGTCGTGCTTTACATCAACAACTTGCAGCTACCCAAGTGGTCATGTATTGCCCTGACAGTGTTGCAGATATTACCTATCATCATGACTTTGCAAGTATTACTTTGCAGTCTGGTGCTCAACTTAATGGCCAATTAGTGGTGATTGCCGACGGTGCGCAATCGGCTACTCGCCAGCTGGCAAAGATCAATTTTACTCCTGAGCCTTATTCACAAGGGGCGATCATTGCCAATATTGAAGTGGCAGGTGGTCATCATAACCATGCTTTTGAGCGCTTTACTGAGCATGGACCAATGGCATTACTCCCGATGAGTAATAACCGTTACTCGTTAGTATGGTGTATGGATAAAGCCGATATTGACGCGCATATGCAGCTTGACGACAGCGCTTTTGTAAGTGCTTTGCAAACTGCATTTGGTTATCGTGGCGGGCAATTTACTAAAGTCGGCATGCGTGCAAAGTATCCACTGGTGTATGGTCGTGCAGAGTCATTAAGTGCTCACCGTACGGTACTAATTGGCAATGCAGGGCATGCGATTCATCCTATTGCAGGGCAGGGCTTTAATTTAGGCCTGCGCGATGTGCAACTTCTATGTGAATTAGTAAATAGCGAATTGGCAATTGGCAGTTACCTATTTACCCGTGAATATGCCAAACAACGTAACCAAGATATAACCACTGTAATGACGTTAACAGATTCTTTAGTGCGGTTATTTTCAAACTCATCACGAATACTCGCATTTGGTCGCAGCTGTGGTCTATTCTCCATGGATTTGTGTGCTTCTTTAAAAACACCTTTAGCTAAGCAATTAATGGGTCAGGTTAAACAAGGTAAACGACTATGAAACAGACACAAGTATGTGTTGTGGGGGGCGGCTGTGTTGGCTTAACCCTCGCGCTGGGGCTTGTTAAAGCCAATATCAGTGTAGTAGTAATTGATGCTGCAGCAAAACAAGTATTGCCAGGCGATGAATACGCTTTGCGCGTAAGTGCACTGAGCCTTGCCAGCCAACACTTGTTTGAATCTTTGCAAGTGTGGCCTGAGATCATTGCTCAAAGAGCACGCGCCTATACCCATATGGATGTGCGCGACCAAGATAGCTTTGGCAAAATTGCTTTTAACAGCGATGAACTGGACCTTCCTCATTTAGGTCATATTGTTGAAAACGACATCATTCGTTATGCACTGATCAATGAATTAGAACAATACAGCCAAGCAACGCTTATGTTTGATACACGCTATCAACAAATACACCAAAGTGACAATGACGTCTTTATAACCTTAGACTCTGGTGAGCCAGTTATAGCCAAGTTATTAGTGGCAGCCGATGGCGCAAATTCAGCGATTCGGAAACAGTTTAATTTGCCCATTACGTTTAAAGATTATGATCATAACGCCATCGTTGCGACGGTAAGAACCACTGAGCCACATAATAATACTGCGCGCCAAGTATTTTTACCTACTGGACCACTGGCGTTTTTACCGCTGCCAGATGCCAATACGCACTCAATTGTATGGTCAACCAGTCCTGCGCATTGCCAAACGTTACTAGCCATGGATGATAGCGATTTTAATAAAGCAGTTATGGCAGCCCTTGATGGCCAATGCGGTTTATGTGAGGTACAAAGTGCGCGCACAGCGTTCCCTTTGAAAATGCGTTACGCGCAGCAATGGGTGACAGGTAAAGTGGTATTAATGGGCGATGCCGCACATACCATTCATCCGTTAGCAGGACTTGGTATGAACTTAGGCCTTAAAGATGCCGCTTACCTTATTGAGCTGTTAACTGCTGACAATAAAGAGTTTGCCAGTAATCGACTATTGCGTGATTACGAGCGTACCCGCAAGCTTGATGCACAAAAGCATATTGCCATGATGCAAGGCTTAAAAGAATTATTTGCAGGCGCTAACCCACTTAAAAAACTGGTACGTGGTGTGGGTTTAAGCTTGGTTGATAACTTAGGCCCAATTAAGCACCTGTTTGCCAAGCAAGCGATAGGGAAGTAGCAGAGATTCATTTTGTTTGATTAATACCTAAATTGCATTGCTTCGTATCAGTCGATGGCTAAATAGCATGCAATATTAATTAGGTGTTAATTAATGGAGAACAAAATGAAAAATAAAACGGCAGTAACGCTATTGTGTGCAAGTTTATGCTCAACTTACAGCTTTGCAGATGACGACAAGGTTATCTATTTAACGTTTGATGATGGCCCGATTAATGCCACCTCAGGGCTAATTGATGCTTTAGATGAGGCACAAATAAAAGCGACATTTTTTATCAATGCTTTTCACATGTATGGTGAAGGCGATGAAAATGAACAACACTCACAATTAGCATTAGCTAAGCTTTTAAATAGCGGTCACCTTTTAGCTAACCATAGTTATGACCATATGTTGCATAATTGCACGGATGGAGAGCGCTCTGGTGCTGTTTATTGTAACGAAGTTGGTTTATGGCCAGTTAAATCCTACCAAGATGTAAGTATCGATTATGATTACTTTGAGCTTAATACTCAAAAGGTCTTGGCGTTATTACCTAATGCAGAAAGCTTCCCAAACTTTAAAATGAGAACAATGGCACGCTTGCCGTATACAAATGCGTGGCGTGTTACGAAAACTTTTAAAGGTGATGGTTTATGCGCAACATCTGATAATTTACCACCTTGGGATCCAGCTTTTTCTTGTGATCCACAGGTTTCTACCAATAGCTCACAAGTCGCAGTAAAAATATCTGATAAATTAGCAAGCGAAGACTATAAGGTTTATGGTTGGGATTTTGATTGGGGCCCAGTGAACTGGGGCGTTGATTACCCTGCAGAAACAATGGCAGATGGTATTCAAATGGTCGAAAGCATTAATCAAATCGTCAATACTTGCCCTGGCAAAACAATGGACCCTGTCAATAGCCGCACGCAAAACTTAGATTGCAGCGATGGATTAGCAGCGAATAAAGTAGTGATACTCACCCATGACTTTTTGTTTGAAGATGGTCCGCGCGGGCTAGGTGCGACGATTAACTTGCCCAAAATTAAAAGCTTTGTTGAGCACGCAAGAGCAGAAGGTTATCGATTTGATACACTTGATAATTATGCGCCTCAATGGCAACAAAACAGGCAATACGAAGCTACTAATTTTGTAAGTTATCAAGATAAAATTTATTCTGTGTTACAAGCACATTATTCCCAAAGTAATTGGCAGCCTTCAAACACGCCTGCATTGTGGTTACTTGAAAAATAACGGTATTTATAAAAGGTAGGTAGCCCTACCTTTTTACTCTTTCACACTAATGATTTTTGTTTTAAGCGCTTTCTAAATTGGCTTGGTGTTGTCCCTTTTAGTGTTAAAAAGCGGCGATTAAAGTTAGAGGTATTTTTAAACCCACATTGATCGCTGATAGCCGTAATAGCGCGGTTAGTATTGATCAATAGCTTACAAGCTTGACCAATTCTTAACTGGTTAATAAATTCTGTTAAAGTGCGTTCCATGCGCTTTTTAAAAAAGCGGTGAAAGTGGTTAGTGCTCATATGCGCCATGTTAGCTAATTGTTCTGCGCTTAAGCCCTCAGTGTAATGGCGATAAATATAATCAATCACTTTATCAAATTTATCTTTTGCGGGATCAGTTTTATTAGTGTAGCAAAAACTCGCGCTAGAAAGCTGCTGAGGGACTGCTTCTTGGCTCATTAAATACAGTAATTTAAATAAACCTAAATATTGCTCAAAAGGGTTACTGACCTCGATTTTTTCAAAATATGATTTCGCTATCATCGCTGTTTTAGTCGAGAATTTAAGGCCTTGTCGCGCAGCGATTAATAACTCTTCAAGTATGGCAAATTCAGGGTGACTAGTAATTTGCTGACTAAGCCATTTTTTTGGAATTTGTGCAACGTGAACAACTTGTACACTGTTATCTATATTCGGTGACGATTGCCAAGTATGGGGCAAATCAGCACCAAGGATCACTAGATCAAGTTCGCCATAAGGAGCAATGTAATCGCCAATATGGCATACCCCTTGACTGTTTAAAGTAAGGCAAATCTCAAAGTCTGGATGGTAATGCCAATTAAATGGAATGTAATCAAGCGTATATTTACAATAGCGCCACGATGAATTGGTATTAGGAATGACTTTTTCACACATTGCCCGCATGACGACCTCCTTATTTATTTTAGTCCCTATATTGAACAATTTTTAGCAGTCTAAGTAATACTTTTCAATTCACTTTTAGTATTAATCTATTGCACGCGATTCTTTGCTAACAGGACATTGAACATTTTGCCATCAAAATTAACATTCCTTTGATAGGAAAGTACCGGATAAAGTGTCAATTGTACTGCTTAACACGAATGCGGCGCGATACCCTAGTAACGCTTTCAATAACAATAAATAGGGGACTAGGAATGAAAAACATCAACAAAGCATCGCTTAAACTATCGACATTGGCGATATGTATCTCAGCACTATACGTCAGTCCAATGGCATTAGCTGCAGCTCAAACTCAAGCTGACAGTGATATAGAAACCATTGAAGTGCGTGGCATTCGTCGCTCTTTAGAAGCGTCAATGAACACTAAGCGTTTTGCAGATGGAGTGGTAGATGCCATTACCGCAGAAGATATTGGTAAATTTCCGGATAAAAACATTGGTGATGCACTACAACGTATTTCAGGAGTGACGGTTGACCGCCAATATGGTGAGGTAAATGGCGTAACTATTCGTGGTACTGCACCAGAGCAATCAAGAATATTACTCAATGGTCAAACAGTAGCAAGCACCTCATGGTACGATTTAGGCCCAGCGACACGTACTTTTAATATGGAATTGTTATCAGCAGAGCAAGTGTCGGGTGTGCAAGTGTATAAAACACCGGAGGCAGATATCGAAGAAGGAGCACTGGGAGGAACCGTTAACTTAACGACTCGTAAACCTCTGGAGTTAGATGCAAATACGTTACTGCTCTCTGCAGAGTTGGCACAAAGTTCATTGTATGATGAGACGGATCCTGGTGCATCAATTCTTGCTAGTTGGAAAAATGAAGATGAAAAATTTGGTATTTTAGCTGCGTACTCTTATGAACAATTAACTTCAGGGCGCCATGTACTTGAGTCTATTGGCGGCTACTATGAGTACTTTGCAGAAAACCAAGCAACAGGACAAGAATCGACAGTCGGTGCATGGAGTTTAGGTTCGCAAGCATTTAAGTCTGAGCGTGAGCGGACCAGCGCGCAATTAACCGCGCAGTTTGCACCAACCGATAATATGGAGTTTGTGCTTGATTATTTTCGTTTTGAATTTGATAACCCGCATGTAAACCATAACTTTCTGACGGTTGGCGCCCGTGGTGCGGGTTCTACTAATGTAACCAACAATGCATTAGGCGGTACCGAGCAAGCAACTATATTACCTGCATATGCTTCTATTATTTATAATCCAGTAGTGCGTAATGCCGTTAATATGAAAGCTGATGTACTAAACCTAACTGGTAAGTTTCAAGGTGATGGCTTTGAACTCAGTGGTGTAATTGGAAAATCAACATCAGATGGCGGCACGCAATTTGGCGCATCTTCATGGTGGATCCCAGCCTCAGATGAAGGAGGTAAAATAGGTGATCCTGCATTTCCTAATGGACAAAACAGCACTGATGGTGGTTTTACTTATGATGCTACTGGTCCTTATCAAGTTTGGCTAACTTCGCTAGATGCTACCGATGCAACGCAATTTAAACATGCGCAAGAAGCAAATTTTGATACCACAGTGCAAGAGCATGATGTGAGTTATGCTCAAGCTGATGTTAAATTTGAGTTAGATGGTAATTTCTTTACTGCAATCAAGACCGGCATTAAATTTAATAGTAGCGAATTTTCGCGCATTGCATTTAACCGTAATCCAGACGAAGTACTTGGTTTTGTTCCCGATGGTAATTTATCAAATTGGAGTGATGGCGTATTAACTGGGCTGCATTCACAAAGCTCTGGTCATACGCTTGATGCATATGCCTCACTTGATACAGATAAATGGTGGGATTTCATTAGCGGTAAATATGCAGCTGGCGAACTGACCGAAGTCGCTAACTTAGGTAATACTTTTTCAGTGGATGAAGATATGATCGCCATTTACGCGAAGGCTGATTTTAGTGGCGAAAACTACCGAGGTAATATTGGTTTACGTTACGTTGAGACTGAGCAAACATCGAGCGGCTACGCCGACGGCGCGGTTTTCAAAGAGACGGTCGATTATAATAACTTACTCCCTAGCGTAAACTTTGCTTATGATTTATCGGATGACATTATTATTCGCGCGGCAGCATCACAAGTTATGTCTCGCGCAAACTACAGTGATTTAAAACCCGGCTTAGCAATTAATGCCAATTTTGGTAGCGCCACAGGGGGAAATCCTGATCTAAAACCCTATGAAGCTAACCAGGGCGATATTGCTATAGAGTATTACTTTACAAGCGCTTCTATGGCATCAGCAGGATTTTTCAGCAAACAAATTGATAACGTTGTTTTTTCGACTGAAGCGGTTGAATTTGTAGATGGCTGTGGCGCCAGTCCAGATCTATATGAGCAATGCCGTGTTACTCGTCCTCGTAGTAACGGCGAAGGCTCTGTAAATGGTATTGAACTGCAACTACAGCATAGCTTTGCTAACGGTTTTGGGGTGGTGACTAACTATACGTACGTAGACAGTGAAACAACCACGCCAGATGGCTCAAAAGAAATGGTACCAGGTGTTTCTGAAAACAGTTTTAATGCATCAGTGTTCTTTGAGAACGATATTATCAGCACTCGTTTAGCATATAACTGGCGCAGTGAATGGATTGGTGTTGGTGCAGCCCAAGCAGTTAAAAACGATAACTATCAACAAATTGATGCGTCAATCATCTGGCATGCCATGGAAAACTTAGATGTTAGCCTTGAAGGCGTTAACTTAACCAACGAAGTGGTGCAATCGTACGATACTAACTTTGCTTTAACGCAAAATACTATCGAGTTTGGTTCACGTTATTACCTTGGTGTAAGTTATAAATTCTAATGGAGATAGGCCGCCACTTGGCGGCCTTTTTTAGTTATGGCTATCATAAATAAATTAGTAATTTTAGGCGGTGGTAGTGCGGGTTGGATGTGCGCTGCGTATTTATCAAAGCAGCATCCTGAATTAGCTATTAGTGTTATTGAATCGAGTAAAATTGGCAGTATTGGCGTTGGTGAAGGTTCAACACCACACTTAAAAAACTTTATGGATTCACTCGGTATTAGTGAACAACAATGGATGCCCAAGTGCGATGCAAGCTACAAAGCAGGCATTTACTTTAATAATTGGAATGGCGATGAACGTTGTTATTTCCATCCATTTTATAGCGACATGGATGAAAAAACTGCCGAAGTTTATTTTGTAAACGCTAATGCCCGAAGGCGCGGTAATGGCGATTGGCAAGCCCCAGATGAGTATTTTTTAACAGGCCATATCGCAAAACAAAATTTAAGTCCAAAAGTGCATACACCTATGCTCAAAGAGCAAACTTATGGTTATCATTTTGATGCCATAAAATTAGCGGGTGTGCTAAAAGCCTATGCACAAGAGAATGGGGTTGAACACATTGATGGTGAGTTTAGCCACGCGCATATAAACAACAATGGCAATATAGCTGATATTACGCTGTTTGATGGACGACAAATTAATGGCGACATGTTTATCGATGCCAGTGGTTTTAATGCACTGTTAATTGAGCAAACACTGGGTACACCTTTTAATTCATTTGCTGATGAACTACTTAACGACCGTGCTGTAGCCGTGGCGACGCCAATTTCTAGCGATGCTGTGATGCCATGTGCCACTCAATCTACGGCGTTAAGTGCCGGTTGGTGTTGGCAAATTCCGCTCACTAGCCGTATTGGTAACGGCTATGTATATAGCTCAAAACATATCACTGATGAGCAAGCCCAGTATGAGCTTGCCCTGCAATTAAACATAAATCCACAAAATAGCGCGTTTCGGCATTTAAAAATGAAAGTCGGCTGTATGCAGTCTGCATGGCAAAGCAATGTCATGGCTATAGGGTTGGCGCAGAGCTTTATTGAGCCCATCGAAGCGACATCTTTGATGGTTACTCAACATAGTATTAAGTTATTTAGCCAAGCCTTAACAAAGCTAAAAAACAACGAGCAGTCATTAAAAGTAGCTGAACACGTCAATCAACAACTCCATCAATTAGTGTATGGCATTAAAGATTATGTGGTTGCGCATTATGCAACTAGCTTACGCACCGACAGTGAATACTGGCTTACAGCCAAGCAACTGAATCACAGCTCTAGTGCTTTAAAGTCTTTACTAAAAGCATGGCTTAATGGCGATGATTTTGATGCGTATTTGTCAAAGCTTACCCAACAGCAAGTTTATTTTAGACCTAGTTGGTATTGCTTACTTGGTGGCATGGACTACCAAAGCTCGCGGTGCCAGCAGTCATTTGAACCCGCTTGCGCTGCAATTTGTAATGGCGCAAAAATGTATTTGCATGAACTGTGTAATAAGCACTGTAAACCACATGCAGAGCAACTACGTGCAATGAAGACTGCATAAAGTGAGTTGAAAAGTATCAACAAGCCGTAGAGTAGTGCCGCATAACTCATTTTATGATGGCAGACTTAGCTAATTAAGAGTGGTGATTAATTATTCCCTTGAATCATTTTGTTTGTATGCCCACGAACAGATGGCTATCACCACTCTATTTATTTTTAGAATGAGACTTTCAGGTAGAACAATTATGAAAAGAAATTATTTGATAGTGCTACTAGTACTGGTTACCTTTTTTGTTATTTCATTTATAACGAACTTATTAGCGCCGATATTTCCGGCTCTGATCCAAAGCTATAATATAGGTTTAACCCTTGCTGGTTTTTTCCCATTTGCATTTTTTATCGCGTATGGAGTGATGTCGATCCCCGCAGGGTTGTTAGTGCAAAGCTTAGGTGAAAAAAAGGTCATGCTCATAGCATTCTCACTGGCATTATTTGGCAGTGTGTTATTTGTTAGCTTGCCGATTTTTGCTGTTGCAATGTCAGCATTATTTTTGATCGGTACCGCCATGGCTCTATTGCAAGTGGCAATTAATCCGTTACTTAGAGCCAGTGGTGGCTCTAAACATTTTGCGGTTTTTTCGGTCGCAGCCCAGTTAATGTTTGGTGGTGCAGCGACCTTATCACCGCTGGTATATAGCGCGCTTGTTAAAGCAGATTCACAAGCACAGAGCCAAAACTGGTTATTGCAATTAGTACCCGCCGATATGACTTGGCTAAGTATGTACTTATTATTTGCACTGTTATGCACAGTGATGTTGGTGGTTATTAGCGTGTTACCGATAAAACACAACACCCAAGCAGAAAATCCGCAACAAGGCAGTATCAAACAAAGCTTACAATTATTTAAAGACCCCACCGTGATCAAGTTCTTTTTTGCCATCGTGGCTTATGTGGCGCTTGAGCAAGGAGTGGCTAATTCAATTTCAGTATTTTTACAAACCTATCACCAACTTGACCCAAATACAGGCGGAGCACAGATAGTGAGTCAGTTTTGGCTATCACTGACATTAGGCTGCTTATTGGGCATCGTGCTGTTAAAACTCTTTGATGCTAAACATGTGTTACTTACTTTTAGTGTTGGTGCGGCGGTTAGTCTATTTACCGCATTATTTGCACATACTGAGCTGGCATTATGGGCGTTTCCTGCGGTTGGGTTTTTCTTATCAATTATGTGGTCGGTGATATTTTCGTTGGCATTAAACTCAGTTGCAAAAGGGCATGGCACTGTATCTGGTATTTTATGCACAGGGATTGTCGGCGGTGCATTTGCCTCGCCTATTATTGGTGCGGTGAGTGAGCTTACAGGTAGCTTACAAATATCACTATTACTGCTGTTAATGCCGCTTGGTTATATTTTTAGTGTCGGTATTTGGGCTAACCCACTGGTTGCTAATCACACGCTTAAAAGTAATCCACAGACAGCAAAGCTTGCTGAAAGTAACTAATGACAAAAGAGGTTGTAATGTCACAAACTTTATTATGTGTTGACCTTGGTGGCACCAAAGCGCTGGTCGCAAAAGTAACCGCAACAGGTGTAATAGAAAAACGCTATTTTGATGTGGACGGCTCAGCAAGTAAGCAGCAAACAAACGACTTTTTATGTCGAATCATCAAGCAAGTGGTTGATAATACTTGCATTGGTATCGTCGTAGGTGTACCTAGCATGGTGCTGATGGAAACTGGCGAAGTGATCGAAACGGTTAATATCCCCAATTGGAAAAATGTGCAGTTAAAGCAGCTATTAAGCACACATTTTAAACTGCCCGTACGGGTGCATAATGATGCAAATTGTTTTGCTATGGGAGAATTTACTCAAGGTAATTTTAAATCAGATACGAATTTAATTGGCATTTGCCTAGGCACTGGACTTGGCGCCGGGCTGGTGCTTAATGGTCGATTATATACGGGTAAGCACTCAGCCGCAGGAGAGTTTGGCAGTTTTAGTTATTTACAAGGGATTATTGAGCACTTTACCTCTGGGCAGTTTTTTATTAATCAAGGTACAACGGGCAAGCAAGCTTACCAAGAGGCATTGGCAAATGACGCACACGCACAACGTTTATTTGATGAGTTTGGCAAGCATCTCGCTCATGCAATAAACCATGTGATACTCGCGTTTGACCCTGACGTTATTGTACTAGGTGGCTCTGTTGCACAATCATCAGCGTGCTTTTTACCTAGTTTGCATATTCAGTTAGCTAAGTTAGTTAACCCAGTTATTTTGCAGTCGTTAGATATTCGTATTAGTGAGCTTGGCGACGATGCTCCATTATTTGGCAGCCATGCGTTATTTATAAACGACATGGCTTATGAGCAATCGTTGGGAGCTAGCTATGCGTAGAATTATATTATTGGTGCTTGCCATATGTTCGGCTGCAGTTTTTGCTAAAGCACCATCGCAGACTGAGTTAGATACCCTCGCGCAGCAGTTATTGGTAAAATATGAGTTACTTTCGGCAAAGCCCGATACTTGCCCTGCACCTCATCAAAAGCAGTGTTACTTATCGCGTTTGACGTTCAGCACACCTTTTGATGCAAACAGTCAACAGTGGTCAATTTATTTTAGTCAGCTAATGCCAATTTATAGCACTGACTCGTCGCAGTTTACCATTACGCATATCAATGGCGATTTACACCAAATAAAGCCCTCCTCGGCATTTGCCGGATTTAAACAAAATACGCCGATAAGTATAGAGTTTTATAGTCAAGAATCGCAAATTACTCGCGCTGAGTTTATGCCTAATTACATATTGGCAAGTGCGGGTTTAACAAGCCGGGTTATTAACAGTACTAAAACCGCGATTGATCCTGACACTAAGCTAGAGTTACAACCATATTTAGCACCATTTTTAACCTATGAACAACTACAAACGAGTAACGACGATGCGACACCATGGATGGATGCGGAGTATTTATATGAAAGTGAGTCTCGGCCTATATTAAATACGCCACCGCTGAGCTTGATCCCAAAGCCGGTCGCTTTAACTTTATTATCAGGTGAGGCTGTAGATTTAAGCCAAGGCCTAAATCTACAGCTAGCGAATGATATTGATCAAGTACAACTTACAGCGGCAATAGCACGCTTAGCACGTTTTGGTATTAAGCAGCATAGCCAAGGGATTAAAACCACGCTCAATTTAGATTTAGCAGCTGATAACCCAGAGGCTTACACGTTAAAAATTCAACATGAGCAAATAACGATTAGCGCAACGAGTTCTGCAGGGATATTTTATGCGTTGCAGAGCATCGCAGGGTTAGTCAGCCTTGATAATTTAACTATCCCAGCACTTAATATTACTGATGCGCCGCGTTATGAATTTAGAGGCATGCACATTGATGTAGCACGCAATTTTCGTTCAAAAACATTTATTTTAAATACCATAGAGCAAATGGCCGCCTATAAGCTTAATAAATTACACTTACATTTAGCGGATGATGAAGGCTGGCGATTGGCTATTAACGACTTACCAGAGCTTACGGAAGTCGGTGCCAAGCGTTGCTTAGATTTAACCGAACAGCGTTGTTTGTTACCACAGCTAGGCGCAGGACTTGATAGTCAATCAGCGGTAAATGGTTACTACAGCCAGAATGACTATATTGAAATATTAAAATATGCTCAAGCGCACTTTATTGAAGTGATCCCATCACTTGATATGCCAGGGCATTCGCGCGCGGCAATTGTTGCAATGGAGGCAAGGTTTAACCGTTTAATAGGCCAAGGCAAAAGCGAACAGGCGCTTCAGTATCGTTTAGTCGAACCCGCTGATAAAACTCAGTACAGTTCAATCCAGCATTATCAAGATAACACCTTAAATGTTTGTTTAGAATCGACTTATCAATTTATCGATAAAGTGCTCGATGAAGTAAACGCATTACATGTGCAAGCCGGTGTGCCTCTTAAAACTTACCATATTGGCGCCGATGAGACGGCTGGTGCGTGGGTTGACTCTCCAAGCTGTCGGCGTTTGCAAAACCAACAACCGGCGCTGCATTCATTTAATGGCTATTTTATTGAAAAAGTCAGTGCCATGGTCGCTAAAAAAGGCTTTAAAGTGGCCGGATGGAGCGACGGTATGAACGACGTTACGCTAAAGAGCATGCCAGCAAATGTGCAGTCAAATGCGTGGGCAACGCTGAGCGATGGTGGGCATGAGGTTGCGCATCGTCATGCTAACCAAGGCTGGGATGTGGTGTTATCAAGCCCGGATGTAACTTATTTTGACTTCCCATATCAGTCGCATCCGCAAGAGCCGGGGAATCACTGGGCGAGTCGCGCGATTGACAGTAAAAAAGTGTTTGAGTTTATGCCGGATAATTTGCCTGCGCATGCTGAAATTTGGCGTTCGGTAAACAATCATCATTACAGTGCTGATGATCGTAAAACGATGCGCACAAAACCTTTTATTGGTTTGCAAGGGCATTTATGGTCAGAGCTCATTCGCAGTGACAGGCAAGCTGAGTACATGTTATATCCGCGGTTATTAGCGCTTGCAGAGCGAGCTTGGCATAAAGCGCCATGGGAATTAGATTATAACGGGCAAGGCGCTAAGTATGATCAAAATACAGGCCATTTTAATACAACGCTTAAGCAACAAAAAGCAGCTGATTGGCAGCGTTTTGCGGCGTTAGTTGGCTTTAAAGAATTTGCAAAGCTAGAGCAAGCAGGGCGTTTTTATCGTTTACCTAGCGTAGCTGCACAACAACAAAGTGAAGGCTTAGATGCATTTACTTTGTATCCGGGGATTGTCATCGAATATCAAAATAGTCTTGGCAATTGGCTCATTTATGATGATGAAAATAAAGCCACTAATGTAAAGCAAGTTCGTACGCTTTCTCAAAGAGGTATCCGTAAAGGGCGATCATTGGCGGTGAAATAAAAGCCTTTTAAGCGTTGCTTATTATAAAGCCTTATAACAAACAGGGTCGATTTTTTGCTTTTTAAAAATGATAGCGCTGTCATTTTTGTTGGTGTATGATTAATTTAATGTAATAAAAATGATTTTAGGATTGCAGCGCCTTGGTTTATAGAGCTTTCACGGCGTAATGCTAAAATAATTAATTAAAATAAACTGTTGAGATAAATTTATGGAAGCAACTGTCGAGTGTGAAGCAAACACTAAACATAGTATTTGGCTGCCAATGACATTGGCAGGATCAATGTTTTTCATTCTAGGTTGTATAACCTGGCTAAATGGCGCTATTACACCGTTTTTACAGCAAATGTTGGTGTTATCGCCACTGCAAGCCTCGTTTATTATTTCCTCATTTTATATTGCCGTAACAGTCGCTGGCATCCCATCTGCAATGCTTATTAAGCGTGTAGGTTACAAAAATGGTATGGCAATTGGCTGTGCAGTAATGGCTGCGTCAGCCTTGATGTATATTCCTGCCGCTAAAATGCAGATGATTGAAATATTTTTATTCGCACAGCTAATGATAGGTGTTGGGCAAACAATCCTACAAACAGCGGTAAATCCGTATGTTGTTAAAATGGGATCTGAAAAATCAGCGGCAGTTCGTGTATGTATTATGGGCTTACTGAATAAATTTGCTGGGGTTATCGTGCCTGTTATTTTTGCTGCCGTTGTTGTCAGCGGTGTAGTCGCTGATGGTGAGCAATTATCACAACAGCAAAAAGATGCGATGGCGAATAGTCTTATTTTACCTTATATGGCAATTGCAGGTTTGATCTTTGCGTTTGCAGCATTTGCTAAATTTTCATCGCTACCTGATTTGGTTTTTGAAGAGTCTGAAGGTAATGGTAAAGGCGAAGTAAAAGAAGCACTAAAACATCCTCACCTAGTGCTGGGTGTAATTGGTATTGCCTTATATGTTGCTGTTGAAGTGATTGCCGCAGATACCATTGGCTCTTACGCATTACAGATTGGGATTGCCGATTACTCAGTGATGACCTCATACACCATGGCGTGCATGTTGGTTGGTTATGCCATTGGTATTGCACTTATTCCCCGTTTTATGTCGCAGCAAAATGCGCTCGTTATGTCTGGGCTTGCAGGTATTGTAACTGTACTTGCAGTAATAATGGGAAGTAACGACTCATTTATTCTTGCTAACATATTATTAGTACCATTTGGTGGCCCTGAGCTGCCAGATCCATTGTTATGTATTGCCCTACTTGGTTTTGCCAATGCCATGGTGTGGCCGGCAATATGGCCGTTAGCATTAACTGGCTTAGGTCGTTTAACTGGCACTGCATCCGGTTTACTTATTATGGGTATTGCAGGTGGTGCATTAGGCCCATTACTGATTGGTTTAGGTAACGTAGCAGGCTTAGGTGCGCAAGGTGCTTACGCCTTGATGATCCCAAGTTACTTATTCATCTTATTCTATGCGCTTAAAGGCCATAAAATGAGAAGTTGGAAGTAGATTAAAGTTGGCGAGAGTAAAGTTAGCTCGTTAAGAAAGTTTGTAAGTGAGCAAAAGCGCGATTTATAACACATCGCGCTTTTTCTTTTTTAATCAGTGTTTATTTAATTTCATACTGAGCCAACAACTTATCGACTTCATCTAATTTAAGCTTCAAGTCGCCATATACTTCTGGACAGTCGTTGTAAAAGCAGAGGTTTTCTCTAAAGTGTTTATTAACAAGCACTGCTTTCTCAATAATCTCTTTATTACTCACTATTCCTTGCTGCAGCTTCTCTACTAAAAGACGAATGTAACAGCTTGCTATATCATTCGCCTCCATAGCATTGTGTTTACATTTTAAAATATAATTTTGAAAGTATGGAAAATAAAGATTAAAAAGTGGTGGAGTGATTTTCCTTAGCTCACTGGCGCTCTCAATAACACTCATATCAAACGTTACGAATATCTGTTGCTCCGTACGATTAAAAAAGTCTTGTTTGGCATACTTTACGTCAGGTGAAGCGTCGGGCATGGTGATGCATTCATCCCATAAAGCCTCAAGGTCTAATTCAGTTTCCATCAAATCTACTCCTAGAAAATGAGCTGCAATATGCAGCTCATGAAAATATAGTTATTTTATTCTACAGACGATGCCTGTTATTACTTTTGCGATTCCTCTACCTGAACCTTTACATTGCGACTTTTCTTTTTCTCTTTGGTTTTGATATTTATTTTTTTACTTCCCTGTGTTTTACAGCCCTTTCATAAGCTTTTCTGTATTCATTAGCACGTTTTTTATTTTCTTTTATTTTAATTGCATGCCTACCAGGCTGCCATTTATCGTCCCATTTCTGGTAGTTGGTAGTTGGTAGTTGTTTGCTATTAGATTTTGAAATTAAATTGATGTGTGAATACTAGTATTAATTGAACTGTAATGAATACAAAGCAAAAAGCCGTGCTTGATTTAACAAACACGACTTTTATAATTTTAGCCCTTAGCCTTTAGCTTTTAGCCTTTAGCCTTTAGCTTAAAAGGCGTAGCTGTAACCCATTTGAATTGTGCCTGGGTTACCTGGTTGAATACTACCGTTTGCGCGGTTAGCGATGTAAGTGTTATCAAACAAGTTATCAACCGTTAGATATACTTTTTGATTGTCATCAATTAAATATTTAGCGGCTAAATCCCACACAACACGGCTGTCGATTGCATTCAAGCCGTCAGCACTTAAATCAGCATGTGCGTCAGATACATAACGCACTTGCGTATCAAATGCAAAGCTTGAAAGCACGGCACCAAATGAAAGAGCGATTTGATTCTCTGGAACGTAAGGCATTGCATCGCCTTTATTTACTTGCCCCCAGATATCAGATGCAAAATCATTTTTAAACTGTGAATCCGTATAAGTGTAAGTTAAGCGTACAGGGAATGTTGCGCTATTAGTTTCGAAAATACGACCTGCAGAGAACTCAAAGCCCGATACTTCTACTTCGCCGTAGTTGTATTGGTCGCCAATGTTCTCATCACTACAGCCTACAGATGCAGTACAATTTCCATGCATATTGCTGTAATCAGAGAAGAATGCAATGATTTCACCATTAAAACCAGCAACGTTATAACGGCCACCAAACTCAATGTTTACGCTTTCCTCTTCTTCTTGGTCAGCATTACCTGGTGCAGCAGGAGCGTAACCTTGCTGAATACCTGCAAGTAGCGTTAGGCTGTCGCTTACGGTGTAAGTTGCACCCAGTGATGGCACTAAGATTTGTGTATCGTTTGAAACGTCTTTAGTTAAGCCATTTTCACGTTTAGGATCAGACTTTGACCACTCTACGCGGGTAATTGTGATGTCTTCATAACGAAGGCCTGCATTAATCACTAATGCATCGATTGACCACTGGTCTTGAATGAATAACGTTGTTGCTTTTGCACTATCTACACGATTGCTGTCAGAACCCGGAACGCCCTGAGACGTTAAGGTCATACTTAAATCTTGATTAAGTGTGTATTTGTCTTCCCACTGAAAACGATCCATTTCGTCTTCGTGGTAGCGCACGCCAACAGTCACATAGTGATCTCCCGCAGGAATGTGCAACTCTGATTGCACTCCTTTGGCTTGGTAGTCGCGGTTATTTGCTTTAATACCAATGCCTTCAATACCTTCAGCTGTTGGTGCCGCTTCAAATTCACTGTACTGTGCTAAATAGCTTTCACTTACTTTGCTCGCTTTGTACCAATTACGATGAAAATCATTGAGGTAAGCTGTCGCTAATAACTCATAACCATCACCAAAACGATAAGCATAATTTAATTGGTATGCATTATGTTGCGTGTTCATTTGGTCTTTTTGTGATGCGGCATAACGACGGTTTGGTGACGCTTTATAATCTTCTTCTGTTAAACCCATGTAAGTTTCATCAGATTGTTCATCAGAGTACTTAATTTTCATCTCTAGGTTATGCGCGTTGTTTTCACCAAACTTATAACCAAATTTAAGTAGAACGTCGTTCTTTTCAAAGCCTGTGTTGTCGCTACCTACAGGTAATTCTTTAAAGCCATCTGCGCCATAGCTGAAAACTTCAATAAGGCCGGCTGCGTTGTTTTTTTCTTTACCGAAGTAAGCATGGCCCTTATAAAAACCATCGCTACCGAGTTCGGCGTTTACTAAACCCGTTGAACCTTCGGTCGGTAAGCTGCGCGAAAGTAAGTTTAAAACACCACCGGTAGTGCGTGGGCCATACTTAACAGAGGCTGCGCCTTTTAATACTTCAATAGACTCCATACGGCCCATAGTAGGGAAGTAGTAAGCCGATGGCGCTGAGTAAGGAGCGGGTGCTACGAGAACGCCATCTTCCATTACAGATATTTTATCGTTACGGCCAGTGCCTGTTCCGCGCATACCAATGTTAGGGCGCAGGCCATAACCATCTTCTTCTTGCACGTAAACACCTGGTACAGATGCTAAAACACGAGAAATATCGGTAAATTCGAATTTTTGTAATTGTTCGTCTGAGATAAATGTAGCAGAGCCCGGAATATCGTTAATAGCAGCTTGCGAGCCAATTACGGTAATTTGCTCAAAGTTCTTTTCTTTATTTGTTGCATCCTTTGCAACAGCATTAGCGCTTAGTGATAAAGCAACAGCCATCGAAAGTGTTGAAACAATAAACTTAGGGGTCATTGTTGATCCTGTATATGTCTAATTTAAACTGGCGCAATTTAAACATGTAAAATAATACGAATCAATCCTATTTGTAACAATCTCGATCGTTAAGTAAATTTTTGAATACAAAAATGAAAATCCAACTTTATTAATATTGTATTACTATATTAATTGCGTTAATTTAAATTATCAAAAGGTAACTAAAGGCGGATTTTTGTTAGCTATTAGGTCAAGCGTAATGCAATAAACTCGGCAAGTTTATCTACCGCATGCTCGGCTTGTTCTGCATGCTTTGTTAAGCTAATACCTATTTTACCTAGGCTCGGTAAAATAGCGGTGTTTAACTCATAATTAAGTTCATTAGGTACTGTGCTTCTAGCCAAAACGGTGATCCCTAATCCTTCTTTTAAAGCCGCAGTAAGGCCTGTTAAATCAGCGTTACTATAACTTATGCGGTACTTAATACCCGCAAGTTGCAATGCCTCGATGGCGCGGCGTCGATAAATACAACCTTCCGGTGCAGTCACAAGCGTAACAACGTCATTTTGTGCTATTGATAAATCACCAACCCAGACCAGTTGGTCTTGCATAAAAACAGGGAATTTTTCAGAGTTTAAATCTTCATTTAACGCCAGTACTAAATCAAACTGGTCTTCTCGTGAAACCGACAATAAATGCTTACTTAAACGCGATTTAACCTCTAACGACACTTCAGGGTAAAGTGCCACAAAGTCACCGATAATAGCGGGTAAGATCCGAGCTGCAAATTCGCTGGGTATTCCCAAACGCACCTTACCGGTCACATTCTCTTTAGTAAATAATTGCAAAATGGTGTCGTTTTGCAGCAGCATTTGCTTTGCCATCGGCAGCAGCAGTTCACCGTATTGATTGAGCACTTGGCGCTGACCTTGTTTTTTAAATAGCTTATGGCCGAGCATTTCTTCTAACCGCTTTATTTGTAAACTTACAGCGGGTTGCGATAAGCCAAGTAAATCACCTGCTTTAGCAAAACCTGCTACTTCAACCACAGTAACTAACGTGCGTAAGCTGTCTGTTGAGATATTTTTCATATTAAAAATTACAATTTATGGGGGTAGATTGATAAGTATTATTTATCAATTGATTAATAATTACAATTTGTTGTTGCTAGACTTGCACAATATACTTTTGCCATTAAAGATTGATAGGTGTCGATAATGACTTTTAGCCCGATAATGTTTGCTCGTCATAGCCAGATTGAAGCAGCTAATAGCAATATGCTACAGGTCAATACAAACACCGTAGTGATCGATTTTAGCGGTACTGAAGCAATCCCGTTTTTAACCACTATATTAGGGTTAGATTTAAACAAACTAACCGCCAGTGGTTTAGGTGTGAAAGGCACCTTAGATGGCGACCTAAATAGCAATTATAGCTTTGCGTTATATTACTTTAGTGCAACAGCGTTTAGATTCGTGTTGCTCACAGATGCAGCGGCTCAATTACAAGCACTGATCAGTGAACAGCAACTGCGCTACGATATTGAGTTTGTTACACGCACTGATTTAGCGACCTTAACTTTATCTGGTGAGCAAGCATTTGACGCCTTAGTCGAAGCATTTAAACTCACCCCTGGACTGCGCTTGTCAGACACTAACTGCTGTTATGGTACGCAAAGTGGTGAGGTATTTATTACCGCTATTGATAAACAATCAATACAGTATTTTCAGCTGGTGGCCAAAGCGCCAGAGCTGACTAAATGGCAAATATATTTACAGCAACGCGGTTTTGATATGTCACTACCAGACGTTGCTTGAACATAAATAGATAAGCTGGCTAGCGTATTTTTTAGTTGCCAGCTTTTTGTAATTTATTTGTAAGAACAAATCGCAATTTGGGTGTTAGGTGCATTACAACTTATGTATAATCGCCGCCCATGTTATTCCCCCTCATTAAATTGAGGCCACGCCCAATCTTGGGTTAATTATAAAGTGAAGGAATATTATGACTTCTAAAACAGTTTTACATGCAAAACACCTAGAATCAAAAGCAAAAATGGTTGATTTTCATGGCTGGGAAATGCCAATCAACTATGGTTCGCAAATCGAAGAGCACAACGCAGTGCGCACCGATGCAGGCATGTTTGACGTTTCACACATGACTATTGTTGATGTCAAAGGCGAGCAAGCACAAGCATTCCTTCGTAAACTAGTCGCTAACGATGTTGCTAAATTAACCGTTCCTGGTAAAGCGCTTTACACTGGCATGCTGAATGAGCAAGGTGGCGTAATTGACGACCTTATCATTTACTTCTTCTCAAATACTGATTATCGCTTAGTGGTTAATTCTGCAACTCGTGAAAAAGATTTAGCGCACATGGCTAAAGTTTCAGCTGATTTTGCCGTTGCAGTAACAGAGCGCCCAGAGTTTGCCATGATTGCAGTACAAGGCCCTAATGCTAAAGCAAAAACTGCTACTATCTTAACGGCTGATCAACAAGCAGCTGTTGCAGATATGAAGCCGTTTTTTGGTGTGCAAACTGGTGATTTATTTATTGCTACAACAGGCTATACTGGCGAAGACGGTTACGAAATTGTTGTACCGAACGAGCAAGCTGCGGATCTTTGGCAACAACTGCTAGATGCTGGTGTTGCGCCTGCGGGCCTTGGCGCACGTGACACACTACGTTTAGAAGCGGGTATGAACCTTTACGGCCTAGATATGGACGAGAGCGTATCACCACTTGCTGCTAACATGGCGTGGACCATTGCATGGGAACCTGAAGATCGTGACTTTATCGGTCGTGACGTACTAGTACAGCAACGCGCTGACAAAAGCACTGATAAACTTGTTGGCCTAGTACTGGAAGAAAAAGGCGTATTGCGTAGTGGTTCTAAAGTAATTGTTGATGGTGGCGAAGGCGTCATTACCTCTGGTACTTTCTCACCTACACTTGGTTTTAGTGTTGCCCTTGCACGTGTACCACGTTCAACTGGCGAAACTGCTCAAGTAGAAATGCGTAAAAAATTAGTTAACGTAAAAGTAGTTAAACCAAGCTTTGTACGTAACGGTAAGTCTGTACTTTAAGTATCAATTAAAAGATTTGGTGTTATCACCCAATATAAACCAAAGGATGAATAAAATGAGCAATATCCCTAGCGAGTTAAAGTATGCCTCTTCACACGAGTGGGTTCGCAACGAAGGTGACGGTACTTTCACTGTAGGTATTTCTGAGCACGCACAAGAACTACTTGGCGACATGGTATTTGTTGAATTACCAGAAGTAGGCGATGAAGTAGATGCAGGCGAAGACTGTGCAGTAGCGGAGTCAGTAAAAGCGGCATCAGACATCTATGCACCAATCAGCGGTGAAATCGTTGCAATCAACGAAGACCTTGAAGATGCACCTGAAACAGTTAACAACGACGCTTACGGCGACGGTTGGTTATTCCGCATTAAAGCATCTGACGAGTCTGAGCTAGAAAACTTGCTTGACGCTGAAGGCTATGCAAACACCATCGACGAAGACTAACAATTAGTTTATCGCCGTACTAAAAGCCCCATTATACCTAACATAATTGGGGCTTTTATGATTTTACTGCTTACTTTCCATACATTGTAAGTCATTAAATCAAAAGCTTTTAAGTTATTACTGGTTACCCATTAGTAATAACCATTTATTTTTTGGATCATAGGAATCTGGACAAATGTCAAACGCCAAATCTCTTGAACAATTAGAGCAAACGCAAGATTTTATTCGCCGCCATATTGGGCCAAGCCCAGCACAAGTAAGCGATATGCTAAGTGCTCTTGGAGTATCGAGTGTTGAAGAGCTGATCGGTCAAACTGTACCTGCAAGCATCCGCTTAGAGCAAGGCCTAACAGTGGGCGAAAGCCGCACTGAAGTTGAAACACTAAGCTACTTAAAATCAGTAGCAAGCAAAAATAAAGTGTTTAAATCTTACATCGGTCAAGGCTACCACCCAACTCATGTACCACACGTGATTTTACGTAACGTGCTTGAGAACCCAGGCTGGTATACAGCGTACACTCCATACCAACCAGAGATTGCTCAGGGGCGTTTAGAGTCATTACTTAATTTCCAAACTATGACCTTAGACCTTACCGGTCTTGATTTAGCAAGTGCATCATTACTTGATGAATCAACTGCGGCTGCCGAGGCCATGGGCCTTGCAAAGCGTGTATCTAAAGCTAAAAAAGCCAACATCTTCTTCATCGCTGATGACGTACACACACAAACTATTGACGTTGTGGCAACCCGTGCCGACCAATTTGGTTTTGAAGTTGTTGTAGGTCCTGCTGCTGATGCTGTAAATCACGAAATTTTTGGTGCGTTATTTCAATACCCATCAACATCAGGTGAAGTAGTCGATATCACAGATTTAATCGCTGGCGTACAAAGCAAAAAAGCGATTGCCTGTGTTGCTGCTGACATCATGAGCTTATTATTATTAAAAGCACCAGGTAAACTTGGCGCAGACGTAGTACTTGGTTCTGCCCAGCGTTTTGGTGTACCAATGGGTTACGGCGGTCCTCACGCTGCATTTTTCGCAACACGTGATGCATACAAACGTTCATTACCAGGTCGTATCATTGGTGTGTCTAAAGACCGTTTGGGTAACGATGCACTACGTATGGCAATGCAAACCCGCGAGCAACACATTCGCCGCGACAAAGCCAACTCAAACATTTGTACAGCGCAAGTATTGCTAGCTAACATGGCTGCGTTTTATGCGGTGTACCATGGCCCACAAGGCTTAAAAACTATTGCACAGCGTATTCATCGCTTTGCTGATATTTTAGCCGCAGGCCTTAAAGCTAAAGGTGTAAACCTTAAGCACAGCACCTGGTTTGATACCCTAACAGTTGTTAGCGATAACAAAGAAGACGTAACAGCACGTGCTGTAGCAAACGGCGTAAACTTTGCTACTAACCATGATGGCGAATACTCAATCTCAGTATCTGAGACCACAACGCGCGCAGACGTAGCACAGTTGTTCGATATCATTCTTGGCGAAGACCACGGCTTAAGTGTTGATGCAATCGCAGCAGACATCGAAGCAAACGGTAGCGATTCAATCCCTGCAAACCTTGAACGCGATGATGAAATCTTAACGCACCCTAACTTCAATTCGTATCACAGCGAAACTGAAATGCTGCGTTATATCAAACGTCTTGAAAACAAAGATTTAGCACTTAACCACTCAATGATCTCGTTAGGTTCATGTACTATGAAACTAAACGCGACCGCAGAGATGATCCCAATCACTTGGCCTGAGTTTGCTAATCTTCACCCATTCTGCCCGCTAGACCAAGCAGAAGGTTACCAAATCATGATGGGCGAACTACATGATTGGTTAGTTAACATCACCGGTTACGACGCCGTTTCATTACAGCCAAACTCTGGCGCACAAGGTGAATACGCAGGCTTAATCGCGATTCGTAAATACCACGAGTCTCGTGGCGATGCGCACCGTAATATTTGTTTGATCCCAAGTTCAGCGCACGGTACTAACCCAGCGTCTGCACAAATGGCGAGCATGAAAATTGTAGTTGTTGATTGTGACAAAAACGGTAATGTAGATATGGCAGACCTTAAAGCGAAAGCTGAAGAAGTCGCAGAAAACCTATCGTGTATCATGATCACATACCCGTCTACGCACGGTGTATACGAAGAAACAATTCGTGAAATTTGTGACATCATTCATCAACACGGCGGCCAAGTTTACATGGACGGCGCGAACATGAATGCACAAGTAGGTGTAACAAGCCCAGGCTTTATCGGTTCAGACGTATCGCACTTAAACTTGCATAAAACGTTCTGTATCCCACATGGCGGCGGTGGCCCAGGTGTTGGCCCAATCGGTGTTAAATCACACCTAGCGCCATTTATGCCTAACCACAGCGTAATTAACGTACCTGGTACGAGTATCGGCAACGGAGCAGTATCAGCAGCGCCATACGGCTCAGCAGCTATTTTACCTATCTCATGGGCTTACATCACCATGATGGGTAGCGAAGGCCTTAAACAAGCCACTGAAATGGCAATTGTAAGTGCAAACTACTTAACTCACGAGTTAAGCCAGCACTTCCCAATTTTATACCGTGGTCGCAACAACCGTGTTGCTCACGAATGTATTGTTGACTTACGCCCACTTAAAGAGCTTTCAGGCATCACTGAAATGGACGTGGCTAAGCGCTTACAAGATTACGGCTTCCATTCACCAACTATGTCGTTCCCAGTAGCGGGCACCTTGATGATTGAGCCTACTGAGTCTGAGTCTAAAGTTGAGATCGACCGCTTCATCGAAGCTATGGTGTCAATCAAAGGCGAAATCGACAAAGTGATCTCTGGCGAATGGTCTATCGAAAACAACCCACTTGTGTTTGCACCGCATACACAAGGCGACGTACTTGGTAACGAGTGGGACAGAGCATACGACCGCTTCTACGCTGCGTTCCCAGTACCAGCAGTGGCTAAAAACAAATTCTGGCCTACAGTAACGCGTATCGATGACGTATACGGCGACCGTAATCTAGTGTGTTCATGCCCAGCGGTAGAGACATACAGAGATTAATTTTTTGATTAAACTCAAATAATTAAAAAAGCCGTTGCAGCAATGTAGCGGCTTTTTTGTGTGTGGTGATTTAATTCCAGGTGCATAGTTTTTGTGAGGGCAGGGTTATAGGAGATGGCTTTAGCCACGAATTATTTAACACCAATGATAGAGTTAACCACCTTAGGCGTTAAGTTAGCTGGTGCGTGTGATTGATCGGCTTTAAGCAGATAAGTGAATTTCACCAGCGAGAACACTGAGGCAGCTTCGCGCTGCACCGAGGTTAAATATTGTTGTAGGAGTCGGCTTTAGCCACGAATGGTTTAACACTAGTGACAGAGTTAACCACAGATGGCAAAGAGGCGCTTCGCGCTACACAGAGATTAACTATTGGTATTAACTCATCTGTCATTTAAATAATATTGCGCGTTTGTAGCCTTTGGGCTACACTTGTTTTATGAAATATCGTATTAAGAAAACCGACGAGTTCGATAAATGGCTTAAGAAGCTCAAAGATCGTCAAGCTTTTATGGCAATAGCTAAACGTATTACACGTGCCATTAATGGTAATTTTGGCGATAGCGAACCCGTTGGTGGTGGTATATCTGAAATGCGTATTTTCGTAGGTAAAGGCTATCGTGTTTATTACATAATTAAAGGTAATGAGATTATTTTACTACTTAATGGCGGACATAAAGGCACACAGAGTAAAGACATTAGCAAAGCTAAAGCCCTTTTAAGTGAATTGGAGTAACTATTATGACCTTACACACATCAGATTTTAACCCATTTGATTATATGGAAACCCAACAAGAAATTAATACTTTCCTTGAAGAATGTTTGGCTGATGATGATCCCAACACGTTTATTGAAGCACTCGGCTTATTGATTAAAAAGCATGGTGTGAGTGACATTGCTAAAGCGACAGGGTTAAACCGTGAAAGCTTGTATAAGGCGGTGAATGGTAAAACCAAACCTCGTTGGGAAACTGTTTTTAAAGTGATGAAAGCACTTAATTTTCGCCTTACAACACAAGTGGGGTAGGTTGGGGTTGAGTGAAACGAAACCCAACGATTCTCCATTATTATTACCAGCTCCCAGTGTATAAATATAGATTGTTTGTAGGTCGTCCTTTAAGGCGAAAAAAGCGAGAAAAAAAACTTCACCACAGAGATCACAGAGGCGCTTCGCTGCACCGAGGTTAAATATTGTTGTAGGAGTCGGCTTTAGCTGCGAATGGTTTAACACCAATGATAGAGTTAACCACCGTAGGCGCTGAGCTTGCTGGCGCGAGTGGTTTGTAGGTTGGGCTTTAGCCCAAAAATTTGTATCACCTTGGCTGATGGTTCTTACTGCTAACTTTTGTCGGGATAAATCCGCGACCTACATTAAAAACCTTGTTCAAGGTTTTTTGCCAGATTGCTGGCGGCAACCAAGGGGCGGCTGCCGCCGACCGCCCCTTGGAACCCCACGGCGCCCCGAGCATCACGCTTAATCCTTCAAATAATTAATTGATGTGAACGTAAACGGCGAAGATAGGTCGTCCATGACCGAGTTTCGCCTTACCGCGCATCCATGCGCGATATTACTCATCAATTGCTTATTTTCAGGGCGTGATGACGGGGGAGGGTGTTAACCGTGAGATTGGTGTTTGGTCTTGGCAAGAAGCAAGACCTGACCCTCAGCATTTCTTTATTCGCTCTGACCAAAAAGTAGCCGCCACCTTGAGATACTTGCTCAAAGTAATCTAAGTCAAAATACCCTGCATCAGCAAGTAATAACGTATCTTCAAGTGTGTGACTACCCGGTAAAAAGGCTCGCTCAGTTTCAACATCAGGACGGATATCTATTTCACAAGGCTGTTCGTTAAATAGGTCATAAGTAAGATGTAACTCAATTGCGGCAGGACTTATCGCAGTAAAGCGACCAGCAAAAACCTGCGCTAATTCATCATGTAGAGCAAATGAAGAGCCATCTTGCAATAACACTCGCAATATTCCTCGCTGGGTAAAAAAGGTTTTATCCAGCGTGTTTACAGTCAATTTAGACATCGCTTGAATAACGAGTTCACGGACTAGCTCAGTCAATGCAGGTTTTCGAATTTGATTATGAAAAGGTTTATAACTTATCGTGCAATTGGCCTGCGTTCGCAGGTTCTGATGGATATCTGACAAGTTAGCGTCTTGCAGGCAAGATAAGCTTTTGAACACAGCTTTGAGCAGAGAAACGATCGACAGGCAACGGTGTCGAACTTGAAATCCGGAGGTTTTTGCAAGCTCAATGAGGTGTTTTTCTGAGATAAGGGCTTTTAATTGATTTGAAACTTGGTTAATCTGCATGTGAACTCTGTTTTTGGTCATGTTTTTATTGGCGTAACTATTTGATCATTAACAGAGTTCAACTTCAAGTTTTCTTAAGATCCAACCTATGATAAAAAACTAAGTGTTGTTACTTTTTAAACTCAATTTAAATATGGCTATACACCCAGAAATGATGTCGTTTGGTG
Organism: Pseudoalteromonas sp. SG44-17; assembly: GCF_014164235.1. Classification (NCBI taxonomy): domain Bacteria; kingdom Pseudomonadati; phylum Pseudomonadota; class Gammaproteobacteria; order Alteromonadales; family Pseudoalteromonadaceae; genus Pseudoalteromonas; species Pseudoalteromonas sp. SG44-17. Next base: position 171,466 of record NZ_JACJEV010000003.1, on the reverse strand, counting down.
TGAATATGCACCTTGGTTTGGATAAAGAGTGCCATATGAATTTTAGGCAGTTAAGCTTATTGATAATTAAGGCCCTTGGCTTTCGCCTCGGTCTCACCGTTTAGTTCCAATATCAGTCCGGAATTAATGAATCGAGGATTGTAGTGGTACAATGGGGATATAGATGCATTACCTATTGAGACTTTTTTAGGTGAACCAAATGATAAACCAACAGAAGTTGATGCGATTTCTCATCAATTAACTTTTGAACATCAAATTGGGCAATGGTCGCTTTTAAATGGTTTTAGTTATAGTGATTCTAAATTTATAAGTGAATCGAGCGATGCAGAACTAGCACCTAGCAGGCAAGTTTATTTTACTGATGGTGAAACATTGAGTCGGCAACATAACGAGCGTGATTTTCAAACTAAAAATATCTCTGCGCGTACAGAGCTTAGTGGTAGCGTAATAGCCGCTGGGTTTACCCACCACTTATTAATTGGTGCCGACGCCAGCAAGTTTGATTTTGATAAACTCTGGTACAGATACCGCCCTACCCTTGAAGATACGCGCTATGCAATCAATATGTATAACCCTGTGTATGGGCAAACAGCACCAGAGGGCACTCTTTTATATAACAGCACAGAAGTACAGCATAGTTACGGAGTTTATATTCAAGATCAAATAGACATCACTGAGCAATGGAAAGTACAAGTGGGTGGTCGCTATGATTGGTTTGATCAGCAAATAGATAACCACATCAATCAAAGCCAGTCTAAGAGTGACCAAAGTACATTTAGCCCTCGGGTTGGTTTAGTGTACGCCTACTCAGACGACATACAATATTACACCAGTTATTCGGAAGGTTTTAGGCCTAACAGCGGCTACGATATAAATGGTGATGCATTTGAGCCGGAAGCAACAACCTCTTTTGAGGCGGGTATTAAATTTAGTACAGATGCTGTTAGTGGCAGCTTTACCATATTTAGCGCGGAAAAAAGTAATATGCTAACCACAGACCTGCAAGCAGGTGTGTCGACTGCGTTAGGTGAAGTAACTAGCGAAGGGGTTGAGTTTGATTTACATGGTAATATTACTGACACTACTTCGTTTGATTTTGCATATACCTACACTGATGCCAAAACGGCAAACGACACCGTTAATACAGATTGGTGGGTAAAGCTGCCAAAAGGTAGCCCATTACTAGGCATTCCTAAGCACAGTGCAAATGCGCGCCTTAAAAGAGATTTAAATGACTTATTCAATTTAAATGCGAGCATTGGGATAGCTGTTCAATATGAAGGTGAGCGTTTAGGTGAAACCATTGATCCTACGTATTATTTACTTTCGTATACGTTGGTGAATTTGTTCGCAAATTACAATGTTAATGATGATGTGAGTATCCAGTTGAACGTTAATAACGTACTGGATAAAACCTATTACTCAAACTCTTACTCTGCAATTTGGACTCAACCCGGTGAGCCGGTAAATTATAAGCTGAGCTTGAAATATAGTTTTTAATTTATTCTAGAACGTCCATATAGCCGCAGTTTCTTAGTACTGCGGCTATAACTGTTTATATTAGCAAGTAGGTCGGGCTTTGGACAAAAGTTGTCTAGTTTGGATTTATGCTGCTAACTTTCATACTTATTTGCAGAAGTAGTATCCGTTTTAAGCTCACTTCAATGTTTTGCTACTGGCTCGAGTGTTGTCATTTTTAGGTAAGTCATACTTTCTATGTCCAATTTATCAAAAGGGTATTGACCTCGAATATTATCATTAAAAAACTTCCCCATTGATGTTGAGTAATACAACTCATCCCATACTAAAATTGGGATATTGTAATAACGATAAACGCTTCCTGATTCAAATTTCAGATCAAGGACTTTATTGATTGTTGAATAGCCTATATGCGAAAAAGCATCTGAATTTACAGGGTGCTGTTCAAATAAGGGGAAAGGGGTTTGGTTTTGGACTGACTCCTCAATCCCTTCGCCGATCTTTGTTGCCACATTATCATTGCGTATATAAGAATCGATCAAACCATGTCCTGTATTATCAAATAAAGAAGACATTGAAAAGTTTGATGGTAAGCTCCCGAATAAAACTCTTACAGCTCGCATTATTTCATCTTGATCTAATGTGAGGTGTGATATCAGGTGTGCGTACTCTTCTCCTAAATTACCGCCTAGAGAGCTGGTTGGTGTTGCTATAGAAGCTAAACCAACTAAGGAGTAATCTGACGCGTAATAGCCATCAGTGTATTGATAATTCGAAATAATGTCTTCAAAAAGTGCATTAGTATAGAAATTACCTTGTGAGTGACCAATAAGAATAATACGGTTGCAAGAGTGCATTTGAAACAGCAGCTTTTGATAGGCATTTCTATAATCAGTATCGTTTAACTTTGAATAAGTTACATTTGAAAATACTTCTTCAATTACAGATTCAACATGGGCTATATTTTCCTGAGAAAGAGAGTCGACGGTACCACCGAGTATTGCAGTTATGAGGTGGTACTTATTTGAAAAAGGGGATAAATCGCCATATTTTTGTTTTGCCACTTCATATATTTGCATATGAAGGTCTTCATCTTTGTTATAGCTGCCCGTTGGCTTTCTACCTTTAAGGTAGTTACCTAATTTAGTATCTTGAAAATTATCTAACCAAAACAAATTTTCACGAAAATCATCTTCTGTTGTAAACATACCATTTATATAAAATAATCTTAGTTGATCAATTTGTTTGGTACAGTATCTATCTAGAGGTTGATAACTTGCAGAAGCATAATTTGTGAGAATGAAAGCAAATACTATTAGATATTTAGTCATTTGATTGCTCCTTCTAAGGGGTTACAGTCTTTATCTGCTGCATAATGAAAATCGTCATCCCAAGCAATATAGTCACTAATTTTATTTTGGCTTTTACGGTTTGCGTAGGCTCTGTCTATTGTATTGAAGTACATAAGTTTTGGGTTTCTAAAGTGTGGGTGCTTAGTTTGAAGTTGTCTTGTACACATACTAATATTTATAAAATCTAAAATAATCTGTTTACCAATCTCAGTATCTAAATTTGGTATGCGCCCTTGCTCAATATCAATAACCAGTTGTAATGTTGAAGCGGCACCTAAACTAAAGGTGATGAGCTGTGGAGAATCAAACTTTTCATACACATAGCGCTCATAATCGTCGCGGATACCGTTGTCATTTTGATCAACCCCGTCCAACGTTTTATAGTCATCAGGGTGTTCAGGTGGTAGCTCTGGGGTTAGGTAAAATAAATCTTTAATGCGTTGCCAGCTACTGTGAGGTTTAGGTTCGTTATTCTCATTCCAGTAGCGGGCAAGGTAATAGTCGGGTCCATGTTTTACAAGGTTACCTCCTTGATACACTTTGTTTGCTTGCCACTTTTCTATCACGGTATCTTGCAGCCAAATCCAGCCATCCCAATGGGGCTGGTTTTCTATTGGTTCAATACCTTTAACCCAAAAAGCGGCTATAAATAAGCTGTCTTTGTGAGTAACAACATCACCGGCTACATAAATTGAGCTGGCATTCCATTGTGGGTGGTTTGGTTGAATATCAGCTAAATCTGTATTTTTAGATTGTGAGTTAAGCTTAAAAATATTTGTCGCGTAAGCATGCGAACAAAAAAGTAACCAAGCAATAATGATGAGTTTAGTCATTGCAAATTCCTTTTGATGAAGTTCCATTACTTTTTTAATTAAGTTCACTTTTTAGGTAAATGCAAGGTGGGAGGATTAAATATTTCAAAATCATTAATGAGTTTGAAAAGTAGCAATACTTGGTTTTTGAATACAGAGATCAAGAAAACACAGTCGTCAGCATGATCGGAAGCTTCTTATGGGTGACCCCTTTCAGATCTTTGGTGAAAAATGGCGTGAGTGATATTGCTAAGGCAGCAGGATTAAATCGTGAAGGCTCGTATAAGGCGGTGAATGGTAAAACCAAAACTCGTTGCGAAACTTTTTTCCAAGTGATAAAAGCACTTAACTTTCGCCTTACAACGCAAGTGGCGTAGGTTGGATTGAGTGCAACGAAACCCTTCTGGTGTGGGGTCGTTCTTAGGGCGATAAGTGAATTTCACCACCGAGAACTCAAATGCGCTTCGCTACATATAGGTTAAGTATTTTTGTAGGAGATGGCTTCAGCCACGAATGATTTAACACTAGTGACAGAGTTAATCACCGTAGGCGTTGAGCTTGCTGACGCGTGTGTAATCTTTGCATATATTGTCGCGCTGGCGACCGTAGCCAAAGAGGGGCTGCCGCTGACCCCTTTCTGGACTCTCTGTAGGAGCTGGCTTTAGCCGCGAATTTTTTCCATCCGAGCAATCTCGCTATTTCCTGCAAACCATAATTAATGTGAACGTAAACGCCAAAGATAGGCCAACTTTCACATTCCTGTACGCTCCCCAGTTCGGCCATCCATGGCCTCTCGTTCAAAGCTGCGCTTTTTTTCACCCATGGTCTAGTTTCGCCTTATCGCGCACTGCCAACATGGATGTAGGTACTTAGGATTTGTTGGGAACAAAATCATGCTATGCGAGATATTACTCATCAATTGCTTATTTTCAGGGCGTGATGACGGGGGAAGGGTGTTAAACGCCAGATTGGTTTTTGGTCTTGGCAATATGCAAGACCTAGCCCCGCGGTTTCCAGTCATAGAAATGCACACTGCCTTTATGCACCTAATTAAGAATTACATTGTTTTGAGTGTTTTTTAACTAATTGATAATATTTAATAAGTGGATATAAGAAGATTAAAGCAACAAAAAAAATGATGTTAGAAAATAACAACATTTCACTTGTAGTATAACCTCCAGCAGCAAACTCATAATAAAGCGTCAAAAGAACAGCTGTTATTTGAGCGTATATAATGAGTAACCAAATGATATGATGTAAAATATAACGTTTATATATAATACCTAAACATGCGCCGATAGTAAGAGTATCAAACGTAAATGTAAGATAACTCAGCCATACTGGATGAATTGTTTGCAAACTTATATTGAAAAAGGAGTTATAGATGTCATAGCCTGTGGTAAGTAAAAGCAATAGGAGAAACAAGTACCAAAATATATTGCTTTTCATAGTATCAATACCAATAACCATAAGGTATATCGTTCGGATTTTTTGGTAGCTTTGACCAACCTTCACTGTCATCTATGTATCGTTTAGTAAAGTTTCTTCTTATCGCGCCTGCTGGCGCAAGGTTTGCTAGTATTTTTAATAAATTGGTAGATTCATTTGAGCTGCGGCCATAAGTTTGAATCGTAAGTTTTATGGTAGGGTAAACTCTAGTATATGCTTCATTTGCATCTTTATGATTACCGATGAACTGGCGATATACGAAATGGCCTACTGAAGCGATTCTACCGGCAATACCTGCTTTTTTCACAACACTCATTTCTTTTGATGAGCTCATAACTTTCCTTGTTCCTTTTTTGACCTGTGCTGAAAGTCGATATTCTCACTTTTTTTTTGTAATGTAAACGAACAATTCTTTAAGGCTATGGGGCTTTCTGTTTATAAGCAGTTAACGCAAACGCGAAGATAGTCCAGACTTTCACGCTCCCTCAGTTCAGCCATCCATGGCCTCTCGTTCAAAGTTATGCTTTTCATCCATGGCCAAGTTTCGTCTTATCGCGCACTGCCAACATGGATGTAGGTACTTAGGATTTGTTGGGAACAAAATCATGCTATGCGAGATATTACTCATCAATTGCTTATTTTCAGGGCGTGATGACGGGGGAGGGTGTTAAACGTGAGATTGGTGTTTGGTCTTGGCAAGAAACAAGACCTGACCCTCAGCATTTCTTTATTTGCTCTGACCAAAAAATAGCCGCCATCTTCAGGCACTTGCTCAAAGTAATCTAAATCAAAATACCCAGCATCAGCGAGTAATAACGTATCTTCAAGTGTGTGACTACCTGGTAAAAAGGCTCGCTCAGTTTCAACGTCAGGACGAATATCTATTTCGCAGGGCTGCTCATTAAATAGGTCATAGGTAACATGCAACTCAATTGCGGCAGGACTTATAGCAGTAAAGCGACCAGCAAAAACCTGCGCTAATTCATCATGTAGAGCAAATGAAGAGCCATCTTGCAATAACACTCGCTGTATTCCTCGCTGGGTAAAAAAGGTTTTATCCAGCGTGTTTTCAGTCAATTTAGACATCGCTTGAATAACGAGCTCGCGGACGAGCTCAGTCAAGGCTGGTTTTCGGATTTGATTATGAAAAGGTTTATAACTGATTGTGCAATTAGCCTCGGTTCGCAGGTTCTGATGGATATCTGACAAGTTAGCGTCTTGCAGGCAGGATAGGCTTTTGAATAGAGCTTTGAGTAGAGAAGCGATCGACAGGCAACGGTGTCGAACTTGAAATCCAGAGGCTTTTGCAAGCTCAATGAGGTGTTTTTCTGAGATAAGGGCTTTTAATTGATTTGAAACTTGGTTAATCTGCATGTGAACTCTGTTTTTGGTCATGTTTTTATTGGCATAACTATTTGATCATTAACAGATTTCAAATTCAAGTTTTCTTAAGATCCAACCTATGAAAGTAGCTATGCAATTCTTAATTTAAATATTTTATTGATGTTGTGTATTGGGTACAATTAACTTACAAATAATTAAAAATGTAAAATATTATGGGATTTCTAAAAAGTACAACATTTGTTATTACTATGCTTCTTTTATCGGCGTGCTCTATGATTCAAGAAAAACATGTAGATGGACAGAGCATAAGTAATTCTGAAGGAATAATTGTTACAAATTTAATTTCAAATACAGATGAAGTTGGTAATATATTTGTTCCTCATTTAAAATATATAGCGGTTTACCAAGGAGAAAATAATGATGCAGGTATTTCAAAAAAGGTAGAGTTTACACCTGATAAAAATGGCGATCATAATATATTCAAACTTCCTGTTGGTCACTATAAATGGTGGAAAATTATATTTGGTAACCATTACTTCCTATTAGACAAAAATGAAGGCTTTGAAGTCAAAGAAGATACTGTTACTTACATTGGTGATTTAAAAACTATCATAGACTATGGGTTTATGAGTATCAGCGCTGAAAATAATGTTATTGATAACCAAGCAGAAATCACTCAATTCTTGTTAAAGAACTACCCAAAACTAATGAATGAAAGAGTTTTCGAGAAAAAGTTAACTGTACTGGAATCTATTTAAGCGTAAAATTTTTTCTCGCATAATGTTTTTTTTAGGTCAGGCTTTAGCCTTAAAGTATTTTATTTGAATGTGTCGGGATAAATCCGCGACCTACATTAGAAACCTTATTCAAGGTTTTGTCGCGCTGGCGACGGCAGCCAAAGAGGGGCTGCCGCTGACCCCTCTCTGGACACTCTGTAGGAGCTGGCTTTAGCCGCGAATGTTTTCCACCCGAGCATCACGCTATTTCCCTCAAATAATTAATTGATGTGAACGTAAGCGCCGTGTAATCGCCATCCATGGCGAAGTCACGGCTTTCATTTCATCCATGAAATGAATTACTCATCAATTGCTTATTTTCAGGGCGTGATGACGGGGGAGGGGTGTTAAACGTGAGATTGGTGTTTGGTCTTGGCAAGAAGCAAGACCTGACCCTCTGCATTTTGACCCCTTTGGGTTTGCTGATATTTTTAATGTTCAGCATTATTCTGCAATATCTAAAACGGTGGGTAGGTTGAATACATTAATGGTTGAAGATAAAAAGGTTAAATTACAATACGAAAAACTTCGAGATGGTTTGATGTCTGAAGTCAAGATTTGACCCCATTTGGGTTTTTTATCTATTTGAGTAATATCGTATTGGTATTTTTCTATAAACATATCGCAAATAGATTTGAGGGCTTCAACTTTTTCTATTTTTGATTCAATTGCTTTTATTTGATTTTCTTTTGAATTAGCTTCATCATCAGAAACAAAGCTGAGCATTATCCTTATATCTTCACCTGAGTCCTCAAGTGCTAGCTTTAGTATCTCTCTCGATTTCTCAGTAATAGCTACTTCCGCAGCTGACTTAAAGCTTTCTGAAACTAACTCCTTTGCTATTTTGTCAATAGAAATGGCTATGTAGTGGTCAACTAATTTTGGCCACTTTAGTTCTACGTGCCTAGCTACCTTGAGCTCTAACTTAATTCATGCCCATTTACTTGTGAATTAGTAAGTAAATGCGCAAATAATCTTTTATAGTTATCATGACTAACTACCTGCCTTTGCTCAGCTTGCAACTGCATAGATAAAAAAATGTAACGATCATCATTGTTAGCTAGTTCTTCCGCAAGCATTAATGGAGTTCTATAGTTAAATTCTTTTTCATCTAGTAAATGCGGGAAGTTATTCATAAGTAACTCAGCTATTTTTATTTCCCCCATTCTTACAGCAGTATGAAGCGCTGTAGCGCCCTCAATGGAAGTAATACGCTCATCAATTTTGTATCTAATAAGTAATTTTACACACTCTAATGTGCGACTAGCACAGGCTGAGTGCAGTGCTGTTCTGCCTTTAATATCTTGTAAGTTAGGATTAGCACCAGATTTTAATAGCGCTTCAGCCGTCTCATAATCTTTGTTATGTACAGCTATCATTAGTGGTGTTTGCTGCTTGAAGTCAGAAAGGTCAACAATTTTTGGCCACTCAAAAATGACTTCCCTTAACCTTGAAAGTTGATTATGCCATATAGACTTCATTTCTTTAATTGACTCTGAGTAATATGGTGAGCCATTCAATACTGAACTTTTTGTTAACATCTCATATGAAATTTTGAGTAATAATAAGATAATGCTATCGGACTGCGGTGACTTTAGTTGCTTATTTTTTAAGTTATTGTGTTTATTAAGCACATGTTTAATTGATTCATTGTTTTGTATGCAAGGCATAAAGTCCTTTATGAATGCCTCAAAATCTTTTTTAGATGCTGAATATAGGGGCTCATAAGCAGGGTATTCTTTATATAGACGGGTCCAAAAGTACTCGTGAAGTTGGCGGGACACATCGAAGATATTTGTAGAACTAAAGTCGCCTTTAGGCTCCCAACCACCAAAAAACATAATATCTCTAAAGTAAGTTTCATGATTGGTAGGTATTAGTTTTTGATTAGAAATAGCTAATGCAAAAGCATCACGAGCTAACTTTCCACGTAAAGCTCCAAAGCTACGAACCTTACACTCATCTATAGCCTTTTTTAGTAGCTTTTCAGCTTCCTTTAGCTTGTTTTGACCTATGCAATGATAAGCGTTTAATTTAAGTAGTAATGGCAACCAATATTGATGTTCAGGGTTACTCCAAGCTAGCTTTAAAAGTTCTTCTATTTGTGTTTCTGTTTTTCTATCAAATTTATCTTGGTTTAATAACCAGTTTAGTTCGAGTATTGCACTTTTAATTTTGTCATCATTTGATTTTGCTAACTCTTTCAATCTTGCAAAAACTAGTTGAGTGACCTTGGGGTTAGGGTAGTCACCTTTAGCTAACTCGTAGACTAATTTAAAATCATTAATGCATTTTAATAGCTTAAACGGGGCTTTATTCTGCTTTAGCTTTGTGCCGTAACTTTCAATGTTTTCATTTAAGGTTTGAGTGTACTGAATATAATTAATAAAGTTTTTGCTAATTTGTTCCATACTTTCTTTGTTAATAGGAAATATATCATCAAGAAAAGTTTCTCTTTCAGCTTCTGAAAATATATCAGTTAAGCGAGGCGCAACCATATCAACAGTATTAAATTTTTCTGTAGCTACACAAAGTAATAGGTCGAATCTTAGGAAGGGAGGGAGGCTTTCGGTAAATAGTTTATTTTCATGTTGTTCACGAAGTTTTCTATCTCTAGTTAACTCACTGATTTTTGAACACGCTAGATGAGCTTGCATTGTATGGTTATATGTAGCCTCATAAATCCTTACCAGTTGCATTACTTTATTTTGCTTTAAGTCGGTACAAAATTTTTCAGTATTAGGAGTTAAAAACTTTACTAATTGCTCATATCCGTCTTGGATGGCTCTTGCAACAATAAGCCGTTGTCGAATTGTCTTCGTACTAGGTTGCTGGTATCGCTCATCTATTTTATTAACAAATTCTATTTTCTGTTTCTGGCTACAGTTTCCACTTAATATCGTCACTAAGTCTTGATAACTAATGTTGATTTCATGTTGTAAAGTATGAGCATTATGGCCTTTATTATTTATGAAGGTTAAAGACTGTTCAAATGCGCAACTATTCTCGCTTGGCTGAAAACAACCCTTAAACTTAATTAATACATCATCTGGGAACGTTGTTTTAATACTCGATATTTCAGGTGTAACTTTACCTGATTGCCAGTTATATAAGTTTTTCAAAATAGTGCCTGTTTCTTCATAAATGCGAAGTTCAGACTCTAAATTATTTGCAATATTACTTTTGGGTTCCTCAATTAGGTCTAGTAACCAGTTCAAAACTTGTTGAAGAGGTAGCTCTATTTGTTCAGATTGTTTCTCGGGGTTTAAAAATGGTAAATACCAGAATCGACCTCCAGGCATGCCTTCATCAATTTTAGATTCAATCTGCCAGAATACAGTATGTCTTGCTAAAGCAGGGATAAGAACTCTGGCTAAATACTGCCAAATGATTTTCTGGGAGGATGCTTTAAAAGTGAACACATTTGTTTCAATTGCTTTATGAATATAGTAATCATGTTCAATATTAGCTACGAGATCATCTCGTTCAGCTTTATCCAGTTCTAATGCATCAAAAATACTATCTAATACTTTTTTCCATGTGTCGAACATATTATCAATGTTCATTTCAGTATTCTTGAATTTGGTTTTTGATTTTGAAGTCAGCTTTTTTGAAGCTCCTACAGCATTTGATATTTTAATTAATACTGATTCGAACGTTGGAAAAGCAGCCATTGTAATTCCTTTTAAATGGACGTGATTTAAATGAATTTATTAAATTCTTTAGGGGGGGGACATCTCTTTTCATTTTTTAAATTATTGATAATTTTGATACTAGCAGCCTTTAACAGAGGAGCTAAAAAATGAAAAATGATACTACCAATAAACCTTACATAAATGAACTAGTAATTAATTGGCACATTACAGAGGCGTGCAATTACAACTGCACATATTGTTTTGCAAAGTGGGGGAAACCAAATGAGCTGCATCGGTCACTTGAGAGTATCGAAAAGTTGCTAGATGAACTGGCCTCTCACTTTATTAAAGGTAGCTCATCCTTTAAAGAAAAATTGGGTTATGAAAGTGTTCGTCTCAATATTGCTGGTGGAGAACCAATGATGCTAGGAAGTACATTTTCAATCGTATTAATGCTAGCAAAACAAAAGGGTTTCCAGACTTCAATTATTACGAACGGTAGCTATTTACTAAATGAAAAATTCGATATACCGAAAAATACGTTAGACATGGTGGGAATAAGTTTTGATAGTCAGGATTATGATATTAGGCAGAGAATTGGGCGTGTAGATAGAAAAGGTAATTCTTTAAGCTCCGACGAACTGAAGCTTGCATTATCAAAAATAGAAAAAACACAAAAAGGTATTAAAACCAAAATTAATACCGTAGTGAATCAGTATAATTGGCAAGAAGATTTCTCTAGCCTAATCTCAGAAATAAAGCCATATAAGTGGAAGGTATTGCATGTAATGCCATATGGTGATGATGATCTTCTTATCTCAAATGGGCAGTTTAATAGTTTCGTTGATAAACATCTTGGTCGTGACTTACCTGTTTATGCTGAGTCTAATTCAGCAATGACTGAGTCATACCTTATGATTGACCCGAAAGGTCGGTTTTACCAAAACTCATCAGGTGGTTCTGGTTATAAATATAGTGAATGCATTAATGACGTAGGGGCTGGCAAAGCGTTAGAACAAATTAACTTCAATCATGCTGTTTTCATTGCAAGGTACTTTCCCGTTGAAGGAATATCAATCGTTGAAAATGAAGGAGCGGCATAATGAAAAGCGATACTTGTTTTGGAAAGATGTCTGGTGAACCATTGAGTGTATATTTTGATGAAGAGGAGGCACAAAGCGCTGCTGAATATTCAAAAGAAATCTATAATAATGAGTTATCTCCTTATAAGTGTAATAAATGTGATTTTTGGCATTTATCACCTAAATTTAGGGTTACTCCTAGCGAAAAATGCCAAAGGTGTACTGCCGGGGATGGTAGTTATAAGGATACTTATCGAACAAAGAAAGAAGCGAATACCAGAGCAAATATTATATTTAATGAGCAAGGGATAAATTTAAGGGTTTATAAGTGCAAATATGGTGCTGGTTGGCACTTAACTAAAAGTCATTATTAGCTCTCCTGAATTCAGCGTTATTAGGTTGAAATTAATTAGAACTTATCTGCAAATATGAGTTTCAAACTTTATTGATTGCGTAACGGTCAAAAGTATAACTTTAAACGTTTTGTTTTAAATTTCAGGTTGTGATAAACCCCTTTAAAATCAGTGTTTTTAGTTTCAAACTTAATTCGAAAGTGACATCAAAGCTATAAAAGCCGTTGCAGCAATGCAACGGCTTTTTTATGCGTGTTGATTAACGTTAATTGTATAAGCGTAGATTGGATTGGGTGAAACGAAACCCAACAAATCACAAATATACTTATTCGCTAAAAAACCAAGAGTATGTGTTATTTATTGTAGGCGTTAAGCTTGCAGACGTGCGGGCGCAAGATCGAATAGATATTTGAGATTACTATTACAGATAAAATTAATACGTTTGGTTTTTTTAGAGAATAGAAACCTTATTCAAGGTTTTGTCGCGCTGACGACGGCAGCCAAAGAGGGGCTGTCGCTGACCCCTCTCTGGACTCTCCCAGCGCCACCTGAGCATCACGCTATTTCCTTCAAACCACAATTGATGAGAACGTAAACGCCATGAAAGCACATCCATGTGCAAGCATGGCTTTCATTTCATCCATGAATGAATTACTCAACAATTGCTTATTCTGAGGGTGTGATGACGTGATAGTGGTGTTAGACTGATATCGGTCTTGATAAAATTCACGGCTAAACCCTATGGATTGCTACCCACTGAAGCTATGGTAAAAAAGCATTGAATGGAGTGAATTGATGAAGGTACCATCAATAATTACAAATGATGAAATAGAACAGCTGTATGAAAAAATTGGCGATGATGTAATAAACCTTCCTCAGCAATTTAAAACGTTGCGTTTAGGTTTATTACCTCGAATTTGTCAGCTATTTATTACGGCACTTAAACACAACCCAAATAAAAAAGTTAAGTTTTTTCAATTTGAATCATCAAAAGAAAGTGCAGTCGCTGATTTACTAAGTTCGCCTCATTGTTTAACTTCGACGTTAATGTCTGATGAGGTGTATGAAAAAGATATTGTTTTAAATGAACAAAAAAATCCAGTAGAACTTAAATCTAGAATTAATGCTGATTTACAAGCTCGGTTAAATGAATCCATATATAGAACAGGGCAAAGAGTTCAACTATTTGCCGTTGATCACTCGATAAAAAAATACGCTTTTCCAAGTTGTTTTTATTCATCTGTAGGGAGCAACTCTTTAAAGCAAAGCGAGTTCTATACGAAATTGCTTGAGCGTATTGTTGAGCTTAGCCCAATAAAGTCTAATGTGACTGAACGTCAACTTAGTGATTTGGGACACGCTATTTATGAACTAATAGAAAACACAGAACAGCACGGAAAGCTAGAGATTAATACAGGTAAGGTGAGCAAATCAGTTAGAGGCCTGATCATTGATTACAAGCTTATTACCAAAGAACAACCTTCAGAAAGTATTGGCGGAGAGAACACTGCGATTACAGATTACTTAGAGGGCATTAGAACGGATGATAGAACTGTACATATGTTAGAGATATCAGTCTTTGACAGCGGAGAAGGAATTTTTAAAACCCTTCAATCAACGAATAATGAAAACGTTAGTGTTGAAGATGAAGTCGGTGTGGTTAAAAAGTCTTTTGCTAAAGGTATTACGTCCAAATCTGACTCTCGTGGAGTTGGGCGTGGTTTAAATAACGTGAAGAATGTATTGGCACAAAGACATGGTTTTATTTCATTTCGGACTGGCCGAATTGGCGTTTACCGTGACTTTAATTTGCAGCCTTTGAGAGAAGCTGAGTCAGAGCCTCTTTCGCTATTTGACGAAAACAACAAATCAGAAAACAACTTTTATAAGCTTGCTTCAGTTGAAGGTTTAGCTTGCAGTATCTTGGTGCCTCTACGATGAAAAACTTTTATTTTTACAAAACGGATCTTAGTTCAAATAAGCCCAATGTTATGGTTTGTTTTTATGCGGGAGGAGCATTCAATTTCGAAGCATTTTGCGATGAAATGGTAACTCAATTTAAATCATCAATTTTTACACGAGATATTGTTTTTATTGCACCTGAGTTTAATAAACTAGATGTTTCTAGTCAGTTGTTAAATGATGATGCTCAATCAATACTAAAAGAGAGAATCAATAGCTTTCAAGAATTAAATTTTCATACCTGCTTTATAAAGCGCGATGGTAGCTGTGATATATCTATTTTTAATGAAACCAAGCCGCCATTATCTAATGCCAATATTGAACGCTTGATAGAATTTGGTATGTATAACATTATTATTAGCCGTAATTTGATAATTGAAGCTCATTCAAATATTCACTTCATTAAGCCTTCCGGAAAGCATACAAATAAATTTATTGATGTAAAAAATTTACTGGAATCTTCAGCTGAAATTACCTTTATTGCTGTTAGTTTATTAAAAATGATACCTGCTAATATCAATAAAATTTATGTGGATACCTCTGGTATTTTTCCGCTAGCATATGAGTTAGGCAACATCATTAGAGCTTTTAAAAATACTACGGACACCATATTGATAGATTCTTTTGGGAGTTATGGTGGTATTGATGGATACGAATTTAGCTCAGATGCAAACACGCTAGTTTTAATTTCAGCTTCTACCAGCAATAACTTATTTGAAAAATTGAAGAAAAATATCTCATTAGAACAAGCTTCGCTGGTTTCGGTAATCATGACACAGGTTAATGATGGTGAACAAAAAGTTCTTGTGGAGTTTGAGCAATATAAAAATAAGTTCTGTAAATCTTACTTTCAACATTTTGAATCTTATGATGAAAATGAATGCCCGATGTGTTTAAAGGAGCATTCTATTCCTATTGCACTTAATAAAAGTCGATTTGTCTTTGAAGCACCACATACAGAGAGTTATTTACCTTTGGCTGTTGATTCAGACAAAGATCTACGGGAGCTTATTCATCAATATAAAGACCTTGATGCATTTAGGTGTCTATATGATGGTGTAAACGGTACCAAAACACCTACGCCAGAATATTTTATCGACGTTAGTAAGGTTATTGAACAAGATAAATTTAAGGCAAAAGTTAAAAATAATATCCATCGTTTCTTTCCCTTAAACACTGATTGCGTAATCCATTGTAAAGATGAAGGTGCAAAAGAGTTAGCAGAGCTTATTAAAAGCAATGTATCAGAGTTACATTTAGACGTTAATGTTTACGATGGTGAAATCCCAGAAACAGTAACTCCAAGCAAAGGCATTGTGGTTGTAGCTGGTTCGTTAGAGTCAGGAAAATCTCTACTTAACATTAGTAGGGCTCTGCGTAAATATAATGAGTTACCTATTACTTATATTGTCGGATTCGCAAAATATAATAGTGAACCTGAGTTTAAAAAACTTCAAATGGACTTAAAGTTTTCTGAAGGTCCATGTGGTTTTCACCAGTTTCATGTTATTGAAAAGATGCTTTTACCAATAAATGAACATAAAGAAAATAGCTGGGAAAAAGAACTAGAGCTTTTGAAGCTGCTTAAAGCCAAACATTCGAGCGATGGGAATTTATTGAGTGAGCTTAATGCAAGGGACAAGCTATTAAGAAGTGCTGCATCTTTTCATAATCAAGGGTTAGGAGAAGAGCTATTTCTTAAGTCGCCTCAAAATCAACCACTAGTGTTGGGGCCGACATTTGCTTTTTGGAATAAAGGTGACAATGACCACTACTTTAAACACCAGGCCACAGTATATTTCACTATATCTTCTGTTTTGCAACGGTTAAGAACTGTAGCAAAAGATAGTGGAGCAGTTCCATTAGGTAAGGGGTACATAATTCGACAACTTGATCCTTTACTATTTGATAGGTTCAATGAAGGGATTATCCAAGCAAGTATTCTAAGGACTGCAAAATCAAGAGAGCTTGATTATAGTGCAGCAGATGATAAGAGTAGAATTGTTGGCTCTTTGATTGAAAGGATGCTCAAATTACCGGAAGCTGAGGAATCTAAAGGGCTACCTGAAATATTGCTTGCGTTGTGTACAAAAAAGTTACAAGTTAAAAAAGATCATTTGACTGGCTTTGATACTCATCAGGTTGATAAAGATCTGCACCCAATGACTT
This sequence comes from Pseudoalteromonas sp. SG44-17, assembly GCF_014164235.1. Lineage (NCBI taxonomy): Bacteria > Pseudomonadati > Pseudomonadota > Gammaproteobacteria > Alteromonadales > Pseudoalteromonadaceae > Pseudoalteromonas > Pseudoalteromonas sp. SG44-17. Next base: position 155,053 of record NZ_JACJEV010000003.1, on the reverse strand, counting down.
GGATTCTAGCTGAGCATGCGAGGCAGATACTATTTAATCAAGCTAATGAATCAGAAAAACCTATACCCATGTAAGGATGAGGTGAAAACCAAAGGGATCACTCATTAGTAAGTTCCAGTCAAGAAGACAGCTTTATTTACTTGATCTTTTATTCAAAAACCAAGAAACGAAAGGGGTCAAATCTTGACTTCAGACATCAAAGGTTTAGATTTATAGTTTACTACTCATTGAGTGAATTACTATGTCTAGGCCGCTGCGAATAGAGTATGAAAATGCGTTTTATCATGTAATGAATCGTGGAAGAGGGCGCGAAAATATCTTTTTAAATGATAACGACTTTGAGTATTTTTTACATTGCATTGAGCAAGCAAGCCTTCGCTTTAATATTGAAGTGCATTCATATTGTTTAATGGCCAATCATTACCACCTGCTAATCAAAACCCCAGATGCAAATTTAGGTCGAGCCATGAAGCATATTAATGGCCTTTATACTCAATACTTTAATAGAGCGCATAATACAGATGGTGCGCTGTTTAGGGGGCGGTACAAAGCTGTGCTTGTGGATGCTGATAACTACTTATTGCATGTTAGTCGATATATTCATCGTAACCCAATTGAAACGAGTACACCGTTGGTAGAAGAACTTGTTAAATATAAGTGGTCTAGCTATTCAACCTTCATTAGAAGGGTAGCGACGCCTAAATGGCTCGTTCGAGATTTTATATTTTCGCTGCAAAGCAAAAAGCGTAAATATGCTGCTTATAAACAGTTTGTTGAATTTGAAAATAATAAAGAAATAAGCGCTTTTTATAGTGCTAAAAAGTTATTGTCGGTTTTGGGTTGTGAGGACTTTATTGAAAACATAAAAGACTATATTGCCAAGTCAGATAGCGAAAGAAAGCTTGTAGCAAAAAAGCACTCAGCAGATGATGTAATTGCTTACTTAGTTCAACATTTTAATGTTGAAGTTGATGAGATTATAACGGTTAAAAAGGGGCGAAAAGAGAAAAACTTACCACGTTGGTTTGCTATTAAATTATGGCAAGACTTATCGGGGTTAAATTTGCAGGTATTAGCAGATATTTATAATGTTCAGCATTATTCTGCAATATCTAAAACGGTGGGTAGGTTGAATACATTAATGGTTGAAGATAAAAAGGTTAAATTATAATATGAAAAACTTCGAGATTGTTTGATGTCTGAAGTCAAGATTTGACCCCTTTGGGTTTCCTTGTGGGTTTCCTTGGGTTTATTCGGCGATATCGAAAGCTGTCGGTAGGTTGAATACATTAATGGTTGAAGATAAAAAGGTTAAATTACAATACGAAAAACTTCGAGATGGTTTGATATCTGAAGTTAAGATTTGACTCTTCGTCATTTCGTTCATTCTAAATCTTTAATATAAATAAAAAACCTACCGCTCGATAGGTTTCAAAAAGGAGATTTAAAATTAGCTATCTTCGATAACAATAGTACAGGCTGCAGGACTTTCACCAGTCATACTTATCACTGCCGTATAACCGTTATGACTCTCATCGTAAATGCCATCATCAGAGTAGTGCTTTTTTGTTTTATCAGCCGCTTTATATGCATCTTTAGAGCTACTATAAGGAGTTCTACTATGCTGTACTTTAAAGTAATTCTCTTTATTTGCTGGTGTTGCGGACATAATTGCCCAACCTGATTGATTATCAGAAATTTCAATGCTTATAGTAATATTTGAACCAGCACCTTTAGCATGAACTCCTGCTTCCCAAAGATCTCCCGGGCTAATTTTGTTGCCACCATCAACATCTCGTAAACTACCATGATCAATATAATAATCTACACTTATTGTTGATTTTGTTGCATTCCTTACACCCACAGCCAAATCGTTACGATCTTTATTGCTACCAAAAACACTAGAAATCAGCTGATTAACATCAATATTAAAATTAGTATCGGTACTCATAATTTATTTCTCCATTGTTAATAACTATTTCATGATTAAACAACATAAAATGTGTTGTTTATAAAATGTTAGGTTGTTTGATCTGGGATATCTATTACACATTATTACACCAAATACTTAATTGGCTATAATTAGGGTGTGTAGATTAAAAAACACAAGTACAAAGATTCGTCAGGGTCACCCACTAGAAATTTCCGGTCAAGCAGGCAGCTGTGTTTTCTTGATCTTTTTATTCAAAAAACCAAGAAACCCAAGGAGTCACCCATTTGGTTTTCGTGATTTTTGCAGTTTTTTTATACATTTATTTACAATGAATTGACATGAATTCTTGTACCTAAAAAAACTTTAGTATTTAATGAAGTTCTATCCTTTTGTTGCTCATTGCTCGTCAATGGTATGGCAAAGATGAGGAACGGAAGGCCCATTAGATTACTTTTCACATCGGAAGTGGTTTTATATTATGAAGATCAAAATTTTAAGTTTAGCTATATCGGCTGTATTGTTAACCGGCTGTGGGGGTTCTGATAAAAAAAGCACACCGACCGAAGTCCAAAGTGTGTTTGAGATCCAGCCATTAATGACGGTTACGGGCAAGGAAGATAGCCCATCAGCTATAGTCATTAATGCCAATAAAGTCCCTGATGGCGCTGAGGCCATAGTTTTAGAATTAGTAGATCAACCTACGCTTGGTGAAATAGCGGGCACATACCCAAATTTAAGCTATGTGCCGGTGGCAGACCAATTTGGTGACGATACCTTTAGCTTTAAACTAAAAAAAGGCACTAAAGAAAGTAGTACGGTAAAAGTTAATATTACCCTTGCGGCTGTTAACGATGCGCCAGTAATTACAGGAACTCCAGCTGCTGCTGTGCAAGCGAATGAAACGTATCATTTTGCTTCCGCTGCTTCAGATATTGATTCGCAGCAATTGAGTTTTAGTATTGACAATAAACCTGATTGGGCGACGTTTGATACCGTAACGGGAGTATTAAGTGGTATGCCTTCAAATCAGCATGCAGGTACAACCAGTGGTATTGTTATTCGTGTCTCAGATGGTGAATTTGAAGCTGCTTTACCTGCATTTGATATTGAAGTGATTGCAGTATCTTGGGCTAAACTCGGTGATTTACCGGGTTTTGAAGGTGCGCATTTAAATGTCCAGTCAACCAGTGATGATCTGTATGCAGTGACACATAACTTTGCGATTGCTGCTGCTTCTATATGTGCAAGTGCCGAACCGAGCGCTCCGAGGTTGTCACATTGGGATATTGCACAAAATAGCTGGCAAAAACTGAGCTCACCGCAATCGAGTCGTTATTATTATCAATCAGAGCTTGTTGATAAAAAGCTTTATCTCTTTGGTGGCACCGAGGCATGTTCAAGTGAGGCAAATGCACAAGCTAATATGGAAGTGTATGATACACAAGAAAAAACCTGGCAGGCGTTTGCAGCACCGATCTTTGCGCCGTTTATTAATCCACTACAAGCGAGTTGTTCATTTAATGGTGAGGTCATTGCGTTTTCTAAAAATGGTCAACAGCAACGCCTTAATCGTTTAAATACAGTGGACAACAGCTGGCAAGCAACAGAATTACCTGAGAGTTTGAATGAAATACAGCATTGTTTTAGCAAAGGTGATGCGCTTTTTGTTATCCAACGTCAATACGAGCAATTACTGTTAAGTCAATTTGATGTTGCAACACAAAGTGTTTTAAATTCAGAGTTAATTCCTGATTTTGCAGCCGGTGTTTATTATGACACTACACTTACAGGTAATACGTTATACCTGTTAAGTGCAAAAAACTTTGTGCAATTTGATTTTGATTTAATGCAATGGAAAACGCTTACCGCTAATCCGTTTGCGGTTGAGGTGCAAGATACGACTAGCTATTATTTACGTGATTTTAAAACGGTTGCCTATGGTAATACTCTGCTGTCGGTTGGTGGCGCTTATACCAATTATTATGGTAAAGCCATATATCAATATATCCCGCAATAATTTATATCCATAAAACTGATTTAAAGGGCTCACAGAGCCCTTTTTTATTGCTGATTTGCCTTATTAATTAAAAATTAAGCGTCTAGCGATGTAGAGCAAAGTGGTCACCCATTAGAAAGTTCCGGTCAAGCAGGCAGCTGTGCTTGAACTTTTAATTCAAAAAACCAAGTATTCTTATTTTTTAAACTCAATTTTATTGACCACTACATACGCACCTAGTAATGACGGCAAACCATGAGGCTCTCTCAGGACCTGAGCCTAAGTATTTCTTACAACTTAAGGATTTTGCAGTCTCTATCAGCGCCGTAATGAAAGTCGTCATCCCAAGCAATATAGTCACTAATTTTATTTTGGCTTTTCCGGTTAGCGTAAGCTCTATCTATCGTATTAAAGTATAAAACTTCGGGTTCTTTAAAGTGTGGGTGTGAATTTTGTAAATATCGAACACAGTAGCTTATGTTGATCATATCCAAAATAATCTGCTTACCAATCTCAGCATCTAAATTTGGTATGCGCCCTTGCTCAATATCAATAACCAGTTGTAATGTTGAAGCTGCACCTAAACTAAAGGTGATGAGCTGTGGAGAATCAAACTTTTCATACACATAGCGCTCATAATCGTCGCGGATACCGTTGTCATTTTGATCAACACCGTCCAGCGTTTTATAGTCGTCAGGGTGTTCAAGCGGTAAATCTGGGGTTAGATAAAATAAATCTTTAATTTTTTGCCAACTACTGTGGGGGGCGGGTTCGTTATTCTCATTCCAGTAGCGGGCAAGGTAGTAGTCGGGTCCGTGTTTTACAAGGCTGCCGGCTTGATACACTTTGTTTGTTTGCCACTTTTCTATCACGGTATTTTGCAGCCAAATCCAACCATCCCAATGGGGTTTATTTTCTATTGGTTCGACGCCCTTTACCCAAAAAGCGGCGATAAATAAACTATCGTTATGAGTGACGACATCACCGACTACATAGACAGAGTCGGCATTCCATGGTTGATGGTTGGGTTGAGTATCGGTTAAATTTATATTGTTAGCTTCAGAGTTAAGCTGAAAAATATTTGTCGCGTAAGCGTGCAAACAAAAAAGTAAACTAACGATGATTATTAATTTAGCCATTGCAAATTCCTTTTAATTGGAGTTCCATTACTTCTTCAAATTAAGTTTACTTATTAGGTAAATGCAAGTCTAAAGGGTTGAGTATTTTAAAATAATTACTGAATTTGTAGGTTGGGAATAGTTTAACGAACCCCAGTGGATTTTGATTTCACTTATAGATCTAGCTTTAGAGCGAGAAAATGAATGTCACCACGGAGAACACATAGGTGCATCGCGCCATGGCCTCTCGTTTAAAGCTGTACTTTTTACTTCTGGTAAAGTCATTACCTTCATGGGTTTAGGTATTTAGAGTTTGTCGCGAACAAAACCCTTCTTGAAAAGAATTACTCATCTATTGCTTATTTCAGGACGAGATAACGGGATAATAGTGTTAAATGTATGACTGTAGTTTTGTCATGGCACAACACCTTCCGTATTTTTACATGCGAATGGGTAATAATGTACTAATCATTCAGTAAACAGCGACCAACTAGTTAGCTGAAATAACCATATATAAGTAATGATTAATAAAGGTGCCGTTGAGGTAAATGGTTATTCGAAGGACTGGTTGATTAAATTTGTTATTTCAATCTGTTATCAAATTCAATTTAGTGCAATAATCGTTTGGATTTTAATGGCGATAACAAAAATAATAAATATCGCGCTGTGGACCAAGGGATTGTAGAGTATGTACAGGATGTTGTTACTTTTTTTCTTTTCAACCAGTCTTTTTGCCAGTGATGTAAAAAACAGTATCGATCGCGTTTATCAAGGGTATACCACCACGCCTGAATCTATGGCTTTATTAGCTTCCCTTGAAGCTGGTATGCCATACAGTGATAACTTAGACGATGCTAGGGTTATGGCGTTTAAGTGCCTTTTTCTTGATACCGATACGCTAGATAAGCGCCAAGCATTTAAAGTGTTTTTAGCTGAGGCTAAGCAGGTTACAAGCTCTTCAGGGGATGCAGTGCTTTCGCAAGATCTTAGTGTCTGTGAGGCCTTCCACCTTTATAGCCAAGGTTTATATGAACGCGCAAAAATGATTTTGCAGCCAATCGCTGAAGTTGCTTTAAATCCCGAGCTTGATGATAAATCACAAACCTCTGCTATTGGTTTTGCTAATTTTGTCTTGAACCGCGTTTATTTAGCGAAAGGCCAATATAAGTTGGCTTTCGATACTGCACAAAAATCTTACCAAGCTTACGAACTGGCTGAAAACTATTACGAACGAGCTTTAACTCTTAGAGAAATAGCAGCTATACATTTAGCTCTTTTTAACTATGATTTAGCGATTGAACAGTTACTTCGTGCAAAGTCTGAGTTAGCAACATTTAATGTGCAAGAACATTATAAAGTGACTGACGAAATTGCTTACGTGTATGAACTAAAGGGTGAAGTTAGCAAAGCTCTTGAGCTATATTTATCGATCTTTGCTGCGGTGCGTCAATATGAAAATGATGATGGTTTTGGGTACTTGGTAATAAAAGTTGCCCAGCTTTATACTCAGTTGAATGAGTTTGAAAAAGCACAGCAATATTTTAGTCAAGTACAAACGCTTGATATTACGAGTGATTGGATAAAGCAATTGCATACAATGGCACTTGCTCAGTGGTTTTTAGCAACAGATCAGATATCCAATGCAGTACGTGAAAATAATGTGCTAGCTCAATTAGACCAACAAAATTGGCCTGCAAGTTTTACAGAGCGATATTTGCAGTTTTATGCTGCTTTAGCTATGCGACAAGGTGATTACCAAACACAAGCAGCTGTACAAAAGCAGTTGCTAACAATTGCAAATACCCAAGTGAATAATGTGGCTGATAGGGCGTTACTTTCTGAACGGTTAATGTTTAATTTAAATCAGCAAAACCGAGAAATAGCTCGGCTCGAAGAAGTTGCTGATATTAAAGAAAAGTTACTGGCTGTAGCTGTAGATAAGGCGTTTTGGCAGCGACTGACTTTAGCCTTTGCTTGTGTGATGCTTTTAATGTTGGCTGTGTATGCCTATAAGCAAGTTCAACATAAGCAACATTATAAAGTATTGGCATTAAAAGATGAGTTAACCGGTGTTGCCAATCGCCGGGCTATTTTAGACATGAAGAAAAGGGCAATTAGTAAGAGCAAAAGTACAGGCACTGCTAACTCACTTATATCGATTGATATTGATCACTTTAAAGCGGTTAATGATCAGTACGGACACGATATTGGTGACGAACTGATAAAGTCAGTGGTTAATACACTTTCACAAGGAGTACGCTCGTCAGATAACGTTGGTCGGGTTGGCGGAGAAGAGTTTTTAATTGTACTTGAGCAACAATCACTGCAACATGCTTTAGAAGTCGCAGAAAGAATTAGAAGCTCTATTGAGCAACAAACTCATACAGCAAAAAACATTAAGGCTACGGTGAGTATGGGAGTTGTGGAAGTTGCACCAGATGAAACGCCTGAACAAGCTGCAAAACGTGCTGATATTAATTTATATGCAGCAAAAAGAAGTGGTAGAAATACTATTACTGCCTAAGGCTTTATTTAGGGCAATAACCGTATTAATTTTTAACGTTAGGCAACATCCAATCAGCTAAACCCTAAGGACGCCCATATTTCAAAACAGCATGGTCATTGAGCTTTTCCCCTCGATGTAGCGCAGTGACTCTTACCCTTTCTGTGCAAATTAAAACACTCACAAACGACACAACTACCATACTGCAAATCACTCCAGCACCTAAAACCTAGGTCCTTTATTCAGCTTGCGCTGCTGTCCCAAGTAAAGCATCAATGTAGGAGAGTTCTTCGCTAAAAATACCACTAAAAAATGCACTTTGTTCTAGTATTACGCTGTCATTAGGCTGGGTTTTGTAGTCTTGTTGGCATCTGGCAAGTTCGCTCGATAACCATTGGCATTCATTACTTGCTATGCTGATTGCTGTTTTGAAAAAAGATGACCATTTTATTTTTTGTAAATTAAAGCGGTAAAGTGTGACGGCGATATGGCTATATATTTGCTGCTCAGCAGAGGGCGTGTTATCACTATTTATTGTGTAACCATTTAGCAGCTTGCTCTTGATAAGCGCTTGTTGCAGTGCGACTTGTTGTGGTTTACTTAGAAAATTCGTGGTCATAATGTGATGGGGGCCTCTATAAGCTAGTTACAATTAAATTGAGCAATAGGTTAAGCAAAACGTTTTATGGTTCATGCAGTACCGAAAAAACATGCTAATAGTGATAACAAAATAGGGCTGACTGGTTACTGAATTAACAAAATACAATTGTAATTGAACAGGTAAACTTGGCTTGTTGTTAAGTTGCTGGTTTAGCTTTGCTAATTTTTTAAGTTAAATACTTATAGCGATCGACTGTCGTGATAAGGCCGTATCATATGGTCAGTACTTACATAGTTATAAAGGGGGTTTCATTGGATTCACTGACACAAGTTGTACTTGGTAGCGCAGTTGCTTATTCAGTCTTAGGCAATAAGCTTGGCCGAAAATCGCTATTGGTCGGCGCGGGGTTTGGCACGTTACCTGATTTAGATGTGCTAATTAATTTTGGTGGCGATGTCGAAAACTTTGTCTATCACCGCAGTTTTAGTCATTCTTTGCTTATACAGCTGCTAGTGAGCCCTTTGTTTGCGTGGCTTTTACTTAAAATGAATTGGGCTAAGGGTGTGTCCCTGACGCGTTGGTCGGTTGCCATGTTTTTAATTTTGAGTACCCATTCATTGCTCGATAGTTTTACCGTCTATGGTACACAGTTGCTGTGGCCACTGACGACTTACCCCTTTGGTATATCGAGCATATTTATTATTGATCCTGCGTATACTTTGCCATTGTTGCTCTCTTGTATAGTGCTTTTATTTGTAAGCATGCGCCCTTATGCACAGCGTATTATTACTAGTGCATTAATTATCAGTTCGCTATATTTAACGTGGGGTTTAGCGGCTAAATGGCACATTAATGATAAGGTTTATAAGGCGTTGAATACGCAAAATATCACATTTACAGACTTTGAAAGTACGCCAACTCCTTTTAATACTTTGCTGTGGCGGGCGGTAGTCGTTACTGAGCAGGGCCATTATGAGGTTTATACGTCGGTGTTTGATGATGTTGAAAACGTTGATATGCAATTTTACCCAACCGAAAATGCGCTGCTAACACAGCTTAAAGATGCCAAACAGATCAAGCTACTGCAAGCATTTACTAAAGGCCTTTATGGTGTTTATCAACAAGATGAGCAAGTAATTATGAGTGATTTAAGAATGGGTCTTGAAGGTTATTATGTATTTTCATTTGTGGTTGCACAGCAAAAAGATCAGCAGTTGATCCCTGGCCCTTATCAACAACTCAGCAATCGATTTCCACTAGAGAAGCTTGGACTCATTTTTGCCCGCATTACTAACCCAAATGTTAATTTAGAAACTACCGAAAAATAGCCTACATCTCCCTGAAATAGACGGTTGCTTAGGCCTTAAATTTTTAAAGGCAAGATGAGGAAAACCGTTTTAGCAAGGCGCCATTCAGCAATACACGATAACTAAGTAAGAGCACTCTGTTCTACTTGAGCAATAAAAAGTTACCAAGGCGAAGCTCACTTCATTGATATAAATAAAGCTGGGTTGTTGACCGACCCAGCTGCGTTATATTTTCACTCTGCAGGTATTACTGCTAACTAATTATGTGGCTATTAGCCAATTATCGCCGGGTACCAATTTGCTAACACTACACCAAATAAGCCTACTAAAAATACAAAGGATATCAACACCATCAAGCCTGCTGTGACGGTTGTTATCACTTTATTCGTTGTTCTACCTGCGTACCTTACTAGCTCAGCTATGAGCAGCGGCATCACATAAGAACATATGCTAATAGTTAATACCGTTGGGCCTGTGAACGTTGCGGTATCAATTCCAAGTGAGCCGAATGTTAAAAACCAGGCAAAAATCATCAGCCTAAAAAATAACACACCATTTGCTGCAAGGTATAAACGGATCGCCCATATTTGATGAGTATTGATATTACGCCCTCTGGCGGCTTGTACTGCTAATATACTCGATAAAATGACCACGCAACCAGCAAATATAGTAAGGCTATGCATTAATGTGTTACCCACTGTTCCTCTAACAATAATGAGATACATGCCAGCCATTGAGATAGTACATGCTAACAAAACGAATACGCGTCCGTTGTAGCGGTGGAATTTGTTATACTTCGTTCTTAATGCGGGTATTAGCTGTAAACTACCGCCAATTATCATCACTATGGCCAGTAACACATGCGTCGCATACAGTATATTACCGGTGGGGTCACTCGCAGCATATGCTGTATTGTTAAGACGACTCCACCCTGACAAACCTGTGGTGACACTGGTCAGGCCATATCCCAATATAAGGTAAGTTACAAAGCAGCCTTGTGCTATGAGCAAGCAAATAAACCACAATTTTTTACTGTTATCGAGGAGCTTTTTGGGGGTTATTTTCATTTTTTGCATCAACATATATTTTTCCATCAAACCTTTCAATAACCCAAATATAAAGACTTACATGGCAAATGCTTATCAAATTCGAAACTTGAGCAACGATATATTGATAATTTTTGCGCTTTAGCTAATTAGTTATAGACACATTCTCTAACAAAGTCTTTTTGCTAATATGAGCGTTACTTTGTACTATGTGATTTAGACAACGTTGTTGGTTTAAACGTCACTTTAAGAGCACGCTATTATGCAAAATTATTCCCCTTATTATCTTCTTCTTTTTGTTTGGGGTTAATGTTTTTAAATGCGTTGAAAAAAGATAAGCAGCTGGTTCATTATTTATTTGTGATATTTTGTGGCTCGCTTTGTATGGTGGCAGCACAAAAGCTCAGTGCGCAAAGTGTTGGCGCGTATCAATATCTAATTGGGTTGTTTACTTGCGCAACATGTAATGTTTCATGGCTGATTGCAAGAACGTTATTTCGTGAGCACTCGCCAATTTCCCGCAGGCATGTGGCTTTTGCAGTAACCATTGCTGGCTTGATCATGTTTAATCAAACATGGCATTACTTAGTGAGCCTTGATCCTCAGCCTTTACCTACTAGCGATATAATGTGGCGCTTAAAGCAAGGGGTGAATGAGGTCACCATATTGCTTTCATCAAGTATCCTTGCGCTGTCTTTTTGGGAAGCGATAAGGGGCTACAGCGGTAAAACACAATCACAACAACTGCAATCAATACTCTTTGCTAGTGCATTCTTTTTAGCTGTGTTTAATGCCAGCATTCTGCCAAAGTTCATATTTAGTGCGGCTGAAATTGAGCTTTACAATCCCATAATTATTACTTCATCTGCGCTTTTAATTGTATTAGCGATGCAAGCAGTCATGGCCCTTCAAGCAAGAGTGAAAAATGACCGAGCGCTAAAGCAAGAAGATGATATTGGCACTATTAACAATGACACGAGTCATCTAAATGAAAGCGGCAATCAAGATGTAGAGCCTGAATTGATAGTTAGCATTACAAAGCTTATCAATGAGCAGCAGCTTTACTTACAAGCCAGCCTCAAAATTTCAGATTTTGCACAAGCGCTAACGGTGCCTGAGTACAAAGTTAGCCGAGCCATTCGCTATCACTATAAAGTAGCTAACTTTAATTTATTTATTAACCAATACCGCGTTAAGTATGCAAAAAAGTTATTGATATGCGATCAGGCCAAAGAGTGGAGTATTTTAAGCATAGCACTTGAGAGTGGCTTTTCTTCTCTTGCGACTTTTAACCGGGTGTTTAAAAGTATTGTGGGTGACATTCCTAATGAATATCGAAAACAAAACGGTGACTACTATAATGAAGGTATACGGGAGCTTGTTGATTAGCGAGTTATAGGTTTGTTTTTATAGTTAATCAAGAATATTAGATAGCTATAGTGAATGAGTAATTTAGTCAAACTTAGAGTATTATCTGCATTGTAATAACAATAACCGAGAACAGTGTGAACTACTTAGCTCATCTTTATTTGGCGCAGCCTACAGCAGATTCACACTTTGGCAACTTGCTTGGTGATTTTGGCGGTAATAGGCATGTAGAGCAATTGCCAATCACGGTAAAAAATGCACTAGAGAACCACTATTTAGTCGACAAATTTACAGATGCTCACCCTCTAGTAAAGGAAGCTAAACAATATTTTTCGTCTCAGCGTAAGCGCTTTGCGGCTGTAGCTATTGATGTAGTGTTCGATCATTTTTTAATTCAGCATTGGCAACGATTTAACGACCAACCTCTAAGTGACTTTAAGCAAGCCAGCTATCAGCTTTTGAATAACCGTATTGCAGTTATGCCGCCAAGAATGCAAAGTGTTGTAAAACATATGACGCAGAATGATTGGTTTAAAGAATACGAAACCGTCGAAGGGGTCGGGGTTGCACTTGATAATATTGCCAAGCGCATTCGCTTTACTAATTCTTTTTCTGACGCTGCTGCGGATATAGCCCTTCATTACACTGAATTAGATGCCATATTCTTAGCGTTTTTCCCGGAATTGATTAAGTATGTAAATCAACGAGATATTGAAGGAGCTCACGATGCTAGTGTGGAAACTTTTAAATGTAGGTCAGGCTTTAGCTTAAAATGATGCGATATTGATAATTAGCTTTTGATGGAATAAATTCTGACCCAAAAAGGCCGCATCATAATAAAAACGGCTTGATTGATGGCTAATATCTGACTTAATCATCAGGCCCTTTCAGGGTGAAAACTAAATGCTTGCGCATATCTTTTAAAATAACGCCTTTTTTAAGCATTGCACCACTTAAACGTTTCTGCCACTTCAATAAATCAGGCTCTGCTGCTGTTAACGCCTGCTGATTCTCAAACTGAAAACACATTAGTAAAGAGCCCGGAAATAAGTGATATTCCACGTCAAACCAGCATTGCAGCATGCCAGAGAGTTCATTACGGCCTTGCTCTTCAATTGCATCAGCAACTTTAAGTACCAGTGCTTGTTGTTTTATTTGCACCGCAGAGAGTTTTTTCATCGTTTTAATCCAATTAGAGGCTAAAAATGTAGCCATAAAAACCGATTATAACCGAGCTTGTAGATGGGTAACAACTTTGGCAGTGACTTAAATTAAATATCAGATTAAATTGCATTTTAAATGTTTCTTGGTCACTTTACTTACTCTGCTGGTGGGATGAAATTGAGAGACCAGATCGTATGAAGCAGCATCCTGCTTTCATACTTGAGTTGTTCTACTAAACAATCACATTACTTATTAAAAAATCCCCCGCATACATTTACATGCTGGGGGATTTTGTGTTGTTAATTTAATTTGTGGCTAGGCGTCTTTTTTAAAAACGCGCTCTTACGCCAAGGCTAACTGAGCGGCCAGGAAGTGGTGCTTCGTCTTTTAAGTAAGATGAGTGCACGCGCGCTTCTTGATCGGTTAGATTGTCGGCTTTTAAATACAATGTCATGTCAACGTTACCTAAATCAAGGTAGTAGTTAGCAGCGGCTGATAGCATGGTATAGCCGTCGGTGGTGGTTTCGTTTGCAGCAATTTTATCTTGCTTACTGTTGCGAGTGACTTCTACTTCAGTGTGCCAATTACCGTATTCATAATGTATTGAAGAACCAACACGTAATGGTGGGATCCTTGGAACGTTACCGCCTTTATCTAGTTTAGCGCGGGTATAATCCGAAAACACATCCAGACGCCATTGTTCGTTTAAGTGCCAGTCAACTTGTGCTTCAAAACCATACAGCTGTGCATCTTGCTGGGCAAAGAGTACAACAGGTAAACCATCGGTTTCTTCCTCTGATCCTGCGCCGCTACTTTGTAGTTGTTGGTAATCTTGCGCCGTAATAAACTCACCATCACTGAGAACAAGGTTACTAACGTCTTCGTATATGTAATCATTCACTTGGTTTTGGAACAGGCTTAAGCTTGCATTCCAGTTGTCAGTATTATAACGATAGGTTGCATCTATATTATTAGACACTTCTTTATTCATGCTTTGGCCGTTTTGCACCACCGAATAATTACCGTTATCGTTAGTAAGATTAAAACCACCACCTACTTCGTAAGTGCCAGAGCCAATGTGTGGGCCGTATGCAAAAATTTCAGATGAAGAGGGGGCGCGTTCTGAATATGCATAATTAAATGCTAATGAGTGCTTGTCGTTAATGCTCCAAACTACTCCTGCAGAGCCTGAAACCGCCGTGTAATCTTCATCTGCAAATGAGATACTATTATCGGTTGATAGCTCATCAAAAAATTGGTTATTCACTTTATGGGTTAGTTGCTCCACGCGTGTACCAAGCTGCCACAATAAAGCACCTGTTTGTTTTTCTTCCATTAAAAATGCGGCTAAACTATCGGTTTTTGTTGGTGGTGTGAATGCTTCTTCGCCAATCGCTTCAAAATCACTTTTGTTATAATGTAAGCCCATTATGCCGTGCCAACCATAAACCGCGCTGTGCTCTGCCCATAGTCTAGACTCGATACTTTTATTTTTAAAAGTAGTGCCTATTTCAGTCCCTTCAATTTCTGAGTGTAGGTAATCAGTATATGCATTTTGCCAATGCACCGATTTTATAAAACCGTCAAGATTATTCCAATCAACAACACCTTGATAGCGGTCTTGTTTTAACTTAATAAATACACCATCTTCACCCGGTAAACCATATTCTGAGTCCATTGAGCCATAGGCAAAAGCAACCCGAGTATCGTCAGTGATCCAGCCAGCTCCTAAGTTATAACCGTGTGCATCGATTGCTGAGTTTGAGAGTTTAGTACTGCCACCATGTTCATTAATATCAGCGGGAACAGGTATTTTATAGTCACCGGTATTACGGTTGTAAGCATCAATATGAACAGCAAAGTCGCCCGTTCCGGCATTTAAATCAGTAGATGTTGTTTTTGAATCTGCTACGTTATCGTACTGAGCAAATACTTCTCCAGTAATACCTTGTTGTCTTTCAATGGGAAGGCGGTTATCAACCACATTAACAACGCCGCCAATTGCACCACTACCATAAAGCAAAGTAGCAGGGCCGCGTAATACTTCAATTTGTGTGGCCGTAGAGGTTTCGGTTGATACTTGGTGATCGGGGCCAACGCGTGATGCATCAGATGCGCCTAATCCGTTTTGTACAACTTTGATTCGAGGTCCATCTAATCCTCGGATAATTGGACTACTGGCAACGGGTCCAAAATAAGAGCTGTGTACACCCGGCACATTTTTTAAGGTTTCGCCAAGGGTTGCTGCTTGGTGCTGATCAAGCTCTTCGCCACTCAAAATAGATACAGGTGTACTTGATTCAAGTACGGTACGTTTAAGTGGTGAAGCTGTAATAACAATTTTTTCTAAATCGCTTTCATCTTTTTGTATTTGTTTCTCTGCTGCCATTGCGTGTGTACTGATAGCAGTTAATACCGCCAAAACTAATGGTGAATACTTAATTTTCATTGTTTAATCTCTAAAATTTGCACTAAAACTGGCTGCTTACCCAATGGTAAACAGTCTTTATAAAACGGTTTTTTAGCAGTGAACTTTAAAGAGTATTCGGTGGATCACGGTTACCTGAAAACGCAACGGTTGCGCTAAATTGCGGGGAGTGTAAAGCTAAAACAGCGCCGTAGCGGTTACTTTCAGGTTCAAATATGCTGGTGGTAGGGGATATTAAATCGTCAAAATCAAACGAACTTATGCAGAGTTGGCACTCTGTGCTGCTTTGTACTGCGTGAACAGTTGAGTGCCACTGTGAAAAAACACTGATCAGCAGTAAAAGCACCATTAAATATTTTAATAGTGTTTTATTGTGTCTGAATGAGTGTAAATTCATGTGTTTCATTAGGTGATAGTATGACGTTGTTTTTTTTGCAATGTCGAGAGCTGAATAAGTAAAATAATCTGTTTAATTATAAGTTTTTACTTTGTTATTTATAATCAGTGGTTTATGTTTTTTTTTGATAAATAAAACCTCTAGATCAGACATCAATCAGGGAATAGGCTTTGCTTAGTTAGTTTGCCATTTTTTTATCAGTTCAACGCTTTTTACCCAAAAACGATAATTTATAGGCTGTCGTTATGAGTGACAACGTCAACAGTGACATAGACTGAGCTGCTATGTTTGATGATTTGATTGCTTGTTAAAGTAAGCTTGATTTTTAGGTAATTGTAAAGCGCGAGGTTTGATAGTGTGAAAGGGTTAAATATGAGTTTTTTTGCATCTTATAGGGCTTTATTAAATGGTGTTAAAAAGCCCTAAATTCACATGATTAATAATTACTTATCAACTTTTAGCGACCATCTTCAAATGATGCAATTGCAGAAACTTTGCTCCAGCTGCCATTTGTATAAAGGATTGTTGCTTCCGCTTTATAAGGTTTAAAAGACCTTATTTCAAATGAGCAAGAAGTACCTGAGGTGCCACAAGATTGGGCTGCATTGGACCAAATTACACTATCGATAGCAGACCCATTGCCGATAACACGAAATACTGCTGTTGCCTTATTTTGACCATAGATGAGTGCCATACATCTATTTGGTGTGTATTGATCATATGCTTGAGTGTCTACATAGCATTCCATTGAACTTGCACTTGCTTGAACAGAAAATACGCTAGCGGCTAGTAAAGTTGCTATTGTTAATACCTTTTTCATTTTTTCGTCCTTATGTTTGTTTGTTTTTCAGATACAACAATATATCAATTAATACACAAAATAAACACCTTATTAACATTTTTATTCATTAATAATAATTCAATCAAGTATTGCAGCCATGGTTATTAAATTCGCGTTTTGATAAGGTTCTTCATTTTTGCCAATAATAGGTTTATCAAGATTGAAATTAGCTAATCCCAAGCGATATGTTTACGGAAAATTACTTTGCTTTTTGATAAGTGCTAGCCGGTAATATACACAGTAGAATAACTAAATAACAAACTATAAAGGCAAGGCTTAGCTGGTTACTCGCTAGGACGTGTTTATACTATTTAGAAAATTATTTACTCTAACAGCCCATTACACTTACTTTTATCAGTTTGAGCTTTGGTTAAGATGTTTACAGGGATCACAAGGCGAGTTGAGGTGTTAATATCGAGTTTATTGTCAGTAAATTTAACATGGTTAGCGTTGAAAATACCCGCTGGAGATAGATTTATTCCCGAAGAACAGGTTAATTAGGTGCAATAAACATATTTATTTAGCATCGTCACTTCATCGATCGCCAAGCAAATGTTGATGCTGCAATGACGATAGCAATTGCAATACCTAAGTAAAGCGTTTCTATAGTTCCGCCAAATTCCACAGCATGTTCTAAAAATAAAATCACTAATACAACTGAGGTAACTTGTACTAAAGTTATTTTTAAATCATGAAAATCTTCTATGTTAAATGCAGCTAAGAACTGGCTCTCATTAGGTTTTGTGGTCGAGATAAATAGACGATATAAACTAATAGCAATTACTTGTAGCGTGATGCCAATTAGCAGTAAGTCAAGAATTTTTAAAAGTTCCACTATTAATTCTTTGCCATCCTTTGCTGAATCAGGGAGGCTCATAATAGTGCTTTTTACTATATGAATAACGATGTTGATACATGAAACGTAAACAAGTAATGATGATATTGCTGCGGTGATGACGGCGATTATAACTAAAAACCGACTGTTTTGAAAAATACGTTCCATGCTACTCAACTTTTGATGATTGTATTATCTATACGAAGGATAGTTTAAATCAGTTTGTTTTTATAGGTATTTTCGCCTTTATAGGGAACAAACGAACATGGAGTGATATCATTGATTTGTTTAATTCAATGTGTAAAAGTGCTGCGGCTAAATGAAATAAGTAATTAGTTTAGAGTATTACCACTTGTAACAGGCGTGACATAGTCCACCCACTTCAGACTTCCCTCTTTAGAGGAGGAAGCCTGAAGTCATATCTTCTTATAAATTGGTTTATAAAGCCACTAAGCTTTGCTCTAACATTGCTTGAATTTGTTTGACTATTTTAGCTTCTGTTTCTGGTTCAAACTGCGCTATGCGCGGTGTATGGATATGCCCAGTAGGAATATCTGAATTGAGTTGATCACGCAGGCGAATACTGCGGTACGAAATTTCGTTAGACAGGTAACCGCCACCGCCGCCTTTTACTGCAATCGCACCTTTTAGTTCAGCTAAAATTTTAGGCTCAAAGGCTTTTTCCAGTGTAACAACTTTGTGATTGTCATTTATCGGAAAGGGCCCTTTGGCTTGCTGCATTTGCGTAATGGGCAAACTAAACTGCACAAATTCGCTGCCAGGCAATGGACGATCGTTTAGGTTTGGAATAAGTGGCGCTTTTGCTGTGCCGCCATAGACAATATTTGCGTTGTCGGGGGCGGTTACGCTGCGCCGCTTACCTGGAAAGCGTTCAAGGTCAAAGTCTTTACTACCCATGCTAACGGTAACTATCATATCTACGTTGTTCAGTGCGTAATAGGGGGCGAGTAATTCTTCAATAATACCTTGATCAAAGTCTTCATAGCGAACAGGCACCATTACAGTATTTATTTCAGCGCTGATGCCTTGATAAGTAATTACTTGGCCGTCGAGTAATAATGCGGCCACACCGGATGGATTACTTTGATTGATGTTACTATCCAACAAAAATGGGTCAAAGCCTGTTAGTAAAATCTTTTTGGTGGTGTTTTTAGAGTAGGCAAGGTCGGTGCGACCGCGACTGCCATTTTCTAGCATTGTTAACAATGTGCTTTGCTCGGCAGTTGTTAATGCAAATTCAGGTTTTGTTGTACGGATTATTTTACTTGAAAGTAGGCGAGCCCAGTAAAGTGCTCTGTCATCGTAGCTTTTAGTGACGGTAATGTGTTGTTTGGCGTTGAGCCAGAGTTGGGTTGAGTAATCATGTAGTAAGTCAGTTGCCTGTTTAAAGTTTCTTAGGCTTTTCCAGCTTTGTTCAAATAGCGCTATATCCTCAGAAAAGATATCTAAAACTTGTGGCATAGCGGTTGTGGCTTGCTTAATACGTAGCTCTTCAACTGTTGGGTTAGCACTAAAAACAGAGCCGGAAGAGAGGATTAAGCTCGCGGCTAAAAGTCGTTTGATCATGGTTTTCCTATATAAGCTGTTTTAATAGTTTGAATGCAAAGGCTACTATCTGATTTAGAGCGAGTAAGCGCAAATAAATACGTTGATTAGGGCTTTAACTCTCATCTTTAACTTTTAATCAGCCTCTAGAGCCTATTTTCATAAACTGCTATCCTTCACTTATTAAGTTGTAATTGAGTAAACAGCATGATTAATGATAACGATGTAATTGACACCCTCGCAGAGCTAGAGGCTTTTTTGTTATTGATTGATAACGGTGGATTGGGCTTAAAAAATGTAGCCGGTGTGGCACTGGCGACCAATAATACCAATGGTCGCCCGTTTGTAGCAGTACTTGATGATAACCACAAGTTGTTGTTAGGTCGCTGGGTAACACAAGATGTGTTTGAAAACGGTAAAGAGCTTGTTCGTAGTGGGCCTAAAAAGTTACATTAATCTTGCAAAGGCAATTGAAAATCAGCCGTAACCTTTTGTGGTAAAAGTTATTAATAGACTTACTCTTTAATGACAACAACACAATTTCGGCCTTGTTTTTTTGCTTTATAAAGAGCTTGATCGGCCAATGATATACTTTCTTTTATATTGTTAGCCGTTTGCGATACCTGATTGATACCAATACTGACAGTAAAGCGAACTTCTTGGTTATTTTCTGTTTTCACAATACACTTTTCAGCGGTACTGCGAATACGTTGTGCGATAATCTTGGCATTGTCAGCATCACAGTTCAGTAATAATATAAATTCTTCGCCACCAAATCGACATGCAATATCATCTACTTTTTGTTGCTTTGTTAAAATATTTGCAAACTCGATAATAACGCGATCGCCAATATCGTGGCCGTAAGTGTCATTTATGCCTTTAAAAAAGTCGAGATCGGCAATAACTATCGACAGCTCTTTTTTTGCAGTTTTGCTTTTTGCTAGCAATTGCGAACAGGCTTTGTCAAAGTAGCGGCGGTTATATAGTTTGGTTAAAGGGTCGGTATCTGCGAGGCGCTTTAATTCAGATTGTGCTGATTTTATTTTTTCTAATGTTCTGATCCGGTATGACAAAATAAATGCCATCATTAGCGCTTCAAGTACAATACCTATACCCACGCCATGACTATTAATTTGATTTGATTCGGTTATGCCTTTGTAATAAAGCACCGCCAACATATTAAAAATAATAAACATTGCATGACCCAAAAAGAAGTACTTAGCGAGGGGGTCTCGCTTTCGCCATAAAGATATCGATACTCCTAAAGTCACAGTCATCATTAGTGCAGCTAAACTGCTCGCAGGTTTTAATGCGCTAACCAAGTCGAATAGACTATAAAAAAATTCGGCTACTAATATAGTTAAAATAATACACAGTGCAATATGCTCTTTGGGGTAGCGCTTTTTGGTTTCAAATATAAGCATCATAAATAGGATTAAAAAACTAGGCATGCTATACAAAGTCGAGTTAAATTGCAGAAGGTCGGCACTAAAAATCCCAAAAAAGTTAGCGCCTAAACCATAGGAAAGTGATACCCAAATGATGCCGGAAATTAAATAAAAGGCATAAACAATGTTTTCAATTTTTCTTGCCGATAAATATAAGAAAAAGTTATAAAGCATTAATGCCAGCATCATTCCCACAAGCAAAGCAATGTAGCTACTACTGCCAACTAATGCGCGTTTTGAGTACTCCTCATCGAAAAGAGCGAGGGCATACCACTGGTGAGAAAAAGTGACGCTTCTAACAAAAATTGTCTTATTTTCACCTGCTGCAAGATGAAATGAAAATATGGCACTACCGCCAAATATATTGGGATGTGGTCCTGGCTTATCTAATTGAATGTTGATTTGTTTTAATAGCTCTCCATTTTTTGTCTCATAAAAATCAACGTCTTGTAGGTGATACGCATCTGAGTTATGCAAAAATAGCCGCAGTTGTTGTGGAGACTCATTGTTAATGATTATTTTAGACCAGGTTATTTTTGCGTTTGGCCCTAAGGTTACTTCACTTTTACTTGGGGTGAATTGTTGCTGTTGTATTTGTTCGAAAGGCATTTCTAGACTTGTATCAATAAAGTAACCCATAGGAAATTGAGTTAAATTAACATTAGCGGTCTTGATATTAACATTAGGTGATTGAAGGCTCTCAGTCTTTGCGTATACACCGCATGAGATAAAAATAAGCAAAAAAAGGTATAAAACACGGTTTACCATACATAAAGTCCCTCTTATGAAAGACTTATTTTTAACTTTAATTGTTTGTTTGTCGAGCAATAAAATAAGCAGCTAGTATATATTTAAAGGGAAGGCTTTAGGCTCTTCAAATACATTGATTATTATTCGCTGGGTTTTAATCTTATTTTAATGTTCCAGTTAAGTCTTTTTTAGATACTTTCAATAACATGGCCTTATTAACTTTATAAAGGGCATAAATAAAAGTGAAAATGATTAAAGCAGCAGTTTTTGTAAAATGTGCATGTGTCATTGGTTTGTCTACATTGGCAGTTACTAGTGCGGTTGTGAGCGCAAAGAATGTTAGTGATAGTATTGTGGCCGAGCAACGTGAAGCACTTGATAAAAACACTCAGGGTAAAGGTTTTGGGCCACAATCACCTCGCGATATAGACCAAAATTATGGTACTAACTTACGTAGCTTTGGGATGGCGCCAAGCCGTAGTGAGCTTAATTTATGCAACATTCATTTTCATAAAAATGCGGAGCATAAAGGCGGGGAGTTTACCACTTATGCTGGCAATGGAGATGGCAAAGGTCATCATACAGGTTACCTTTCTGAGCGCAAATTATCAGCTGCTCAATTACAGCCTGTAAAAAGTAAAATTTGTGCGGCAAAAGGTGAGTCGTTAAAGGTGGGTGATACTCTAGAAGTACACTTTGTTTATTCATCAGCACAAGTTACACCTGGCCCGACATTGGGTGCTTGTTTAGCTCAAAGCACAATGAATCCAGCTCTTAGAGTTGAAGGACAAGTAATCGTGCTAGCCAATGACAAAGATGCTATTAATTTTGCACAGCTTGCAAATGTTGAGCAAGTTAATGGTTATTACCAAGCACCTAATATTCCTACTAATACCGGCATCCCTATTGAGTATTTAGGCTCAACAACGGGCCCTGCATATAATGAAAAAGCATCGCCATTACAAGTTAGTTGGAGTGTTAGACCACACGTTGCCGTAGTCGATATCAACAGCGTTGGTAAGTGGTGTGATGAGAATGTATTTAACGAAGATCATGCCCATGGGGTGCGTAATTTAGTGCAAAACCCTAAGTTGTTATCACCTATTTCTCAGTGATTTAATCCTGTATTTAAAGTGCGAGTAGTCAACTCGCACTATTTTAGATTCATCCTATAACCATTTCCGCGCAACGTTTGAATAGTTAAATTAGGCTCTGTTTCTATTTTTTTTCTTAATCGGCTGACATACACGTCAATAATATTAGTATTGGGTTCGCTGTAAGTTTGCCATACACGGCTAAGTATCCGCTCACGAGACAGCACCTTGTCTTGATTTTCTACAAAGTACAGCAGTAACTCAAATTCAATTTTTGTCAGTACTAATTCTTCACCATTTAGTAATGCAATACGTTGCTGAATGAGTAATGCTAATGAGCCAATATTAAGCGTTGTTTGGTCTTGCTGTTGCGGTGCCGTCATACGGCGTTTTAATGCTAATACACGGGCTAATAGTTCGTCAAAATCAAAAGGTTTGCATAGATAATCATCCGCTCCCATTTCTAATCCTTTGACGCGTTCAGGGACTTCGTCTAAGGCAGTTAGCATTAGCACCATAGGTGGGTTGGGGAGGGCTTTGACCGCTTCCAATATTGATAAACTATCTTGTGAACCAAATAATCTATCGAGTATCACTATTTGCGGTGAGTTTTTTTTAATAAACGGCAGGACTTCATGTAATTCATTGATGCTTGTACATTCATAGCCTTCACTGCGTAATCCCCGTGATAGAAAGTTTAACAGTGGTAGTTCGTCATCTGCGAGAAGAATATTCATCATTTGTGTCCTACCGGTAAAGAGATTGAAAATATAGATCCTTGCCCTTGGGTTGAGGTAACGCTAATACTGCCGTCATGAGCTTCGATAATGGCTTTTGCAATTGGCAACCCAAGCCCAAGCCCTTCACTGTGTTTACTAAAGCGCACAAAGCGCTCAAAAATATTATCGACTTCAGCTGCTGAGATCCCTTCGCCATAATCTTTTATAGCAATAGTGATCAATAAATCTGTTCTATGTAGGCTAATATCAATAGGTTGATCTGACTTTGAATATTTGATCGCGTTATCGCATAAAATAGCCAGTACTTGCTGGATCCGTCGTATATCTATGGTGACCAGTTGCTCATTTAGTTCTGTGCTGGCTTCGAAGGTTATAGCACGACTTGGATTGAGCTTTTGCCATTTAGCAACTTCTGATGCGATCAACGACATGATTTTGGTCGGTATAACTTCGAGATTTATTTGATTCATCTCTGCCCGTGTTAATAGTAATAAATCATCAACTAAGCGGCTTAGGCTTACAGCTTGCTCAAGTATTGATGTGAGGGTTTGGTTAAAGTCATCAACCGATACCGATTGCATTCTTAGTGTAACTTGCGCTTCACCTCTGATAATCGTCAGTGGTGTGCGCAGTTCATGTGATACATCAGCGATAAACTGGCGGCGCCGAGAGTCAGTTTTTGTGAGCAGCAGGTTGGCTTCAGTGAGCTCACTGGTGCGCTGTTTTACTTCAAGTTCTAATTGTTTTCTTGATTTTATTGCGTTTTTTTCGTGTTCTTGCAGGCGCAGTGCAAGCTGGTTTATCGATGTTGCAAGCTCTTCAAACTCATCATCTAGTTTTACTGAGATTGGCTTTTGATAGTGTCCTAACGCAATCGAGTTAGTTGCATTAGCGATTAATATCAGTGGTTGATAAAGTTGATTAAACAGCCAATAGCAGCCATATAATATTAGCGGAATTGAGAGGGCACCTAGGCCAATCGCAAACCATAAAATAGTGGTATTAAGCATCTCAATTTTTGCATTGATCGCCGCCACAACACGTGCCTGACGCGCTACTGCCGAGTTGATTGCCTCTCTAAATTGATCGTCTATGGTTACTTCAAGTAAGCGTTTTAGCTGTGCTTGCTGATTTAAAGGCGCTTTGTTATCACTGCTTACTACGGCTCTAAATTCAACAGTTATTTCATCAATGAGCCTTACAAGTTCATCGGTGTCTTCAACGCTGCCTTTAGTGAAGGATAGGCCTAATGCATTGCGTTGCTCAATCTCCAGTTTTTTGATTTGGTTAATTGATTGCTGGATCAGGTTTTGTTTTTTTCGTACATAGGCTTGGTTGGCATTTTGACCAAAAATGATTTCATCGGTTAGCTGTTTAAAAAGTCGGTAAGAGATACTCGATAGCTTTTCATGCTCAACTAATAATGACTGAGCAATATTACTTTGTAGCAGGTTTTCGCGAGTTAAATGAGCGGAAATTGCGGTGCTCAGTAGTGCCAAAAATAAAATAAAAGCAGTTGTCAGGCCAAAATAAAAAAGTTTGCGCTTATACATAGTGGTTTACTGATTTGGGACGTTTGATAAGGGTACATGGAAGGTTTTTGCTACGCAATAGACTCGTAACTAAGTACCGAGTCTAAAGCTTACGTAGATGACGATAGCTGCTCTATAAAGCTAAATAAAAGCAGCTAAATAGAGGCTGTTACCTGCTTTTATTATATCGAAAATGAATCGCTATTTTTTTAGTTCTGCGGTTTCGTCTTGCGTTTGAAAGTCTTTAAACAGGTCACCCTGCGGATCATCGGTATCAAAGACTGCATTGTTTTCTTCATATTCATCATCAATTTCATCGACCACCAACATTTGCTCGTGGGCAGTCGTTTCTTCTATTCGTGGATCCATGGTCGCAGCCAGAGGCGAGTTGGTAACGTCTGATGTGCCTACAACGTAATCACTCGACTCCGGTTGTTCTACTTTTTGTTTCGAATTAATGTAAGTGAGTAATAAGTACATTATCACCGTTAATAATGCGATGGAGGCATAAAGGGCTTGGTGACCAAAATAGGTCATAACTTGTGCATTGGCAGTTGATCCAAGTGCTGCACCGGCTCCAAAAACAACTAATAACGCAGATGACACGCCAACGCGCTCTTCATCTTCAACGCGTGAATTAGCTAAGGCTGAGGATAATGGATATAAAGTAAAGGCGAACAACCCAAACATAAAAGTGAGTGCAAAGGCGAGTGTTTGCGTAATAGGTAGCAAAAATAAAGCCAAGCTAACTACACCAATCGCAACCGCATTGGTGCGGATCAACACGCTACGACGTATTTTATCCGACAATATCCCCATTGGCCATTGCGCGATCAGACCTGCAAAAATAGTGGCAGACATAAAAATGGCAATTTCTGACGAATTAAACCCAGATGACTTGGCAAATGTTGGTGCAAGGCCGTAAAAGCTGCCATTTATAATACCCGCAAAGTGAACAGCTGTAAGTGATTGCGGTACTTTTTTAAAGTAGTCAAACAGACTGACTTGAATTGGTTTTAATGGCTTGGGGTGAATCCTACGAGTGATTGAAATAGGAATAATGCCAATTGCCAGCGCCATGCACACTAAAAATAGTGGTGCATAGCCAAGCTCTGGGAATTCGGCTAATGCAAATTGACCTAAAATCATACCCAGATAAGAGGTGATCATATAAAACGAAAACACTCGCCCGCGAGACTCTGGTGCAGCTTGTTCGTTGAGCCAGCTTTCGAGCACCATGTAATTACACATCATACCAAGGCCTACAAATAGCCGCAGGGCTAACCATAAATAAATATTATCGCTAACGCCATGTGCTGCAACGCACGCTAAAACAGCGGCGGTACTGGCTGCAAAGGTTCTAATATGGCCGACCGATTTAATAAGGTGATAACCAAGCTTTGAGCCAAGCAACAAACCCATGTAATAACACGAGGTCATTAACCCAATCCAAAAGGTCGAGATGCCATTTTTCCCTAAATAGAGGGCTAAATAGGTGGTGAGTAAACCGGTGCCAATAATTAAAAATAGATTAGCAAAATATAGTGACGGAAATGATTTCATTTAAATGCAAATAATAAGCTTTGACCAATAGATACTAGAATAACTAGGGATGTTTTCCAAGTAGTTTAAAGTCTTCATTGGTATGCTTTAGCAATGCATTTATTAACTTTATATCGTAATAACTCCACAAATAGACAAAATCATTATTAGCCATTACCATTGTTATAAATTTACTTACGCACGCTAATTTATGTCTTTACCTTCCTGTCCTAAATGCCAATCTGACTTTGTATACCAAGATCAAACCTTGTTGATCTGCCCTGAGTGCGCTTATGAGTGGGATCCAGATGCGATACTGTTAAATGATGTGATTAGCGTAAAAGATGCCAATGGCACGCTTTTGTGCGAAGGCGATAAAGTGGCTGTAGTAAAAGATTTAAAAATCAAAGGTAGCTCACAAGTGATAAAAATTGGCAGTAAAGCGGTTATACGCTGGATAAAAGATGCTAAAGATCATCAGCTCGATTGTAAGGTCGATGGCGTAGGCGAAATGATAGTGACTGCTAAATTTGTTAAAAAAGCCTGAACAGGTTTTGCACTGAGTGATTTACGAAAAAACGTGGTTTGTATAAAGTCCTTACTAAATTAGGGGAAGCAAGGACTATCGCCTTAGTTGCTTGCAACAATCATAATTACATACGCATGTTTATAACTGTTCTGCAGTACCCTCATTTGGATGTGTTGTAAATAAATTCACTTGTGCACTTGGTTGGCTGACGCTGTTTTTTTGTAAGGCAATATAGAGATCTGAATGCACGTAGATGCCGTCTTTACCGGATGTCATACCAGCAATTTCAAACCATGATAGTAATTGCCGCTTTCTGCCAGCTAGTTCTAATCGAATACCACGTTTTTTAAATATCACGTCTAAATCTGCGAGCATGGCCATGACACTTAAATCTAAATGGGTGAAGCAGGGGACTGCGTCGATAATAACGCATTGCGTGTCGTCTTTTTGCCGCGCATATTGTTCTAGCAAACGCCGTTTAAAGTAACCGGCATTAAAGTAAGTTAAAGGAGAATTAAAACGATAAATAAAGACTCCTTGTACTGACTTTGCTTTATCTGTGGCATCAAGGCTCCTAACAACGCCCTTAATATCAACACCTAATATATTGTCGGTAGGGCGCATTACGGTGCGAATAAACTGGAATAACCCCAATAGTACAGCGAGAGTGATGCCTGGTATTACGCCAATAAATAACACTGCGAATAAGGTGGCTAGCGCAAGGTAAAATGCTTGTTTGTCTTTACGCTTTAATAGCCAAATGGCTTTTAAGTCTAATAAATGGATTGAAGCAATAATAAGCACAACACCTAATGCTGCACTGGGAATAAATTCTAGGGGAGCGGTTAAAAATAGGGCGATAACAGCAATAATTCCCGCTGAGATAATCGACACTAATTGCGTTTTACCACCGGAATCATCGTTAACAGCTGTACGAGAGTCTGCACCACTGACAGCAAAACCTTGTGATAAAGCAGATCCAATGTTCGCAATACCTAACGCTCTAAACTCTTTGTCAGCATCTATGTCGTAACCATTTTTAGCTGCAAAACTGCGAGCGGTTAGCATCATACTGACAAAGCTAACTATTGCTAAGTTAAGTGCAGGCACGACAAGTTCACGAATAATACCAATATCATAAATAGGGGTGTTAAACACTGGAAGGCCACCGGTTACAGTGCCAATTGTGTTGATATCTAACTGCTTTAAATTAAAAACCCACACTAATAGGGCACCAAATGCGATAGCAAACATAGATGCTGGCCAAGTCGGTTTTAGTCGCTTCATGGCAAAAAAAACACCGAGGGTAAACAGGGCCATTAATAGAGTAGGGATGTGGGTTTGTGATAAATAAGTAGGCACACCTCCTAATCGTTCAAGTAAATATCTGTCATCGAAGGTAAAACCGAATACTTTAGAAAATTGGCTGACAATAATCGTAATTGCAACACCGTTTAATAAGCCCATTAAAATAGGCTTAGATAAGAAGTCTGCTAATACCCCTAATTTAAATCGGCTAGCAATAAAGCACCAAAAGCCGGTCATCGCGGTCATAGTTACAACGAGTTGCCAGTGTTTAACACTGTCTC
The DNA here is from genome assembly GCF_014164235.1 of Pseudoalteromonas sp. SG44-17. NCBI lineage: Bacteria > Pseudomonadati > Pseudomonadota > Gammaproteobacteria > Alteromonadales > Pseudoalteromonadaceae > Pseudoalteromonas > Pseudoalteromonas sp. SG44-17. Next base: position 126,726 of record NZ_JACJEV010000003.1, on the reverse strand, counting down.
CAGCTGCAAGTGGTGTCACCACCGCAGCAATAACCGCACATGTTGCAGCATCGGGTCCGACAATCAATTGTTTGGAAGTACCAAACAAGGCATATAAAATCATGGGTAATATGCATGAATATAGCCCAACAGCGGCGTTAACCCCGGTAAGTTGTGCATACGCGATAGCAACAGGTAGAGCAACGGCGGCAACGGATAATGCAGCCCTCACATCATCAGCAAACCACTTTCGTTCATAATGAAGTAAAGTGTTTAAACCCGGCATAAAATCATACAAACGCGACAGCACTAAAGTTTCCTTATTTAATCGTAAGCACACTTGGATAGTAAATTTAATATATTAACAAGTATAGCTCAGGGGTGAGGATTTTTTTAATAAATAGCAGATACTTAGGCTTAGGACTGCTTTTGATTGAGTGTTAAGTCTGATGAAAAAGTTTAAGGTTGAGCGATATTAGCTGGTTGGTGTTATCACATTGCTAATATCATACTAGATGGTGAATAAGATAAAACCAGCGCAATGGCTTTATCTTAGAGTGTGTAAATGCCTATTGGAAACTTTTAACGTGCAGAGTATTGGTGAGCCTTTAATACTTCAAGAGAGACTACTTGTAACGATTTTTCATGGGTGGCCTCAAGTATAACCGGCGGAGCTACGTTTTCAGCAACCGCATGGTGCCAGCGCACGGCACATAAACACCATTTATCACCAGCCTTTAGGCCTGCAAAATCGTACATTGGATTAGGCGTTATCAAGTCATTGCCTTGTGCTTTTGAAAACTGTAAGAATTCTTCAGTCATGATGGCACATACACTGTGGTTACCAAAATCAGATGCAGGGACATAGCAAAACCCTTCTCGAGTGTAGCCTGTATTCCCGCAGCACAAATGCAAGCGCGTACCTAATACATTTAATTGATTGCTCATAAAACTACCTTGTTATAATTTGTATTGTTTTACATTGAGTCTGCTTTCAGACTATGTGAAAACGTGGTGGATGAAAAGCTTAATATTGATAGATAGCATGGAGATCACAAATAACATAGCCATTAAAAATATTAAACGTCAGTTCATCAAACTAATGGCGAGGCCAAAATCAGTTCAATATTCATTTATAGTTGCTTGTTGTGTAATTATTGTGCAATTGTGTTTTTGTTGGCTTGCAATTTTTACGTTTACTGTACTAGTAAAAATTTATTATGGTAACTTGCAGCTACTATACGTTTGTCTTATATCCAGAATCTATATATATGTGAATATGGTATTTTAATAGCTTCTGATTTCAAATAAACACTTAATTGTAATTGGCAGTATAATTACAGTTTTTATAAGCTCTCGATGTATCAATACCATGGAGCTTTACATTGTTACACGTGAGGAAAAATGAGTAATCTAAGTCTGAAAAACAAGCTGTTGCTATTAGCTATTTTGCCGCTCACGCTGCTTTTAATTAGTTTAATGGCCAGCTCATATTATTTAGAGTATCAAAATCAGCAGCAAAATTTTGTATCGTTTAAAACAAAATTAATTGCTGACAAAGAAAGTTTATTAGCAACTGAGGTTGAGATAGGCCGCCAAATAATTAATTACGAACTAGCCAAGGGGACTAAAGAAGATGCAAAAAATGCATTGCGAGATCTCACTTTTGGCAAAGATGGTTACTTTTTTATCTATGATACAAAAGGCGTTAGTATTTTCCATGCTCTATTGGGTGATGCAATTGAAGGGCAAAATAAAATAGCCATGACCGATCCCAATGGTAAAAAAATAATTGTTGGATTACTTGAGCAAGCAAGACAAGGTGGCGGTGCTTTTTATTATGATTTTCAAAAGCCTAATACAACGGGGTTAGTTGAAAAAATGGGTTATGCAGCGATGGTTCCTGGTACAGATTGGATGCTAGGAACGGGCGCTTATATGGATGATATTGAAGCTGAGCTAACAAAGTACCAAGCAACAATACAAGCTCATATGAATGAAAAAGTAACGACCCTGTTATTAATTGCATTATTTTGGGTGATGTTGACGGTGTTTTTTGCCTTAATTGCGGCAAACAATATGGTAAAGCCTATCCAAAATATGGTGCAAAACTTAGATGATATAGCAAAAGGCGAAGGTGATCTGACTAAGCGCTTAGAAGTGCATAGTAATGATGAAATTGGTCAATTGGGTAATTCATTTAATGTGTTTGTTAGTAAACTACATAGCATTATCACCAATGTGGCAGATGTAACTCGTGATGTAAAAGATTCATCAAATGATATCAATACACAAACACAGTTAATTGAAAATCAGTTAGTAAACCATAATCATGAAACTGAGCTGGTAGCAACGGCGATCACCGAAATGTCAGCAACATCTCAGGAAGTCGCGCAAAATACCACACAAGTGGCGGTATCAACCCAGTCAGCCACGCAAGATGTTGCCAATGCTCAAAAATGTGTAGATGTTTCTTTAGAAGAAGTTTCAAATTTAATGAGTGAGATTAATCAAGCTGCTGAACAGGTTAATTCATTAAGTGAACAATCTAAAAAAATTAACAGTGTATTAAGTGTTATCGGTGGCATTGCTGAGCAAACTAACTTATTGGCCCTTAATGCGGCTATTGAAGCTGCAAGGGCTGGCGAGCAAGGCCGTGGTTTTGCGGTTGTAGCTGATGAAGTGAGAAGTTTAGCCAGTCGTACACAAGAGAGCACGTTAGAGATTAATGAAATGCTTAATGAGTTACATACGCTAGTCACAGCAGCGGTAAAGGCAATGTTGGCAAGCCAGCAAAGCTGCAATCGCTCAGTTGAGTCATCTCGCGCAATTTCTGAAAGTTTAGGGGCGGTAACCAGCTCGGTTACCACAATTAACGATATGAGCACGCAAATAGCTACAGCTGCCACAGAGCAAAGTAGTGTAACTGAGGAAATTAACCGTAACGTTTTTGCGATTCAAGAAATCGTTAATGAGCTAACACGTTCAATTAAAACAACCTCATCAGTTAGTCATCACTTAGCTGGTCGAGGGGAGAGTTTAGGCAATTTAGTAGGTCAGTTTAAGATCTAATATAAACAAAAAGTGGCGATATTATTGTTGATCAGTAATAAATAAAGATCAGGCTTTAAATAGCCCGATCTTTGACTTTAAATATAAATTAGTCAGTTTAAACTGAACACAAAACCGCTAGATTAGCTGCTGAGTTTGCCCGTTGACGACTCTAAGTGTGCACGCACAAACCATTGAAACTGTTCTAAATCGGCAAGTTGGCTAATTAGCATATCCTCAGATACCGGATCGAGCTCTGATAGCTTGCCAATCGCACTTCGGTGATCGCCATTAATCCCATTATATACTTTATCAAGCGCAACTAAGTGATCTTTTACCAAGCCCTTACCAATTGCGTAATCTTGCCATGAACGACGATCAACTATCGATTTTGGAGTACCAACTGGAACTCCGCCCAACGTAGCGATTCGCTCGGCGATGGTGTCGGTCATTGCTCTGATCACTTCAACCTGAGGGTCGAGCATTTCATGCACGCCAATAAAATTTGGGCCAACTACATTCCAATGAATATGTTTTAGAGTCAATTGTAAATCGATCAGTGCGACCATGCGGTTATCAAGTGTAGCAATGGTATTTTTTGCAGATTCTTCATTCATACCTGGGGCAGTAAATTCAGCGATTTTGTTTGTTTCGTTATTGTTACTCATTATTCCTCCTGATTTATAAGGAATGTTCACAGCGTCTAATAAAGTCTATGAACATGCGTTAGTTTATATAAAGCAATGGTTGTGCCGATAAAAATTATTTTTTAAGTTGCTGATATTTAATGTTTTGTATTTTTTTCAAAGGAGGGGGATGAAAGCTTTCTTTGATATGCCATGAAAAATATGCACTTTTTTGTAAAATCTGCAAAACAAAAGGTGCTGTTACGTGTTAGCGAATTGCTTACTATTAATAATAACTGAGATGCAGGAGTGTATTGTCATTGTTGATTAATCATCACTTACATATACTCAACTCATCTTGTTATTAAAGGAGAAGTGCATGTTGAGATTTTTTTCTATCGAGCAGGGGGTGATCAAAGAGTTAGAGCCTTCATCCGATACCTCTCTTGAAGTATCAATCAGAAATGCACACTGGATTGACACAATCAACCCAACGGAAGATGAGCGAAATACGCTTGCAAAAACGCTCAATATAACTTTTCCTGAGTCAGGGGATGTGCAAGAGATTGAAGCTTCATCGCGATGTTTTATCGACAATGAAGGCTTGCATGTGCATGCATTGTTTATGTCGCCCAATGAAGGACGTTTTAATACGGTAACAGTTGCCTGTTTACTACAGGATAACTGTTTGCTGACCATTCGCGATGACGAGCTGGCTGACTTTCGATTGTTACGCTTAAGAGCACGTAAAGGTCAAGTAATGTGTGATACGCCAAAACAGTTATTGGTTACATTATTCGATCAAAAAGTCGAAAACCATGCTGATATGCTCGAGGATATGCATCATCAGTTAGAGAAGCTCAGTGCATATGTACTAGAAGAAGATGACTCTGATCTAGAAGAAGCGGTTAGTCGTATCGCGCGTTTAGAGGATGCGAATGGGAAAGTGCGTTTGTGTTTAATGGATACGCGGCGCAATATTTCGTTTTTAATACGTCGTTTAGGTGTACAAAATGAGGATCGCGAATCACTACGAGAAATTGTACTTGATATAGATACGCTAATGTCTCACTGTACCTTTTTGTTTGATAAGGTGAACTTTTTGATGGATTCAACACAAGGTTTTATTAACATTGAACAAAATCAAATTATCAAAACCTTCTCTATTGCTTCGGTGGTTTTTTTACCACCTACCGTAGTAGCCAGTGTATATGGGATGAACTTTAATATAATGCCTGAGCTGCAATGGGAATGGGGTTACCCATTTGCAATTGGCATTATGTTGCTATCGGGCTTTGCCCCTTATTTATTTTTTAAACACAAAGGCTGGCTGTAGTGTGTGCCAATGACTACTTGGCATACACTATTATACGAGTTTATATTCATTTTATACGGATAGCGGTCTTATTATCACCTTGCATTAAGATAATAAAGCGGCCGCTAGGCGCACAAAGTCGGACGAGGTAAGTATACCCACGAGTTTATTTTTTTCAGTGATCACAGGCATGCAACCATGGCGGTTATCAACAAAAAACCGAGCAACATCTTGCAGTGGTTGGGTTGCTAGTACAGTGGCAAAATCGGTTGCCATAATAGTGTGTATTTTCGTTTGTTTTTCCTTTCGTTCAAGTGCGCTAGGACTGTAATTAGCCATAATATTCATCACTTGGGCAATCATGATTTTTTGTGTCAACATACCCACTAGTTCGCCATTGTTATCAATTACCGGAATATGGCGGATATTTTTTTCCTTCATTAGATTATGTGCGTCGTGTAGGGTGTTTTCTGCACTTACGGCAAATGGATCTGATGTCATTAAATCTGCAACTGTTTGGCTCATTTTGGCTCCCGTGAAATCACTAACTAGAACTTTGGTTAAAAGGTTTACTAAAATAGCTACTGGAGATAGATGGATTATCCAGAGCTCATATTATTAATCATTCTAGCCTTATTTTTTCTTATTGCACTTTATCAAGATCAAGGCTTTGGTTTTTTGTATAGGAATAGTTTTTAGCTTGGTCATCAGCTGGTTTAGATTTATAGCCACTGGAGATATATTTACTCTCCGAAGCTCAGATTATTTATCTTTATGCGAAAAATTATCCCTTAGTGTACCAACCCAGTTTGAAAATTTATGTATCGCCGAGTTGCCTTTGCCCAGTAGCTCATGCATTTCTGCTTCAAAATGGGTTTGTTCTTTACTACTTGGCTCTGGTAATGGCGGTAAAATATGAGCAAAGTAGGTTTTATCAAGCAGGCGGTGTAATAACCGCTCGCCAATAAAGGGCTTGCCGCTGTTGAGCGCTCTAGCTCCTTTAATTAGGTTACGAATATCATATTGGGTTGGGCTAATGTCGGGCACTTGTTTAGGGATATTAAGTAACTTATATACCCCAATACGTGCTGTACGAATAGAGGCTTCCATCGTGAATATAATATCGTTGTGGGTTTCAACAAATTGACCAATCAAACCTAAGTTTGTACAACCTTCAGGAACTGAGGTGGGTCTGTCACCAGCTGCACGAGTCATAAATTGAGCTGTGATATAAGGCATTAGCGCTGTACGTATCTTGGTATTGGCAATGATTTCATCAAGCTGCTGTTCAATGCCCAAATGGTAGCAAAGCTCCGTAATTATTTCTTCACCGCTACATTGTGGCATTGTTTTAACGATACGATTACCTTGTTTGTCCATTAATAAACCATAGACCCAAAGTACTAACGTATCATCGGGTTGATCTGGAAAATGAGGTTGGCGGTTACACGTTACACTCAATAGCCAGTTAGAGTCTGTAAAAGTAATAATGCCGCCAGTTACCGTGCGACCAGAGTAAGGATCGTTTACTGATAATGTCTTTAGCTTATCTATAAGTGGGGATGGCTTGCAAGTCAGTGTGGCTGACTCCCACATAGACTTATCAATATCGCCATAAAATTTTTCGGGTTTACCAAAAACAGCTGATTTCTTCGCGAGGTTTTTCCATAAATTCCACCCGCTATTTTCGCAGGGATCATGTTTTTCACAGTTCAGTTCGGGTACATTTTGCATGTCGCCATAAGCTGTATGCTCTGTCATTGAACCCGTTAGTGCATAAACTAAATCGTCTGAAGCAACGTTAATATGCTGTGCTTCACCTTTTACAGTGGCATGGATCCCCGTTACGGTTTTTTTATTACCAGTAAATGTTATATCCAGATCGTTTACACGGCTTGCAAATTGAAAATTTACGCCTTTGTCTCGTAATAAATTAGCAAGCGGTTTAATAAAGGTATCGTATTGATTATATTTAGGAAAAAGTAAAACAGACATGTCGGCAAAGCCATCGATAGAATCAAGAAAGCGATGCAAATACAGTTTAGTTTCTAACAAGCTATGACAATTTTTAAAGGCAAACATAGTACGAAATAAAAACCAAAAATTGCTTTGTAAAAAACCTTTGCTGAAATAGTCTTCAATGCTGAGATCGTCAAGCTCTTCTTTGCGCTTGAGCATTAAACGGATCAGCTCCCATTGCTGGGCTTTATTCAGGCCAAAGTCACTTGCATCGAGTATCTCACCGCATTTATTTATTAAACGGGCTTGTGAGTAATTAGCGTCGTTATCATTAATTAAACGGTACTCATCAAGCACAGAATAGCCTTCGGGCAGTTCAACAGCGGGAACGTCTTGAAACAGATCCCACAAGGTGTCGTAATTCCAGTTCATTTCACGGCCACCACGAATAATATAGCCGTCATCAGGGTTACCCGCGCCATCCATTGAACCGCCTTCAATATCCATTGCTTCCAAAATGGTAATATTTTCAGCGCTCATATGGCCATCACGAATAAGATAAAATGCCGCTGCTAGGCCACCAATACCTCCACCAATGATCCAAGCATTACGTTTTTCTATACCGGGTGTAGGCAGCGTTTTATGACGTGCATAAGGAGCAATAAAATCATGAGGGGGCAAGGTATTAAGTGGTTTATTGCTCCAAAAATCAGCCGTTGCGTCAGCTTCATGTTGGAAATTACTTGCTGCGGTTGCAGAAATATTAAACTTCGCTATTGCTTTATTCGTCATTAGCCATCCCTTTTCATGAATATAGATAAGTGTCAGTACTGTTTGCAAGTCTCTCCATAATTGCACGAGGCAAGCATAGTCATGTTGCAGTAGATCAAAGTTTTAGTTCGCGAGGGGTTTATAAGTTAGCTGCTGGAAATTGATTTGTTATCCGAAATTGAGGTTAACAATGGCAACTTAACCAAGTTGCCATTATTAAGGCGTTTATTTGTTTTATTACTCACAGCATGCTAAAAAGTACCGAGGCGACTAACAATACAGCCATAAAAATATTGAATGCTCGTAGGCGCTTGCGATCTTTTAGCCATACTTGTAGCCTTTGTCCGACTAACGTCCATGAGCAGACACAGGGTAAATTAATTATACCGAAAATAAGGCCTACAAGTACCACTGCGCCAATTCCTTTGGATGGGGCATAAACACTTACTGCACTTAATGCCATAGTCCAGGCTTTCGGGTTAACCCATTGAAATAAAGATGCTTGTATAAAAGAAAAAGGTCTAGTATCGCTATTTTTAGCACCGATAGGAGTTTTATTACTGGCAATTTTATAAGCAAGATAAAGCAAATAAGCCATGCAAAGCACTTTTAATAGCTGGTAACTCCATGGAAAAAAGTCAAACAATTGCATGACACCTAAACCAACCAATACGAGCATGATCACAAAGCCAATTGTTACGCCGAGTAAATGTGGCAATGAACGTTTAAAACCAAAGTTAGCGCCTGAGTTCATTAACATCAGGTTGTTAGGACCTGGGGTGATGGAAGATACAAGTGCAAATAATGCTAATGCTGATACCAATTCAATATTCATTTATAGTTGCTCAGTTGATAATGATTGTGCAATTATATTTTGTATGGCTCGCAATTTTTGCGCTTATTAATCTATTATAAATTTACTTTAGCAACTTAATATGAAAAAAGATCGAATTAACGACAGGATATTGCAAGAATTAAAGCGCAGTGGTCGAATTGCCAACGCTGAACTTGCTGATTTGGTTGGTTTATCCCCATCAGCATGCTTGCGCCGTGTACAAGAGTTAGAAAAAGCAGGTGTGATCAAAGGCTACCGAGCAGTTATTAATAATCAAGCGTTTGGACTTGGTTTTGTCGCGTATGTGGGGGTGGGTTTAAATGAGCACTCTACGAAATCACAACGAGCTTTTGAACAAGCACTTGAGTTTATTGATGAAGTTAAAGAGTGCCATAATGTCACAGGAGCATTTGAATATTTACTTAGAGTAGAAACCGCTGATATTAAGTCTTATAAAGCATTCCATGCTGATGTTTTAGGATCAATCCCACAGGTACGAACGATCACTTCGCATGTAGTGATGGACTCACCAAAAGATGAGCGGGCGTAAATGCTAGCGCCAACGGTGCGATGCCACTTTTAATTTTATGCTGAGTCCTTGCTTGGTGGTTTATGTCACTTTATTTACCCAACAAGTAGCAGTAAACAGGCTACTTGTTGGGTTTGATATGCGCTCAAAATTGAGGTTAAAGCACGTTTAATTAAAAGTAACTATCATCGCTGATACGCAGTGCCATACAATCGCTGTGGCCGTTTATAATCATGCTTTTATCAACGCGTACGCCAGCACCAGCGTATTTACCTGCTGCGGTAAAACTACATATTTGCACAAAGTAATCAGCTACTTTAGGAAGGGCAAATAACTGCTGGTATATTTGCTCTTGAGAGGCAAAATGACCCGTTGTTTTTTCTATTACGTGTTGTTGTTCATCAACGAGTTGAATATTTGCACCGCATCGACCAACAATCGGTTTAACGACATAGCCTGTTTGCAATAGTTCATCATTTAAATCAAATGCAGTATTGAGTAAAAACGGATGATTTGGAAATAAACTCCACAGTACTGGCAAAATTGCTTTATTACTGGGTATTAATGTCCACAGCGGCTCAAAAACCATCACATTTTTACGAAGTAATACATCGACCAAACGTGGGGTTTTACCAGATTGCCAGTGCGGCTCAAAATCATCGCTTTGGGATTGATCAGCCTCACACTCTAGTCTTATTTGATCAAGAGCGGTTTCCCATGACCATGTTTTCCAAACGTAACTGAGTTTTTCGCCATCAGCGTCAACAATATTACCCGCTGCGTCCCAGTGTAAATCAGTCAAACCAATGATTACTTTGCACTCAAAACCAGCGGCTTCAATAGCTTCTTTCATAAACAATGCATGGTAATGTTCTTCTGGCTCATCATCTTGCAATATATGGACAAGGCCGTTTACTTCACTTTTTCGCCATGCCCTTACTAAATCTTTAAATAAATCATGGCCGGCATCAATACCCGTTTTAACACCAAAGTGTTTGGCCCATTTACCTTGTACTTTGCCACTTTCCATATAGCACGATGCTGAATCGCAGTTGTATTCATAGACTTTCAAGCCTGCGGGAGTTAATGCAAAATCAAATCGACTGGTGATCAGTTGATTTAAGCGATTATCCCATGATTGGCGAATCTTATTGAGCACCGCATCGGGTAAATTAAACTTTTTTAATAGCTCAGGATGCTGCAGTACATAGTCTGTTGCATGCATAAACAAGCCATGTAATTCATTGGTAGCATGTTCAATAGTTTGTTGAGCGGTTTTTGAAATTGTAAAATAATGATGTTGATCAGCATTAACTGAAGTCAATTTATGCCCTTGCATCATTTCTACGTAGGCTGCTTCATCGTCATTGGCAATGTTAAGCCATGACTTAGTGGCTTGCCCATAATCAGTTGCATATTGGGCTTTTATGGCAAACAGATCAGTGTTTATTTCAGGCGTAGGTTCACTAAATTCGCTGTACTCAGTTTGTGTCATCCAGCCTAAAATAGTGGCGTCACTGTAAGAGCACTCAATCCAGTAGTCACCTTCTTTTGTGACTTTCGCTTTGAGTTCGCGACACCACTGTTGATCTTGCGGCCATAGCTGATGGGCCACGTTTTGTTCAGCAAGACGAATTTTATCCTGATGTACTTCAACCACCACCGCAACATGGCCAGTTTCTTCAAATTCACCGCCTTCTTCCCAAATGAGTAAACTTCCTACCACTGGGTGGTGTTTTGCACCATTACGAAATGCTTGTAAAGGCAACCTGGTTTGATTGTTTATGTCACGCACTGAGCGTAGCTCAAAAATATCGTAAGCCATTGCAACATCATCAAAAATATAGCCATGATTGAGATACATCCAGCGTCGCGCAAATTCAACACATTGCCATTTATAGCCCATGTAAATACCATCGAGGTAACTACGATAGGCGCTACGGTTAGGATAAATTGTTTCGTCAGCTGTATCGTAATCAGACGAATAAACAGCAACATTACCAGGCGCATAACCTAATAATTCACCAAACTGACTGACAGGAACGCGGGATTTAATAGACAAAGTAATTCAAAATTAAGGAGTGATAATTTGCAGACTATAGGAGTGAATAAGGCCGATAGCAAGATAATAAATATAATCTTTCAGGCATTTTATATGTTGCTGCTAGATGCATAGACCAACCGTTATTGCGTATTACAAAGAGCTCATTAATCACTTAATTATCATTTAGTTGATTTACGTCTTTATTGTCCCCATATTAACTAAAAACAGTCATTAAAGGGAAGTTATGCGTCATTATCCATTATATAAAATTGATGAAAAATGTTTACGTCGCTTAGGTCAGGGAGTTTTAAAAACTTATAATTTAAATAAAATTATAGGTTTAGATACTGAAAAAGCAATCGCTAAAGAGTGTGAAGACTTACTTGCGCTGAATGAAGATTGTAATGCAGAGCATTTTGCCGAGCTTCGTCAAAGGCGGGCAATTAGTGACAGCGTGCCAGATGATGATCTATACGCGCAAGTTGTAGAAGCTGATGATGGTAGCTTATTTATAGTCAGTGTTTGTCGTAATGATGATGACGAGACTATGTTTGAAGTGTTTAGTGAGCATCCGTTATCAGAACCATTACTTGCACAGCTGGTCCGCTATATTAGTAAGGTATTTTGCTGGTGTACGCCTAGATATATTTGTGTATGGCCAGCACCAGGATCAATACCAGCCAAACAACTGCTAAGTTTGGCCGGTAGCCGCGCTGTTGATTCATTGTTAGCAGCACAAGATCCTAAACTGACTGTTGATGAATTACTCTGTGCAGATATTGCATTGCAGCCGTTTGAACTTGATAAAGATTGGCCTTGGTATGAGCGTGACTATACTCAGTTTTTAATGCAGCATCCTGAAATGGCAACAATAGTACCAATTAGCGAAAAAGACGATATCAGCGAAGCTATTGCAGCCGGATTGTGCAGCGCGGCGTTTTATAGAGGCAAGCCACTGGGTATGATAATGGCTGAGTCGAGCGATGAGCTAGGGTTTAACGGTTTACTAATCAGTGATATTTTTATTACTGGGCAATTTAGAGGACAGGGCTTTGCATCCCCAATGCAGCGTTTATATTATCAACAGCATATGCAAGGTTTTGAATTTTTCTTTGGTTACATTCATGCTGATAATAAACCTTCGTATAACAATGCACTTAAACAAGGACGAGAGTTGCTGCGCCAAGAAGTGTACCTTCCTGCGCATTTATTTTTATAGTTGTTTTGCTATTAATTTCAAAAAAATTAATCAGCTAGAGTAAAAACTTGGTGTTGTCTTGTGGCAATATAGTGGTAATTAAGCTAGCCTTTTTATGGTTATTAGTTTTATTAAGTATGATATGAAGCCTAAACGTTTGACTCGTTATTTGCCGCTGAATTCATTAGTTATGTGCTTGGCAGCTTTGCCAAGTTTTTCATATAGTAATGAGCAAGATACTAACCTATTTGAGATCCCGCTTGAGAGCTTACTTAACATTGAAGTTGTGAGCCCTTCACAAACCGTAAAAAAGATAAGCCAAGCGCCGAATATTATTAGCTCAGTTAACGCCACTCAAATTGCAAGTATGGGCGCGCGAACGCTATCAGATATATTGAAAATGTTGCCTGGCGTACAAATACTATCGCGGCGAAATGGCCGAGACATGGTGTGGATCCGAGGCATTCCATCAGGTCGAAACAGCAAAGTAATGTTAACTATTGATGGCGTACCTCAGCGGGAAGGTTTAATTGGAGGCTGGTCTCCTGATGAACAGATACAAATAAATAATATTGAGCGAATAGAAGTTATCCGCGGACCTGGATCTGCGTTATATGGTGGTGATGCATATTCAGGTTTGATTTCTATTTTTACGAAAGCAAAAGCGCCTGAACGAACTCTCATCTCAGCAGGGGTTGCCAGTTACGATCGTAAATCAGCTACTATCAATACGGGGAAAGAGTTTGCGGGCGGAACATTTGTTTTGTCAGGGCGACTCTTAGATAGCAAAGGCTATCCTCAACAATATGACCGCAACGGTTTTGCATCAACGCATGATAATAATGTTGATGCTAAAAGTCTGGGAGTGTCTTTACGCAATGAGCAGTGGCAATTTGGTATAAATTATGATGATTACACGACAGAGTATCCTCATTATTCGTCAAATCAATATAAATCTCAACGCTATCAAACACTCAGTGCGCACATCCAAAATAAACTTAGCTTTGATAAATTATCGATAGAAAATCAATTGTATACCTACAAGGTGAAGCGCTACTTTGAACGTACGATTACCGATCTGCAGGGCAATATTGATTTTTATTCTGACTCAGACTTGGATTCCACATCAAATGGTGTGCGCAGTCAGTGGAGTTACGCGTTTAATCCAAATCACCATGCTATTGTGGGGCTGACCTTTCAACAACGTCAAGTCGGTGAATATCATGAGACGATAAAAAAACAAAACGCGGTAGAAGTTAATGAGTATGAATCAAGGGTGATTCGAGATGGTGACTTAACACCATCAAGCCATAATCGGGCTATTTACTTTCAACAAGAATCACTATTTTTTGAGCAACGCTTAGGATTGACGGTTGGTGTGCGGGTTGATGACTACCCTGAGTTCAGCTCAGAAACTTCTCCGCGGATTGCTGTGACTTATCAAGGTAATGAACAGTGGTCTGGTAAATTGATATGGGGAACGGCTTTTCGAGCGCCTACTTTTTTACAGCAATATGAAGTGCGCAGTGACAATAATATATCAGGAAATCCAAATCTAAATCCTGAACAAATAGAGACATTTGAAGGTGAGTGGGTTTATCATTTTTCAGCTAATAATAATATTACTCTGCGCGGGTTTAGCAGTTATTTGAGTGAGTTTATTCAGTCTGTAAATGGTAAGCCTTACGAAAATAGCAGTGAGCAATTACACGTTCCTGGATATGAAGTTGAGTGGAATAATCAATATTATGCAGATTGGTCTCACTTTAACCGCATTAGTACTTCATTTAATTATACCCGAGTTAATTCAGAGCAAGCGTCATTGGCAAAAGATACATTAAATTGGCTGCTGTTTATGGAGGATGAGCAATTTTCATTTTATGCGGGAATTAATTACCTTAGTCGGCGTAACCAAAGCCTAAGCTATCATACCAGTGTAAAAGTGCCAGAAATTGCACAACGAGATAATAAAGGTAGCTACTGGACTTTGGATGCTCACTTGAGTTATCGCCCTAGTAAGCAAAGTGCGTGGCAATGGACTATTGGTGTAAAAAATATGTTTGATAAACAGCATTATAACCCTACCTATGCGCCAGATAGCTACTATGACGTAAGGAAAGAGCCACAAAGTTATGAAATGAGTGTGGCATTGTCATTTTAATAGGATGACCTGCTAGGTTATTTAAAACAGTTAATGCAAAGCGGGTTATCAAGGTGCTTTTTAAATTCAATGTTTGCTGATAGCCATTTTGAAGGCTAACTTGCTTGTATGGTCCTGGGCAACACTTGTCCTGCGCATAGATATAAATATTGACTTCATCCAATATAGAATATTGCAATATCTCTCCTAAATATGCACAACTTTAAGTCTAAAAATAAATCCTAACAGAGGTAATAGTTAACTTTAGAGCGAAGTTTTTTAATTTGTTGAAATAGTTTTCCTCTTTCGTCGGTCTTTGCATGTGGGCACTAATAATCAATAATCATTTCAAGAGGTCGTGAGTAGGATGACTAAAGTTAAACGCAGTAGGTTGGGTATGCCAGCGATACTTTATCGAGGTAGCTTATTACTAGGGTCGATGGCTGTTTTTGCAACGGCGACACTTTATTTTGCAGGCGCATTTAATCGTGATGCAGTAACAGCACAAAAATTTGTTGATTTGCAGCAAGGTGACACACCACATGCCGGTTTTCGTCGTGCGCATGCTAAGGGTATATGTATAACGGGTAATTTTGAATCAACAGGGGCACTATCTTCTTACTCGGTCGCAGAGGTGTTTAAAAAGGGCAGTACGCCATTTTATGGGCGTTTCTCAATTGCAGGTAATAATCCAACCGCGCCAGATTTAAAAGCACCGGTGCGCAGTCTAGCATTTGCAGTAAACAGTGGCACAGTCGATGAATGGCGTGTTGCTATGAATACGCCTCCTGTAATGGCAGTTGCTACACCTGAGGCATTTTTTCAGCAATTGCAGGCATTATCACCGGATCCTATAACAAAACAACGAGACCCAGAAAAAATAACAGCGTTCTTTAAAGCACATCCAGAAAGTAAAGCATTTAATGATTGGAAAGCTGACTATGTGCCTGCCAATAGTTTTGCCGCAGAACGTTATCACAGTATCAATGCGTTTTATTTACATAATGAGCTAGGTGATAAACAAGCTGTGCGTTGGGTTGCGCGTCCGCACAAAGCGACAAATAATGCTGCGATGCTCGATACGTCATCGGCCAACGCACTTCAACAAGAGTTGGCATCACGTTTAGATCAAAACGCTGTTAAATTTGATTTAATTTTTACCTTAGCGGCGTCTAATGATGATGAGAATAATCCAACCATACCGTGGCCCTCAGATAGACAGACGATAAATGCTGGCACATTATCAATCGTTTCTTGGCACAACCAAGAAAACGCAGCCTGTGGCGACGCAAACTTTGATCCGTTGGTGTTACCGCAGGGTATGAGTGCGACAGCCGATCCGATTTTACGTGCGCGTGGTGCCGCGTATGCGCAGTCCTATCGTCGTCGTGCAAAAGAAACATTGTTAGGTGCTAAAGTTAGCGCAACAAATGGAGGTGAATAATGTCAGCAAATAAGGGCTACTCAGCAGGCAGTCGGTTATTACATTGGGTGATGGCGCTGATGTTAATATCGATGCTATTTTTAGGGTTATCAATGGTACAAAGCTTGGCCGTTTGGCAGGTTGAGGCTGTCACCTTACATAAATCTACCGGTATTTTAGCGCTCATTTTAGTTGTGCTGAGATTAATAAATAAAGTGTACAGCTGCACGCCTACTTTACCCACTGAGTTACCTAGGTTGCAGCGGTTTGCAGCTCATATCACTCACTTTGGGCTTTATTGCGCGATGATACTGATGCCGCTATCTGGCTGGTTAATGCAAAATGCGGACGGGCGCGTAGTGCAGTTTTTTGGGTTATTTCAGTTACCTAATTTGCTTGACGCTGATATTAAATACTTTGCATTTTTCCGAGAAATGCATGGCATTGTAGCTTGGTTGTTTTTAGCAATGATTTTTATGCACATCAGTGCCGCGCTTTATCATGGTTTAATCAAACGTGATGGCGTTATGAGCGCAATGCTGACAGGCAAAAAGTAGCTGTAATAAAGCTCACTTAGGTATTCATTCCAAGAAAAAGGCCAGTTTTACTGGCCTTTATGCATTTTAGTTTATTCATAGCTGCGGGCTTTTTTGGTTTTAATTACGGCAATATAGCCGTGCCAGCTGGCATAGCTAAGTAGTGGCATAATAACTATAAAACCAGTAGCACCAGTGACAAAACCAAGGGCTACGAGTATAAAAATACATGCAGACCAAACAATCATCGCTGAAAAGTTGGTTTTAACGGCATTCATTGATGACATAACCGCGGTCATTATATCGACCCGTCTTTCCATCATAATTTGTGGAGTAAATGCTGAAATAGCAAATACAGTAACAAGCAAAATTCCGCCGATAATGGTACCTAAAGTTAAAAAAGCGGAGAGTTCTTCAAATGTAGGATTAGCATGACTGGGGTAAAGTGCATGAACTATCGCTGCCAGACGCATCCATATAATCATTATTACCATCAGTAAAATTGCAAATCCCCATTCACCGACCGGATTTCTGAACATTGATTTTAGAGAATGGCTAAGTGTTGGTGTGTGGCCTTTTTCTAGCTCCCAAGCAACATCATAGAGACCTACCGCAAATACCGGGCCGATCAGAGCAAATGCGACACTGGCTGGTAAAACAACTAAGTAGCTGTCAGTGAACACCGCGAAATAGACAATTGCCAGCGGGATCAGAGTGAAAACAATCCCATAAATCAAGCTTAAAATAGGGGCTCTGGCCATATCTTTAAAGGCCAGTGCCAGCCAATGAAATGCTGCAAAAGTGCTGACCTTATTGCACTCTAAACAGCGCGCAAATTCGGAGTGTTTATCTATTGTGTTTGTTGACGGCATAAGGAGCTTCCTCTAAAGGCTACTCTTAAGGTTTAGAACATGTAGCCATTATTTACAAATTTTAAAGAACTTTTTAGCCTGGATTACGAGTACTAATTACTAAATTATTAAAAACTAATTAATTAGTTGATAGATTGAGTTGAGCACGCTATAGTATTTAAAACTAATTAATTAGTAGAACTTTAAAAAGGTTAAATACGATGGCTAGAAATAAATCAAATCAGCTTACCGATGGTGAGCAAAGTATTATGGAAGTGCTTTGGGAAAGTGGTGAGGCGTCTGTGCGCGATATAACAGATGAACTATCAAAGGAAAAAAAAACCGCTTATACCACAGTACAAACGTTATGTAAGATCCTTGCTGAAAAAGGCTACGCCGACTTTAGAAAAGAAGGAAAAGCGTTTATTTACACACCAAAGATTACTCAAAAAGAAGCGCGGCAAAGTGCATTAACTTCGATGCTGAATAAGTTTTTTGGTGGCTCACCTAAGGTATTGGCACAGCATTTAATGCAAGAGACTGACATTGATCTTGATGATTTAGAAGCATTACAGCGTAAAGTTGACCAAAGTAAAGATTAACAAACCTAGAAAAGGACGTCAGGACAATGATGATTGAATATACCTTATTAACAACGTTAGCATTTCATCACCTTGTTATTGGTTTTATACTTTTATTGGGACTTACGTTGATTAATAAATGTGTTCCATCGGGGGCTGAGTTGAAAAGCTGGTTGTGGATGACGACGTTAATTACCGCAACAGTCATCCCTTTTACCTTGATCACAACCGGGAATGAAAACGAAAATACAGAGATCAATACAACAGCGCAAACCATTGCTTCTCAACAAGATCCTAATGTGTTGAACACAGCTAGTACGGGTATTATTAATGAGCCGAATAACAGCTGGCACTTGCCTAGTGAAATCGTATTTAATTTTTCATTTTTGCTAAGTATAGCCGTATTAATCTGGCTTGCAGGCAGCGTTTGGCGAGTATTTACAGTATTGTCATCATATATTCAAACACGCTATTTGATAAGCTCAACAATTGAAAAAGCGCCACATTTATCTGCCCATATTGATACACAGGTTTATACTTCAACTAAAGTATCCTCTCCTTTAGTTGTAGGGTTTAAACAACCTAAAATTATTCTTCCAAAAAGCCTTACCGAGCAACTCAAGCATGAGCAATTACTGGCGATAGTGCTTCATGAAAACGCGCATATTAAACGCAAAGATAACTGGTTTGGTTTATTTCAAGAAGTCATCGCGATTCTATTTTGGTGGAGCCCGGTGATACGCATGCTTAACAAGCAAATTCATGTAGAACGCGAAATAGCCTGTGACTTACGTGCAGTAAATGAAATTAAAAATACTCAACAATATGCGCAATCACTGATTGATTGTGCAAAATTAATGGTAATGCAGCAAAGGAGTGTGCTGGCAATGGGGCTTTTTAGTAAGAAAAAAGAGCTAAATTATCGCATTGGTGCAGTGTTAGAAAATAAGCAATTTAAAAAGCCAAGTATCGCTGTAATTGCTTTGGTGTGTGCAGTGCTCGCTGCTACAACGATTCAAGCAACGCAGGCATTTTCACCCAAAATTAGTATTAAACATACCGTAGCAGATGCCCGACATTATTCACTGTTACCACAATTCGAGAGCACTTTATTAATTAATGCGGTCACGCGTAATGATATTGATGCGATACGTGTGCTGCGAAATGATGGGGTTGATATTAATGTACCAGTGATTGGTGATGGCACTGCGTTAATGATTGCCGTGAAAAAAAATAACAAAATAATGACTCAGGCATTAATTGACTTAGGCGCGGATGTAAATCAGTCATCAAGTGGTGATGGTAACCCGCTGATAGTTGCTGCGATGAATAATAACATTGAATTGGCTACGCTTTTACTTGATAACGGCGCTGATATAAATGCAATTGTACCGCGTGATGAAACGGCCCTTATAAATGCTGCATATTTTGGTTTTTACGATATGAGCCAATTATTAATATCACGGGGCGCTGATGTAAACTTAGCGGTTACTACAGGAGCATCTGATGGTTACCAGCGACGTACCCCCCTTAATCGTGCTCGCACAGAGTCAATTAAAGCGTTACTAATAGCTAATGGAGCACGCCAATGAATCACATATTACTTCACTCGCCCCCCTGAATGCGTTGATCTAACTTGGCTGATGAGCGAATGCAAGTCAGCCTGCGTCAAATTTATTTAAATTACTTCAATTAATTATTGATTGGGTTTCCCCCTACTTTTAGTGGGTCAACCAAACTCGCTCTGAATAAAGGAAAACAGTATGTTTACTCGTTACCAAAGAACAATTATTGAACAAAATATAAGGGGGCAACATGATATTTAATACCCCCATATTCTTTTGGTTTTTTGCCATTTTTATTTTGTTTTACGGTTTTGTTTTTTTAAAACAAAAACCCAAAGTGTATTTGATTTTAGTCGGCAGCTTAGTTTTTTATGGCGCGTGGAATTATAGTTTTATTCCCTTGCTGGTGGGCAGTGGGGTAGCCGATTACTTTATTGCTCAAGCTATATATAAAGCATCAACGCAGCAACGTAAAAAGCAATGGGTTACGTTATCTGTGGTGCTTAATTTAGGGTTATTAGCGGTGTTTAAATATGCTGACTTTGTACTCAATTCTGTGTCTGATCTGTTATCTACGCTTGGTTACAATGCCTCCATTGAGACATTAGGGTGGGTACTGCCTGTTGGTATTTCTTTTTATACTTTTCAAAGTTTAAGTTACACCATTGATGTTTACCGTGGCGATATGAAACCACGTAAAGGCTTAGTTGAATTTGTTGCTGCTTTATCGTTTTTCCCACAACTGGTTGCAGGCCCAATTCTTCGTGCAAGTCATATTTTGCCACAAATGCACGCCATCGCCTTGCCTAAGTACACTGCTGTAAAACATGGTTTTTTGCTGATCACTGTGGGGCTGATTAAAAAAACTGGTGCAGATATATTGGCTATCCCTGCACAACATGCTTTTGAGGCAAAAGGCCCCATAAGCACACTGGAGCTTTGGACTGGCGTATTGGCATTTGCAGGGCAGATATACGGTGACTTTTCGGGTTATACCGATATGGCAATTGGTATTGCGCTGATACTCGGTTTTAGTATTCCACTTAATTTTAGAGTGCCTTACTTCGCACTTTCTCCGGTTGATTTTTGGCGTCGTTGGCATATTTCACTCTCGACTTGGTTACGAGATTATTTATATATTTCATTAGGCGGGAACAGAAATAATAACCGCACCCGTAATGTGTTTTTAACTATGTTACTGGGTGGTTTATGGCATGGCGCAGCGTGGACTTTTGTTGCTTGGGGCGCATTTCATGGCGCTATTATCACTGCTACGCACTATTTAGCAGGGCTGAAAATATTTGCACGTTTTAATCAATCCAATGCACTGTTTGTAACTTTTATTAAGTGGGCCATCACGTTTTATTTAGTCCTTATAGGTTGGGTGTTTTTTGCAGCCAACGACTTAACTTCTGCCATAGATATTATTACTAATTTACATGTATTTAATTCAACAATAGCAGCTGGAAGCAACGCAATGACTATTTTTGTAATGACCAGTGTGTGGGTATTACTTGTACATATTATGGATTTTTACGTAATAAAGGGCGCTGACAAGCTGGAAAATAAACCCTGGTTATTTTGGCTGTTAATGATGTTAGGGCAAGGGGTATGTTTATTTATCGGGGAGCCAAGCAATGAGTTTATCTATTTCCAATTCTAATCATCAAGGTAGAGTAGCAATGACATCACAAAAATTATATGGAAAGTCGATTCTTGTTATTGGCTTATGCATGGCTTTCGCACTTGTCGGTATTCATCTTATTTTGCATGGGATGGGAGCAAATACTCAAGGCGCAATAGCAAGGGTTACTGAGTCACGTGCAGCTTTGCCACAAATAGTGAAAGAACCAAACGATGTTGTGATGTTTTTTGGCTCATCAATGACGCGTGCCGGATTTTCGCCACGAAAATTTGATGCTGATTTAGCGCAGCGGGGTAAGCAAGTTAAATCATTTAACTTTGGCTTTGGTGGGCTAAACCCGTACTTTCAAGATTTTTTATCACGACGTATTGCGGATGAATTTGTCAAAGAAGATCGCAAAATAAAGCTAACCATGATTGAGTTTAATCCTTTTCAAACCACGCAAACGCGCTGGAGCAGAGCGACCCCAGTTTTAGACTCATTTTTAACTTTACTCGCTAATGATCAGGAGTTAATGGTAATTGCAAAAAATGATCTTACTCGTGGCGTACGATTATTCAATATAAAATATTTGCGCGGCAATATTTCAGCTGAAATGATCACCAGTTTTTTGGGTCGAGAGATGTTTCCACCTAAATCGCATCAAACGTTTAAAGATGATGATGAAACTATTGCGCAGCGTCGCCGCTTAGGACGTTTACTCGGTGAAAAATTTGTAGAAGAATATCCTAATTATAAGGGCGCAGAATGGAGCTATGAATGGCAAGGGGGCGGTACAATCCCACAAGAGCGAACAGCAGAAACGTTAGCTATATTTAACGACTATTACCACGTTACGCAAACTGATAACGAAATGAAAAACGATCGCCTTAGTCGTATTCGCAGTGCAGATATAGAGCAGCTTCATTTTCAACCATTATTGGTTACGCATTTTATTAATATTGTAAAAAACTTTCAACGTGTATCTGAGAACGTTGAAGTGATCATGCTGCCAAAAAACAGTAAGTGGATAAAAACAACACCAGAGGCTGAAAAACGTTTAGCAGAAGTAATAGCGCAAATAGAGCAAGCCACTGGTATTAAAATGAAAAACCATCAAAATATACCGCAAATAACCCCGCAAATGTACCGTGATACCACGCATTTATCGCGTTATCGTGGCGATATTGCTTACACAGATTATCTAATAGAGCAGTATCAAAGTTTGTTTTAGTTTTTACTGCGGTTAGACTGAATAAGTTAAATGCATCAGCGGGTGAGAAAAATGACTACACGTTAACTTATCACGTTGATGTTTTTCGCCATTATTTGGTAAGAGTTGTTATTCAATATTGTTTATTTAAAAAGTTTAAAACTTAAGTTGTTGATTATTAATTGTTATTTACATGGCTTAATATTTGCTGAATGAGTGTAACTTAATTAGGAATAGACACTCATGCTATTAGATATTCAATCATTACGTCATCAATATAATAAAAGCAAAGATGCAAAATGCGCAATTAATACATTATCTTTGCAAGTTGAACCTGGGATTTTAGCCTTGTTAGGCCCTAATGGAGCTGGAAAATCTAGTTTGATGAGAATTCTGGCTACCATTACTAAGCCAACACAAGGTGTTATTTTATGGCAAGGCCAAGATATTGTTAAATCACCACAATTGTTACGCAAAGAGCTGGGCTATTTACCTCAATATTTTGGCGTGTATGAACAACTGTCGGGGTTTGAATTTTTGCAATATATGGCAGGGCTTAAAGGGCTTGAAAATGCACATGCCAATAGTGTTATTGATGATTTGCTGAATAAGCTTAATTTAACCCACGCCGCACATCAGCCGCTAAAAGGTTACTCTGGAGGCATGAAACAACGCATTGGCATTGCGCAGGCGTTATTAAATGATCCTAAATTATTGATCATTGACGAGCCGACGGTTGGTCTTGATCCGCATGAACGAGCCAACTTTAGGCAGTTATTGACTGAGCTTGCGGCGGATCGTTGCATTATATTCTCCACGCATATAGTGTCAGATGTTGAATCGATTGCGGACCGCATTGCCATTATGCGCGGTGGCACACTTATTCAATCAGTAACAGCGAATGTATTACAGCAAAAAGTGGCTGAAAAATGTTGGACATTAACGATTGAACCATCGGATCTGAAACAGATCCAGCATGAGTATATTGTTAGCCACAGCATTCGAAAAGAAGGAAAGCTTGAATTAAACCTTGTTGCGGATCATTGCCCTGATTCTAAAGCCACGGTACGGGCGGCATCACTCGAAGATGCTTACTTGTATTTTACTAGCGAGCAACCAGCACCTCGCAGCGCAGCGAGGATCGGTTAATGAAACAGATTTGGCAATGTATGGTCGCTGACTTTAAACAACGCACACGACAACAAAGTTATATGGTGACCTTGTTGGCTATGTCTGTATTAACGTTATTGTATTTTCCGTCCCCTGATGCGCAGTACCAAACACTAGTGATTAATGGCTACCGCGGCATTTATAACAGCGCGTGGATTGGTGTATGCTTAGCTATGCTAAATGTTATGTTCTTACCAATTATTTGCTTTTACTTGGTTAAAAATGCACTTGAGTTAGACAGGCAATCAAAAACGTGTGAGCTTATTGCAGCAACGTCGATTAGCAAACAGGCTTTTCTATTCGCTAAGTGGGGGGTAAATGTACTGATTTTACTTTCAATTGTATTGGCGATGTTGCTCAGTAGTGTATTGATACAGCTTTATTATGGCGAAAGCTATCAGGTTGATGTGTGGGCACTCGTTTGGCCGCAATTAGTGTTTGTTTTACCTTTGTTATTAGCAATTGCATCAATCGCTATTTTATTTGAGTCGATAACGTGGCTCAAAGGGGGGTTAGGTAATGTGGTATATTTTTTCTTGTGGGTTGGCTCGATAACGCAAAGTATTGAAGGAGTATCAGGCATTGGTGCAGTGCTTGAAAGTTTAGATATAGAGGTTGCTGCGCGTTTTCCAACAGAGCAGGGTGGTACCAATGTTGGCATAACAGCTAGTGAATCTGTAAAAACATTTGTTTGGCATGGGTTTGAGCCAAGTGCTGTGCACTTCCAAGGAATGTTGCCTTTATTGATAGTCAGCTCAATAGCTCTAAGCTTAGCATTTTTATTTTTTGATCGTTTTAGTAATGGCTCAATGAACGAGATTAAAAAGCAATGGCGAATAGTTAGCGTAATTGAAAAAGTCACAGGAATACTCGATAGAATATTTGTTGGCGCAACTAAGTCATTCGCTGTTACACGCTTATTACGATTAGAGTTTAAGTTAATGCTTAAAGGGCAAACAAATCTGTGGCTCATCGGATTGGTCATTTTGAATGTGTGCCAAGTTTTTGTTGATCAGAACCTGTTGCTGAGTCTTTTTTTACCTATGTCATTGTTGTGGTGTGTATTGGTTATATCGCCGTTAGGGCAGCTAGAGAGGCAAACAAATACTATTGAAATTATGGCTTATAGCAAGCAATCACCGCTATTACAAAGTATGGCTAGTTTCAGTGCTGGTTGGGGATTGTTAGCCTTTGCCTGTATAGGCAGTATTGCGCGGTTTGTAGTCATAGCTGAATGGTTGTTGCTGGTGCAATTGTTTGTGGCTATTTCGTTTATGGTTTCGTTGGCCTATTTTTGCGGTACATTTACGCAGTCAAAACGAATGTTTGAAGTTGTGTTTCTAGTCATTTGGTACATAGGACCTCTGCAAGGTGGACTATATTTAGACTTTTTAGGGGTGAACAGTCAAGCGAGTTGTGATGCAGGAATGCCTTATTACTTTTTGGGTATTGCAGTTGGGTTATTAATGCTAACGGTAAGTATTAGACAGACGCGTTGACTTCTATAGCGAGGTACTGGGAGGGTTGCAATCAATACCTTGCTTTTATTTAGCAAAAGCTGGCTTTGGGTCATTTGCGCTAAAAGCTTAAGTTATTAAGTTAGTTAAATTTTTTTATAAGCAAAAGTAACTCAGCGGTTGCGCTGGCATCAGCGAGTGCTCGGTGATGGCTTGTCAGGTTTAAGTCAAAATGCGCACTGAGGTTACCTAAAGAGTATGATTTTAAACCAGCAAACGCTTTGCGAGATTCAACCACAGTACATAATTTGGGCATTTTAAAGTGGATACCTGCCATTTCACATTCTTTACGAATAAAGCCGTAATCAAAGTTTACATTGTGAGCCACAAAAATAGTGCCTTTTAGTTTATTAAGTAAAGTCTCAGCTATTTCAGTAAAGCGTGGTGCAGTTGCTACCATTGCGTCATTAATACCGGTTAAAGACACTATAAACTTAGGAATGCGCATTTGCGGGTTGATAAGTGTTGACCAAGTATCAATTACTTTGCCGTGTTGCATTTTAACTATGCCAATTTCGGTGATCCGATTGCCGCCTTTTAAACTACCAGTGGTTTCAATGTCGACCACGCTGTAAATACGATTGGGATCATTAACCCATTTTACGGCCGCAATGTGTACATTGAATCCATTACTTTTGAGGCAATCAATCGTTGTTAGCTGATTACGTCTTAATTTATCACCTGGGGCTTTTACTTCTTCAAAATGGAGTTTATTACCATTTAGCACCATCAAATCAGGGTAACCATCTTTAAGCTGCATAAAGCGCATGGTCATATTCTTTAAGTGACTTTTTAGCGCTGCTAATGAGCTATTTAAAATCAGCACTTCTAATGGTCGTAATAGCTCGTTATGCCAGCGAAACAGCCCATTAGCTTGCTCAAAATAACGGGCGGCACTTTTACAAACGTGTTTTAGTAAATCATCCGGTGTTTGCCAGTTTGCTAGTAGTGCTTCAATTTGTTGGTGTTGGGTATGATAAAAGCAGTCGGTTCTCAATGATTGTGGAAACATATCAAACTCATTGCAAGGTGGGGTGGGAGTATCTATATAAAGCTCGCGCCAAAAAACTAAACCAAAAAGGCTCTGCCAAAGCGTATTTTCGGTATAAAAAACAGTTAACCCTTGTTGAGTGTAGTGTTCTGTAACACCTTGCTCTACATCGTTTCGATAAACTTCGTCAATTTCAATAACACATTGCGTATCGGCGAGCATTGCACTTAAGCGAGAGCGAGTTTGCTTGTTAAATTTACGCATTAAAAAGTCATCAGCAAAATACAGTAAATCATCAGTGAGCGGATCTTCGATGATGGTTTCAAGCTGGATTTTTACCCACTCTTTATTACCTTGGCGGTATTGCTCGCGTATTTGTAATTCAGTTGCTTCAGCGCTATTTTCACAGGCATTTAAAAGTGTAAAACACAGCTCAATATTATATTTTTTTAGTTGTTGGTGAAGTCGTAAAAGGAGCTTGTTTTTAAGGTTGACTGCTAATGTACCTTCGGCCGGTTGATTAATAAGCTCAATAGCTAAAGCTTGATATTCGTCATCACTTTGCGCGCTTTTAAATGCCATGCGATAACGATTTAGCGCGTAGTTAGATTGCGCCTCTTCACGTGTATCAAAGCGAGCTAAACTTACTGTATGGTTTTCTCGTGTGGTTCTTAGGCCCAAATCACGCAGTACAAAGCTATTTTGATGGTTAATATCACCAGTGCTTAAGCGGCCTATGTATAGAAATTCAAAGTATTCATACACAGCAAAGCGGTTATTAATAACAAACTGGTTATAAAGGCAGGTTAAATGTTCCGGCTTAGTAGCAAAAAAATCGCAAGTCTGTGCTACCAGTTGTGCTTTAGTGACGCTTTTTTTAATACTAGGTTGGATATCGAAAGGCGCGAGTAGTGCTAGCAATGCGGGTTTAGTTAGATGTGCGAGTACGTGTTGATAGTCGGTGTAATTTGGATGACTAATGAGCTGTGCTGTTTTTAGCTCTTCGAGTGCCAGTGCAGGGCTGTCTATTTCATTATAATTAAGTGTGGTGATTGCTACGAGTAAAGGTTTACGAGAATAAATGCGTGCCAGCATGCACTGGCCTTGCTCAGTAAGTCGGTTTGCTTTATTAATGAAATCGACGTGTTTTTGCTCTAATAAGTGTCTGCATTGAGTGTCGATAAATGTTATTAGCTCTTTAAAGTGGGCTAAATAATATTTTTCGGGTAATTCTTTTTTCATAACACACACCGTAACTGTATAAAAAAACAGTATCTAGCATTTGCTTTAAGTAATCAAGAGTCGGTTAGTTGTTTTAGAATATCAGCCATAACTTGATTGTTATATTGATGGACGATGCGTTGACTCTTAAAAAGCTGTGGTAATTCAATTAACAAAACGACGATGATTAAAAATACGCCAAAGCTATAAATAGTGAGTATGCCAATTAGCATCAGCGTTAAATTCACCGCACCACGTTGAAATCTACCTAAGTAAAAGTGGTGTAAACCTGCGGCAAAAAACCAATTCAGTACCGCATAAGTATCAGGGTCTTTAACGAGACGCTTTTCTTGCTGGTAAAATAGTTTACGCTGTTCAGGGGACAATGCATTTACTTCTGAACGAAGCTGCTCTTCTTGAGCATTTAGTTGTTCTGATGTCATGGCATTAATAAGCCTCAAGGAAGTGGATCGGATTTTACGGTTACACAGTCGGGGTTATTGCAACGCCGTATTCTTTTTACGCCAATAAACAGACCTTTCACTAGCCCATATTTAGTAATTGCTTGATGAGTAAACTCTGAGCAGGAAGGACTGAAATTACAACTAATATTAAAATGTGCCTTAGCGCCGCCATTTTTTTGATAGCGGCGAATTGCACTAAGCGTCATTGCTTTAAGCACGGTTTCTGCCTAACGTTAAGATCACAGCTTCGCGTGACCAAAATAGCAAAAAACGTTTGCTTTCGATAACCTGAAATACCAGTTGCCAGCCATTTTGTGCTTCATCATTAAGTGTTGCTTCTAGCCTTTTAAGTGGTAACCCGCTCGAACCTAGCAGCAATGTGCCACAGCCACCCTCAACAACATGCAATACTTTATATTCATTAAAATTAGACATCGAGTTTCCTGTAGTTTGTTTTTTTGATAGATAATTCTGTGATTTTAAAAGTGATACCTGAGACTAACCAGATATGATTTTCAACCTAATATAGCTGATTTTTTTCGCATTTACTTAAAAAGCAGCTGTTTTTCGATTTTTTTCGCAACTTTTTTCTAAGCCGATTTATCAACGCTAGGACAGTTACTTAGGGTCACTTAGCTCTCTTCATTTTAGCCTATTCACAGTTTGTCAACCTTGAATTATCAGTTCCATTACTTTAATCTTTATTTTTATTGAACGTTCAATTAATAAAAATATGCCTAAAGTTGGAATGGAACCTGTCCGTCGTCAGCAGCTAATTGACGCTACTATTAGTTCGGTTGCTGAATTTGGCTTACAAGCAACAACCATTAATAGTATCAGTAAAAAAGCAGGATTATCGTCGGGCATTATTAGTCATTATTTTGGTGGTAAGCAGGGCTTGATAGAAGCCACTGTGCGTTATTTATTAACCAATCTAAAACACGAGCTGATCAAACAAGTAACGCCAACAACGACCCCTGAGCAAAGGTTAATGCTGATAATAGAAGCTAACTTTGCCAGATTACAACAGCGCAGCGATACCACTAAAACTTGGTTAAGCTTTTGGGCGCAATCGATGCACGATGTTCAGTTGCATCGCTTACAGAACGTAAATAGCCGACGACTTCTTAGTAATTTAGTCAGCTCATTTAAACAATTGATGGGTGATGATGAAGCCAAACTTGCAGCGCAATTATGTGCGGCAATGATCGATGGCTTATGGTTAAGAGCGGTACTAAGTAAGTCTGATCAAGATCAATTTGCACATTGTGAACAGCTAGCAAAAAACTTTGTATGTTCACTTATCAAACAGTATGGAGCTTAATGTGACAACACCTGTTTATCAAAACTTTATCAATGGTCACTTTTTAAAAAATCAAAGTGGCGAAACATTTGCAGTTAAAAACCCAGCAACAGATGACGTAATTTATTATGTAGAAGTGGCAGATGCGTTTATTCAAAATGCGGCTATTCAAAGTGCTAAACAAGGATTTGCTGCATGGTCAACTATGAGTCCGATTGAACGTAGTCGTATCTTACTAAAAGCGGTTGCATTATTGCGCGAGCGTAATGATTTACTTGCAAAAATAGAAGTGCTAGATACCGGTAAACCATGGCAAGAAGCCGAGTGTGTTGATGTGCAAACTGGCGCTGATGTAATCGAGTATTTTGCAGGGCTAGCACCTGCCCAAGTTGGCCAGCAGCAAATGGTTGGCGAAGATTTTTATTATACCCGTAAAGAGCCATTAGGGATTTGTGCCGGAATCGGTGCGTGGAACTACCCGCTGCAAATCGCTTGTTGGAAATCCGGCCCAGCTTTGGCTGCCGGAAATGCATTTATTTTTAAACCTTCTGAAGAAACGCCACTTGGCGCAATTAAGCTTGCCGAAATATTCATCGAAGCGGGTGTACCAGCGGGTGTGTTTAACGTGGTGCAAGGTGCAGCAGAAGTCGGCCAGTGGTTAACACAATCAGCTGATATTGAGAAAGTATCGTTTACCGGCGAAGTAGGCACAGGTAAAAAAGTAGTTGCTAGTGCTGCGGGTTCATTAAAAGATGTCACCATGGAACTTGGTGGTAAATCACCACTGCTAGTATTTGATGATGCCGATATTTCACAGGCAGTAAGTGCTGCAATGTTAGGTAATTTTTATACGCAAGGTGAAATTTGCACTAACTGCACCCGTATTTATGTACACAAAAATGTTTATCAGCAATTTATTGATGAGCTTAAAACACGCACTGAAGAAAATATTATAGCGGGCGATCCACTCGATCCTAACGTTAACTTTGGCGCATTAATTTCCAAAAAGCATCAACAATTAGTGATGAGCTATATCGATAAAGGCATCAGCGAAGGTGCAACGTTATTAACGGGTGGTAAAACGCTTAGCCCAGCCTCTGCACCAAACGGTTACTTTGTTGCACCAACGGTATTTATTGATTGCACTGATGATATGACGATCGTCAAAGAAGAAATCTTTGGTCCCGTAATGAGCGTATTAACGTTTGATGACGAAGATGATGTAATTCACCGTGCTAACGATACTCACTTAGGCCTTGCTGCAGGCGTGTTTACCAAAGATATTAAGCGCGCACACCGTGTTATTCATCAGCTGCAAGCAGGTATTTGTTGGATCAACAGCTACGGCAATTCGCCAGCAGAAATGCCTGTGGGCGGTTATAAGCAGTCAGGTATCGGTCGTGAAAATGGCATTGAAACACTTGATCATTACACCCAAACTAAATCGATTTATGTCGGTATGACTAATATAGAGAGCCCATTTTAATGACTGCACTAACGTATGATTACATCATAGTGGGTGCAGGGTCGGCGGGCTGTGTACTGGCTAATCGTTTATCCGAAGATAGCCGCAACCGCGTTTTATTATTAGAGACTGGCGGCAGCGATAAAAGCATTTTCATTAAAATGCCTACCGCGCTATCAATTCCGATGAATTCAGATAAATACGCGTGGCAGTTTCATAGTGAAGCTGAACCGCATCTAGATGATCGTCAAATGCACTGCCCGCGTGGCAAAGTGTTAGGTGGCTCATCATCTATCAATGGCATGGTGTATGTACGTGGCCATGCTAAAGACTTTGATGAATGGCAACAACATGGTGCACAAGGGTGGGATTATCAATCCTGTTTACCGTATTTTCAAAAAGCAGAATCATTCTATTTAGGTAAAAACGACTATCGTGGTGATAGCGGCCCTTTGGGTGTGAACAACGGTAACGAAATGGCGAACCCGCTTTATAAAGCCTTTATCAAAGCGGGCCAGCAAGCCGGATATGCAGCCACTGACGATTATAACGCAGCGCAGCAAGAGGGTTTTGGTCCAATGCACATGACCGTTAAAGACGGTGTGCGCAGCTCTGCAAGTCGTGAATATTTAGACCCAGTGAAGTCACGTAAAAACTTAGTTATTGTTACTGGTGCGTTGGCTGAAAAGGTGTTGCTTGAAGGCAAAAAAGCCGTTGGTGTGCAGTACAAAGTTAATGGCGATATTGTTAAAGCAAAGGCCAGTAAAGACGTTATTTTAAGTGCCGGTCCGATTGGTTCACCGCATTTATTGCAACTTTCTGGTATTGGCGACAGCGAAATACTTAAAGCAGCGGGTATCGAGGTTAAGCACCATTTACCTGGGGTTGGGCAAAATCTGCAAGATCACTTGGAGTTTTATTTCCAGTATAAGTGTAAGCAGCCAATTACCTTAAACGGCAAGCTTGGCCTTATTTCAAAGGGCCTTATTGGCGCGCGTTGGTTATTAAACCGCAGCGGTCTTGGGGCGACTAATCATTTTGAATCTTGTGCATTTATTCGCTCAAAACCGGGGGTTGAGTGGCCTGATATTCAATATCACTTTTTACCTGCGGCAATTCGTTATGACGGTAAAAGTGCTTTTGATGGCCATGGTTTTCAGGTCCATGTAGGGCATAACAAGCCTAAAAGCCGCGGTGCAGTAACAATTAAATCGGCTGATCCAACGGTTGCACCTAAGATCCAATTTAACTATTTACAGCATCAAGATGATATTGAAGGGTTTAGAGCCTGTGTGCGTTTAACGCGTGAAATCATTGAGCAAAGTGCGTTTGATGATTACCGCGATGGCGAAATCCAACCAGGTAAAGAGATTCAAACCGATGAACAAATAGATGCTTTTGTACGTCAGGCAGTTGAGAGTGCTTACCATCCTTCATGTTCATGCAAAATGGGTGAAGATGAACTGGCAGTAGTAAACTCAAATACTCAAGTACATGGCATTGAGGGACTGCATGTGGTGGATTCATCAATCTTCCCAACAGTTCCTAACGGAAATTTAAATGCGCCAACCATTATGGTGGCAGAAAAAGCGGCTGATCTAATTTTAGGTAAGCCACCACTTAGTAAATCGCAAGTAAAGGTTGCTGTTGAATCTCAATGGCAAACTGTGCAGCGTAGTTCGGAGATCTAACCAGGCCACCTGGGGTACATTTTGTACCTTGGGGCTTGCAGTGGCGCGCATCATAAGTTGTTTGTGGTGCGTTAATGCGAGACTAAAAACACGGAGACGTAATGATGTATTTTCATTTATTTTGGGGAGGGAATTATGACCTTATGGCTTAGCGCAGGCATTATTTTCACCCTACTAGCAATTGTTGCAATTTTAGTAAAATGGGGCAATGTAAAGTGTGTTGGCGTCACACCGGTAAGAACATTTACCTTTATCGCCATCTTATTTACATCAGGCTTAGATGTTGGCTTGATCATGTTTCCACTCACTGAGTTTGCAGGTTATGCAGACATAAAAGCAAGCCCAGAGTACGCGTTTGCCAATCCACTAGCTATCGAGTTTGGTTATTGGGGCTTTCTGATCTGGGGATTCTATTTCCTTACGTGCTTTTATTTCTGTGTAATAGAACCTAAAGTGAAATTTTTCGAAATTCCTTGGGTTAAATTAATCAATAATGTAGTTATTATTGGTACTTGTGCCTTCACCGCTTTCTTATTGCTCTCTAACCTACCTTGGTATTTACCTAGTCTTGGTGATGGTGAGTCGATTATTCCGTCATTTTATTTAATTGTATTCGCAGCTATTTGCTTTGCGGTGTATTCAAGCACCGATATTAAATATGTACGTTTTCTAAGTATTTCAACTACCTGGTTATTTATAGCACTAATTGGTTTTATGTGGTTTGGCGCATTTATGGGCGAAAATGGCCAAGTGTCAGATTTTACAAATAATTTAACGTTAATTGGTAGTTACTTTGGCAATATTAATCAGTTTGTACTGCCACTCAATGATTACCATGAGTTTTATTTATTTTGGTGGTTTGCGTGGAGTATTATGATTGGCCAATTCACTTCACGTTTTGTCGGTGGATTAAAAACCTATCAAGTATTGGGGGCAATGTTAATTTTCCCTTCAATCCCAATCGCAATTTGGTTTGGCGTGCTTTATCAGTATCACGAAGCAGGCATTGATACACAAGGGATCAAAAATATAGCAATGGTATTTGTTGGCGTAGTGTTTGTGATCAACTCGCTTGATTCACTGATCCGTTTATACACCGACAATATGGGTATGACGGTTAAACGTTTAGGTAAATTTAAATATATTGCGCTAAATGTTGTCGCTCTTTCATTATTAACCCTATTATTTAAGCAGAACTTTCTACAAATCCAGTGGGTCGGAGTGTTAGTGATTGGTTTGTTCTTTGCGTGTGCAGCCTATATTGCCTATAGCAAAGTTAAAACTGTGAGTAACATTGATAGTTCGCCGAAAGACAACAAAATTGACTACACAAAAATTGAATCAGCTAGCTAGATATTAGCTTATACAGTAGCGAAGGAATTAACATGACAACACAAAAAACATTATTAGCAGTCGCATTACCGTTTGCACTTTTTTCAACCTCAGTATTGGCTGATTGGTCAGCAACCGTAACCGGCGCATCAGATTATACCTTTAATGGTGTGAGCCAAACGCAAAACGACCCAGCGTTACAAGGTAGCCTTGATTATTCATTTGGCGAATCAGGCATGTATGCTGGCACGTGGGCGTCAAACGTTGACTTTGGTGACGACACAAATATTGAATGGGATGCTTACTTCGGTCGCTATGCGCAGTTAAATGAAGCGCTCAGTATTGATTACGGCCTTGCGTATTACAGTTACCATGGGCAAAGCAACTCAAGCGATGGTAACTACTTTGAAGCCTACACTAAATTTGGTTACGCAAGTGAGTTAGGGCAAACAGAGCTTAACTTTTGGTATAGCTGGGATTATTTTGGTACCGGCGCAGGTCATGTGATTTCTATGGTTGCACACACCATTGAACTTGCACCTAATCACGCACTGCGTGCCAGCTTTGATATTTCAAATTCACTCGATGGCGATAAGTTCGCATGGGATACCGATGGTAAATCGTATAACCACTATCGTCTTGCTTATCAAACAAGTTTAGCGGGTTTTGATATTGAGGTAGCGGGCGAGAACACCAGCCTAGATATTGATACTGCAGATGAGCGTATTGTATTGTCGATAGGCCGTACATTCTCACTATAAGTGTTTTAAATTATTTTATTTAAACAGCAAAACGGCCATTAAAAAAATGGCCGTTTTTTATTTGTTATCCTCTTCAATATACCTAAGTATATCGCCTGGTTGACACTCTAGATGCTCACATATGGCATCAAGGGTACTAAAGCGCACAGCCTTCGCTCTGCCAGCTTTTAATACTGATAAATTCTGTGGTGTAATACCAATGGCTTCAGCCAGCTCGCTTGATTTCATTTTACGTGTTGCTAGCATGACATCTAAATCTATTATTATCGGCATCAAATCACAAGCTCTTGTTCTTGTTGTAATTGGTGTGCTTGTTTCATTACCCAAGCTATTACGTAAATTATAAGCCCAGCGAGTAACCCTATAATGTCGGTATCGCTGATGAATATAATACGGGTAAGCTCGTCGCTCGTTATAGTATTGATTAAGGTCACAAGCAAAGCAGGATAAATGGCAGTAATCACAAATTGTAGAAGTAACACACCACCGAGCCATGTGAAGCAACTAATATTTTTAGCGCTAAAAAACAGTCCCTTGCGATAAAGCGAAAACAAACGAAGTAAAATAATATTTATTATGATAAATGGCAGGACTTGGATTAAACCGAGCCAAACTAAAGCATTATAGTGATTTTCTGTTAATTGTTTAGCTGCGTTGCTCCATGAGCCATTGACTTCAAGACCTATCCACATATGAGCGCTACCTTCGACGCCTAAATTTAGCTCTGAGCTAGTGAATAACACCATACTTAGGGTGATCAATATAGTGAATAAGCTGAGTAATAGTAAGGTTAAAATGATATTGCTCATCCAAATTATTTTCTTCATTGTTATAAGCTGCTTGACGTTAATTGAGTTAATAATACCTCATAATGAGGCTTTAATTCAGTTCCATTTAGCGTATCGCCATGGTGTTTTCCAGATGCGATATATAATTGCTTTTGACTGGATGCAGCATGTTTGAATAAAGACTTTGCCAATGAGATTGGTGTTTGTGTATCATTTTCACCCGTTATAATTAGCAGCGGTGATTTATATTGTTTTACAATTTTAAGGTTATCAAACTCAAGTAAGCCATCAGAGTAGTTAATAGTGATAAAAGGTTTTGCGTACCAAGGAACTCTAGTGTCGGTCATTTCTTGAACATTAGTAATACTGCCTTCGAGTACTAAGCCATCAATGTTTCTTTTCGTTGTGACATAGCCTGCTATTACGCTTCCTAAAGAGTGTCCATGCAAAATAATTGGTTTGTTGTTAATGCGAGGATTCTGTTTTACGTAATCAAATATACTAAGTGCATCTTGCTTTAGGTTACTAACGGTAGGTGAGCCATCACTTTTTCCATAGCCACGATGATCAAACATCACTATATTTGTTTGTAGTGGCAATAGTGCCTCTAAGGGCTGTTTTGCAGCAATATCAACTCTGAACTGATTTCCCCCAAAGTAGACTATAGTGGCTTTAGCGTTTGCGACGGTTATAAGAGTTCCGCGAAGTTTAATGCCATCAAACGCTGTAATCTCAATAGGGTTTAAATTTGCTGTATTATTAATATTCTGGAGTATGGTTAGATCAATCCCCTGATCTGGTTTAATAAAGTGTGACTCCTTAACTTCTATTGTTGTACATGCCGTTAGGATCAACAGGGTCATCGATAGCAAGAGGTTTAAACAGAGAGCTTTCATTTTAGTTCCTTTAAGTTAAAAAACTAAGATGCCATTAAAATGAACTTTAAACAATAAAAAGTTATTGTTTTTCGATAATTTAAAATGCTGTTTATGAGTTTATTCTTCAGCAGCTAGAACTACCATGGGCAAATACTTTTAAATGGGCTGGGCGCCAATCACATGCCCTAAACTTTATTAACGACGAAGTTCAATTCAATGATTGGCCTTAATTACTATAAGTACCTAGCGGTTAAGTGATTTGCTCCCGCCATAGCTGTCGCATAGAGACTCATTAATACAAGCAGAGTTAAGCTATCACCGTGGTCAAACATATAGTTTGCTAGGCCCATATTTAATCCAAACGTTAAGCATAAAATTACACTTAGTAAGTTTATGTTTTTGCAAATATTACCGATCGCAAAGCTAAGTAGTAAACCAGCAGCACAGGCTAACGAGTAACTTAAAGCATTAACTAGTAACAACTCTTGGTTAGCAAGAGTAAGCGCAGCTGCTGTGCTAAAACACAGTAAAGCTACGAGTGCTGCTAATTTTAAAACACTGTAACTAAGTGCGACTTTTGCGCTGTAGCTAGTGTTGTAAATTGGTAGGGTAAATAACAGCTCCCATGAGTTTTGCTTTTGTACTTTGCTCCATAAACTTAATGTAACAATCGCGAATAAATTCAGCGTTAAAACAAAAATGGCCTGCTCAGTGATATTATAAAATAGATTCGCC
This sequence comes from Pseudoalteromonas sp. SG44-17, assembly GCF_014164235.1. Taxonomy (NCBI): domain Bacteria; kingdom Pseudomonadati; phylum Pseudomonadota; class Gammaproteobacteria; order Alteromonadales; family Pseudoalteromonadaceae; genus Pseudoalteromonas; species Pseudoalteromonas sp. SG44-17. Next base: position 90,170 of record NZ_JACJEV010000003.1, on the reverse strand, counting down.
ACTACACCGAAAAAACATAAAAGTGTAATTAAAATAAGGTATTGAGAGAGTCCAGAGCCAACAAAGTAGCTAAGAGGGAATAACCCTTTATTAATTGAGCTGCCGTAATTTGATAAAAAACCACTGGGAACTGGCGACCAACCAGATTGCAGACCATTACGATAATTTAGTAATGAATCGGGGCGCCATTTGTACGCAGATGTAAAGCTTTTATGAAATAACACGATAGCAATAAAAGCAACGACGTTAACGGGTATTAGCCAAACTGGCAGTTGCTCAATAAGCACACACACTAAGGTAGCTATAAAGAAGCTGAAATAGCAAACAGAGGTAAATAAATGGCTGAATGAGCGATTTAAAAACCAGATAATAATGCCAACAAGATTGGCCATCGTGAGCGTTGCTAATAGATTGATATTGCCCGCAATTATGATACTCAAGATAGAAATTAAGTTACTCAATATAATGAATACTTTACCTTGAAACATCACATGTTTACGGTAACCAACAACTAAACTCTGCCATTCAGTGGCTTGCAAGCGAATACTTTGCCAAGCTATCGCGCTGTACATACAAATAATTGAAAACATGATCATTAGTCCGATCAGATCTTCAATACCTGTAGCTATAAGGCATAGTAATGTCGTTATAATTGCAGCGATGAAATAACTGGCACAGCCGACGTCTTTTAACCAAAAACTGACAGCACCTTGATACCATGGACATTTACTGGCTTGCATCATCCATGTAACTCCACAAACAGCTGTTCAAGAGACAGTGTATTGATTGCTAGAGCACCAACAACAGTTTCACCTGTATAGCCATAAATAATGGCACAATTTTGCTGCCTGTTAAGTACCTTGTATGCACTGAGATCAATCGTCGACTCTTTAAAGCTGACTTTTCTAACGGTGTCGCGAATGACATCTAATTCGTCGAGTAAAAGTAACTCGCCTTGTTTTATAAGTGCAATGTGGCTGGCGACGCGCTCTATGTCAGAGGTGATATGTGATGAAAATAAAATTCCGGAGCCCGAATCTATTGCTAAATCGAAAAGATCACTCATAAATTCGCGTCTAGCAATTGGGTCTAAGCTCGCCACCGGCTCGTCTAAAATAAGTAGCTGGGGTCTGTAGGCCATGGCCATAATAAGGGCCAAAGTTTGACGCTGGCCGATTGAGAGATCATTAATCGCATCCTTGCTATTCAATTCAAAGCGCGCGAGCCATTTTGCTTCTAATTGCATATCCCAATTTGGGTAAAAACTGCGATGTAATGCCAAAGCGTCAGCAATTTTAAAACCTTCATAACCAAACGTTTGCTGGGCGACATAACCAATTTTTTGTTTACTGCTGGCACTTAATTGATGACTTAATTCACCTAATGCTTGTACTTCACCCTCATCAGGCTTTACTAAACCCAGCGCGCTACGTAATAAGGTTGTTTTACCTGCACCATTTTTACCTAATAAACCAATCACCATGCCAGGCTCAACATTAAGGTTGATGTTGTTTAATATCAGACGTTGGTTGTAATGTTTAGAGACATTTTTATAGCTAAGAAGTGGTTGTGTCATTGTTATAATTCCCACCGTTTTTTTATTAGTTCGGTTAAAGTCGGTTGTGGCACATCGAGTTGTTTGGCTTGCTGAATAAGTTGATCGATAGCTTTAAAAAGTAAGCTCTCTTGTTGATCGGTTTGTTGTGCTGTTTTTTGTGCGACACGGGTTGCTTGGCCACGGCGTCGTTCTAACCAACCTTGATCCACTAACTGACCAATCGCTCTGGAAACTGTCATAGGATTAACAGCAAAGTGATCCGCTATTTTTCTCACGGACGGAAGCTCTTCACCTGCAGCTATTTGCTCACCTACAATTAAACGCACAATTTGTTCATGTAATTGCTTATAAATGGGATCGCCACTATTGGGGTTGACATTAATAAATTCTAGCATTACTCTTTCTCTACTGTATTAATACATTAATACACCGATACACTAAGTAATAAGTTATCACATTAAGTGTAAAATGCAAACAAGGGAAAAGTAATGAACAGCATATCAAATTGTTTTAATAGACTGATAATTAAAGTGGTGATGCCAATTTTAATGGTTGCATCAACTGCGTCATACGCAGAAAATAATCAAAATAACCAACCAAAACTGACGCCATGCTATATGGAAGGGCTGTCTGATCGATTGATGTGTGGCAGTATTGCTCAACCATTGTCAGATGATCCAAGCGAAGGGGAGATTGATATCCACTTTGCAGTTATACCTGCAATCAAGCCCAGTCATCCTGATGAAGCGGTACTTGGTTTTGCCGGTGGCCCGGGACAAGGGGCTATAGATTTAGCGAGAATATTTGACCATAACTTACGTTTTGCTCGCGAAACTCGTGACATAGTCTTGGTTGACCAGCGTGGCACGGGTTATTCACATCAATTGCAATGTGAAAGTGATGACCTAAAAACCCAGTTTGCTTTTAATGATGTGATTGCCGATCTTCAAGCCATGGGAGCAGAAGATACGCAAAAATGTAAAGCAAAGCTCAATATTGATTTGAGCAATTTTACTACGCCTGTTGCGGCAAAGGATTTTGAAGCTGTGCGTGTTGCTCTTGGTTATAAAGGCTTTCATTTATATGGGGTGTCATACGGCACACGTATAGCGCAAGAATACATGCGCCAATTTCCTAATGCTGTTTTAACGAGTACCTTAGATGGCGTTGTGCCAATGCAGCAAAGTCTGGCTGCCATAGGCGGAGCGGTTGATGGTTCACTGGCTGCATTATTCAAGCGCTGCGAAACTGATGCTTTATGCGCAGCCCAATACCCTAACTTAGCAAATAACTTTAATTCATTGCTTACGAGGCTTGAACAACAGCCTGTACAAACACAGGTTAGACACCCACGCACCAATGACCTTATTGATTTTACAATTACTAAAATGAAGCTTTACAGTGCGATACGATTTGCGCTTTACGGCCATGCACAACGTGCGATTGTACCAATGGTTATTGAAAAAGCACTAAGGGGTGACTATTCACCATTGGCTGGCATGATGGCGAATGTTGATTTAACACAATCTTTAGCAATGGGTATGCATAACGCCATCGTTTGTGGTGAAGATTGGCCACGCTTAACAACGCAAACCCGCGCTCAGTACAGTAAAACTTATATGGGCAAAGCAATGATTGCGGGGTTGGATATAGCGTGCCCAATTCTGAATGTAAAAGCCGTTGACGAAACATTTTATCAGCCGCTAAAAACCAGTACGCCAACGTTACTTCTTTCTGGTGGACGCGATCCTGCTACACCTGCAAGTTGGGCCGAGCTTGCGATGGTTGAGATGACAAATGCCACCCACTTAGTTGCACCGACTGCCACCCATGGCATTGGCTCACAAACCTGTGCGCCGAAAATCATTGCCAAGTTTATCGACCAGCAAAGTATGCAAGACATTGACAAAACCTGTATTAATGATGCAAATGACAAACCGTTTTTTATGAATATTAACGGCGTAGCCGTTGCCAATAGCCACCCAGCTGATGCAGCTAACAAGGAGTAAGTGATGATTAAAGTAACCAACCTAAATAAGAAGATTGGCGATGTTAATGCGCTAAATGGTTTAAGTTTTACTGCACAGGACGGCAAGATAACTGGCCTCCTAGGGCCAAATGGCGCAGGTAAAACCACTTGTTTACGCACCGTATTTGGATTGTTAAAGGCTGATAGCGGAAATGCTGAAATTGACGGCATTGATGTTGCCAAAGAGCCGATGGTAGCAAAGCAAAAACTAGGATTGTTTCCTGATCCGTGTGGCTTGTATGAGCGATTAACACCAAGGGAATACATTACTTTTTTTGCCCAGCTCAGTGGTCTCAATGCCAGTGATGCAAAACAAGCGACAATAGATGTGATAAATAAATTAGCTATGAATGATATTGCCGATCGCCGTTGCCAAGGCTTTTCGCAAGGCCAACGGATGAAAACCGCCTTAGCACAAGCCGTGGTTCATAACCCATCAAACATTATTTTAGATGAACCAACCCGTGGGCTTGATGTAATGAGTACCCGCATATTAAGAGAGCTGTTGCTGTTATTAAAGGCGCAAGGGCACTGCGTGTTATTTTCATCGCATGTTATGCAAGAAGTTGCAGCGTTATGTGATCACGTGGTGATCATGGCCAATGGTCAAGTGATTGCACAAGGTTCAGTGGCTGAGCTGTGTGAACATGCAGGTAAAGAGACATTAGAAGAAGCATTTGTCGCCTTAATTGGTAGTGATGAGGGGATTGCAGCATGATTAATTTATTAACAGTGTTATTTAAAAAAGAAGTGATGGATGCCAGCCGTGATAAACGCTCGATAATGGCGGGGCTGTATTATGCGATAGGTGCACCAATTGGTGTGTGCTTATTAATGAGTGTTTTGCTACAGCAATTAGCATCGCCTGAAGCACTAAAAATTAATATTGAAAATAGCGATAGTGCACCAGGACTTATTGCTCACCTTAATAGTCGTGATATTTTTGCCAGTACTGATGCTAATGAGCGTAAAGATATTACTTTATCAATCAGTGATGACTATCAACAAAAAATGAGCGAAGGGCGCCCAGCTACGGTAACGCTAATTGCAGATAAATCTGATGATAAGTTGCGTAAACATATCAACCAAGTTGAAAAAGCAATAGCATTGTACAGCTCTGAAATAGCGAGCCTGAGATTAGTCTCTCGTGGTGTGGATCCGAGTTTGATGCGTGCAATCGTGATTGAAGTACATGATCAAGCTACACCTGATTCAAAAGGTGGCATGATTTTGGGTATTGTCGTATTAACACTTATTTTAGCTTTATTTTACGCGGCGATGAATTTGGCAATTGATACCAGTGCGGGTGAGCGAGAGCGTAATTCTTTATCGTTATTGTTGAGTCATCCATTACATAGTTTACATATTGTGCTTGCTAAAATAGGCGCTATCACCACGTTTTCGATGTTAGGTTTAGTGGTTATTTTAGTTGTCTCTAAGTTTTCGTATGCAATGGTGCCGTGGCAGCAAATGGGCTTTAGCATCACTATTACCCCTGCGTTTATGTTATTTAGTATCGCGATATGCCTACCTATCGCGTTGATGTCGGCAAGCTTACAAGTGTTTGTGTCTTTTATGGCTAAGTCATTTAAAGAAGCGCAATCTTACGTCACTATGGTGTTATTTATCCCAATGGCGTTAAGCATGATAACTACTTATGATATTGCGACAGATAAGGTGCAGTGGTTGCCGATAGCAGCACAGCAGTTTGCATTAATGGAATTTATTAAAGGTAATCCCATTCCTATCCCGCAGTTACTGCTATCAACAGTGATCACACTGGTATTATGTGCAGCCTTTAGTTTTTTAAGCGCGCGTATGCTGAAAAGTGAAAAAGTGGTATTTGGCTTGTAAGCTATTGAGTTGGAAATGAATCAGCGACCTAAAAGGCCGCTGATTTATTTTTGAGGGATAACTGAGCTGTTTAGAAGCAGAGTAAGTTATTAATAGCAGTTTAAACAAGCAGCTTGGATAAAGTTTATAGCGTACCGTTGGATATAAACTTAGTAATTAGTTGTTGTTTCTTAAATAGAATTGCCACTGTTGCAAAGCAACACCTTGATATTAAGCCCTTATGAAACCGTAAGCTCTGCATTTTGAGGCGGTTTGGGTATCAGTGTTACGCAGCGAGATTTATAATGTCTCGCTGTACTCAGTCATGATCTGTTCAACCCAGTTAGCGATACGCTCATCACTGTGTTCGTATTGGCTGTCTTCATCAAGGGCTAAACCAACGAAGTGTTTGCCATCTTCGGTGAGTGCCTTAGAGGCTTCAAACTCATACGTGCTGTCGTTCGGCCACAATCCTAATAAAGTATATTGTTGGCTACTTATTTCATCATGTAACATACCAAGTGCATCTTGAAACCATTGACCATAACCTTGTTGATCGCCCATACCAAATAAAGCGATGGTTTTGCCATTGAGATCAACATCTTTAATGTCGTCCCAAATCGACTCCCAATCTTCTTGTAACTCGCCAAAATCCCATGTGGAGATACCAAAGATGATAAAGTCGTAATTTTCTGCATTTTTTAATGGTTCATCTTTGATGTTATGCAGGCTGACAATGTCTTGACCGATAATATCGCGAATTTTTTCTGCTGCTATTTCTGTATAGCATGTGGTAGAACCATAAAATAAACCAATTTGCATCGTATTTATCACTGTGTATTTGCCTGATATGATAGGCTGAAGTTTACCGTAAGGTATTATTAATTGATACCTTGATAACTATGAGAATAACTGTGACCACGTTACCTGATCATGAGTCATTAGACTCAGCCATTACAGATCACGACGAACTACTCGGTAATAGTGATTATCTTGAATCTTTTTTAGATAACCTCTATTTAGAACAACACGTAAGCGATAACACTTTATCTGCGTATCGCAGCGACTTGGATAAATTTTGCCACTTTTTAAAAGGTCAAGATTTGCTCACCGTGAGTGGCCAAGATATTGAAAGCTATTTAGCGCATCGTGTTGATTTAGGTTTAAAGCCTCGCAGTACGGCGCGCAGTATTAGCGCGTTAAAGCGCTTTTACCAATACTTTGTGCGTGAAAAACACATTACTGATTCGCCAATGGTAAATATTGCTCAGCCTAAAGCGGGCCTATCATTGCCGAAAACATTGTCAGAAAATGAAGTTGAAGCACTTTTGGCGGCGCCTAATGTTGAAGAGCCGATGGGATTGCGTGATAAAGCTATGTTAGAGCTATTATATGCAACGGGTTTACGGGTTAGCGAGTTAGTTGGGTTGCGTATTGAACAAATTAATTTGCGCCAAGCGGTGGTGTTTGTTAAAGGTAAAGGTAATAAAGAGCGTTTGGTGCCGCTTGGCGAAGAGGCTATGTATTGGCTGGAGCAATTTTTAAAAGTGGGGCGCGCGCAAATGATCAAGCATGCCACCGATTTTGTGTTTCCGTCAAAGCGTGGAGTCGGTATGACTCGACAAACTTTTTGGCATCGTATTAAACACTATGCTATTTTGGCAGCAGTTGAATCGCCTTTATCGCCCCATACGTTGCGCCATGCGTTCGCAACACACTTACTAAATCATGGTGCTGACCTAAGGGTTGTACAGATGATGTTAGGGCATAGTGATTTATCAACCACACAAATTTATACCCATGTAGCTAATGAACGGTTAAAATTGGTACATCAGCAACATCATCCGCGCGCTTAGTGAGAATTTTTTCGTACTTCGGCGGTCTGAGTAGTTAAGAATTATCAGGATATAAGAGAACATTATGAAAAAGTTAGTATTAGCCGGTGCGATATTAGGCACCAGTATAAGTGCGTTTGCCAATGGCGTTGCAGCCATTCCTGATGCCAACGATCCAATCGTGACTAAGTTTGCAGAGCTAGGTGTTACTGTTAAGCAAATTAGCCCAAGCCCAGTGGCCGGTTTAAAAGAGTTGATCACTGATAAAGGCGTGCTGTATGCAAGCGCAGATGGTCAATACTTAATGCAAGGCACCTTGATTGATTTAAATAACCGTAACAATCTAACCGAGCAAGCGCTTAATGGCGTTCGTAAAGAAGGCCTAGCGCAATACGAAGACTCAATGATTGTTTACAAAGCTAAAAATGAGAAACATAGCATAACTGTGTTTACTGATATTAGCTGTGGTTATTGCCGTAAGTTACACCGCGAGCTTGATGATTTACTTGAAGCGGGTATTACCGTTAAGTATTTAGCGTTTCCACGTGGTGGTTTACAAGGCTCAGGCTATGCAGATCTAATGAATGTTTGGTGTGCTAAAGATCAACAAGAAGCAATGACAGCAGCAAAATCGGGCGCTGATACAAAAGTAATGGCCGGTTGTCATGCCCCAGTTGCAGAACATTATCAGCTTGGCCAAAGTTTTGGCATTAGCGGTACACCAGCAATTATTTTAGAAGATGGTACGATGATCCCAGGTTATCAGCCTGCGGCCGCATTAGCTGCTGCGTTAGACGCTAATAAATCGTCATAGTATTATGCTTTTTATAAAAAGGCCGTTAAGGCCTTTTTTTGTCTTTATTCCTTAATCTAAAAGTACCGCGCCTGCATGAAAAAATTAATTGTTGCTCGTGATCATCATGATGATTCACACCTGCCAAGCCATTTGCACCCTGTTATTAAACAAATTTATGCCAGCCGCCAAGTTAATCATGCCGATGAGCTAAATAATAGCGCAGCCACTTTACATGACTTCAAATTATTTAAAGACATAGATAAAGCCACCGCTTTACTTCAACATGCTCTGCGAGCGCAAAGTAAAGTGCTGATCGTGGGTGATTTTGATGCCGATGGCGCAACCAGCACCGCTACCTTAATGCAAGGCTTAGCGATGTTTGGTTTTGCTCATTTAGACTATTTAGTGCCAGACAGATTCAGCTTAGGCTATGGTTTAAGTCCCGCGTTGGCCGAGCAAATAGTCACTATGGCACCAGATCTAGTGATCACTGTTGATAATGGTATTTCCTGTATTGCTGGCATCGCAATTGTAAAAGCCGCGGGCATTAAAGTGCTGGTTACCGATCATCACTTGCAAGGCGAACAACTACCCAATGCTGACGCTATCGTTAACCCTAATCGCCATGATTGTGAGTTTCCATCAAAATCAATCGCAGGAGTCGGGGTTGCATTTTATTTATTGATTGCGCTTAGAAGTGCATTGCGTGATGTTGGTCATTTTGCGCAGCAACCACCGCCTAACTTAGCCGATCTGCTTGATATTGTAGCGCTAGGTACGGTTGCTGATGTGGTGGCACTGGATGCCAATAATCGCACCTTAGTTCACCAAGGTCTAGCGCGAATTCGTAGCGGCAAAACACGCCCAGGTATTACAGCGCTGATTGAGGTCGCTAATCGTAACGCAGCGCGTTTAAGCGCCAGTGATTTTGGTTTTTCGCTTGCACCACGCTTAAATGCCGCTGGGCGTTTAGATGATATGAGTTTAGGCATAGCTTGCTTACTTGCTACTGATATCAATCAAGCGCGACGCATAGCCGCTGAGCTGGATAGTTTAAACCATGAGCGTCGAGAGATAGAGCAGGGCATGCAACTTGAAGCACAAGCCGTGCTAGATAAGCTTGCTTTTAGCGATGAACAAACACCTGATGCTATCTGTTTATATCAAGAAGACTGGCATCAAGGTGTGATCGGTATTTTAGCGGGACGTTTAAAAGAGAAATACCACCGCCCAACAGTAATTTTTGCTGGTGGCGACAACGGTGAAATAAAGGGCTCTTGCCGCTCGATTGAAGGCTTGCACATGCGTGACTTGCTTGAGCGCTTAAATACCTTGCATCCACATTTGATCAGTAAATTTGGTGGTCATGCTATGGCGGCCGGTCTGAGCATTAATGAGCAGCACTTTAGTGAGTTTAAACGTGAGTTTGAGCAGGCGGTAAGTGGGCAGTTAAGTGAAGAGCATAAACGCTGTATTATCTTAACCGATGGCGAGCTTGCTGATGACTGCTTTAGCATGGAGTTTGCAAATGTACTCAAACAAGCAGGGCCATGGGGGCAGCAATTTCCAGAACCCGTGTTTGAACACACTTTTGAACTCGTACAGCAGCGCATTGTTGGTGAAAAGCACTTAAAGCTGGTATTAAAACACCGTTCAGGGCGTTTGGTTGATGCTATTGCCTTCGGTATTGATGTGCGCGAGTGGCCTGATACTGAAGCGCGCTTGGTGAAATTGGCCTATCAGCTCGATATTAATGAGTTTAGAGGTAAATTTTCATTACAGTTAATTGTCCGTGAGCTGCAAAAAGTAGCTTAAAAAATATCTATTATCGATGCATAAAGTACTAATAAAACGCACGGTTTTTTGTTAAAATCGGGCGTTTTATTATTTAAAGCGAAATTTAAATAATTATTAGCATAATTTTACCTGGCGATTAGCCGCGTAAACCAGCCATTTTGGAGTAATGTACATGTTTGAAGTGAATCCTGTGATTAATCAAATCAAGGAAATTCGCGAACGTACTGAACTGCTTCGGGGGTACCTTTGACTACGCTCTTAAACAAGAACGTTTAGAAGAAGTTAACGCCGAACTTGAAGATTCAGCCGTATGGAATGAGCCCGAGCGAGCACAAGCACTAGGTCGTGAAAAGTCAGCATTAGAAGCGGTTGTTGAAACTATCGATAATCTAGTAACTGGTACTGACGATGTTGAAGGGTTGCTTGAACTTGCAGTTGAAGCAGAAGATGAAGAGACCTTCAATGAAGCACAAAGCGAACTGACAGACCTAAACGAACAGCTTGAAGGTTTAGAATTTCGTCGCATGTTCTCTGGCGCACATGACGCAAATGATGCTTACCTTGATTTACAATCAGGCTCAGGCGGTACAGAAGCTCAAGACTGGTGTAACATGTTATTACGCATGTATTTACGCTGGGGTGAAGCCAAAGGCTTTAAAGTTGAACTGGTAGAGGCCACTGACGGTGATGTTGCCGGTATTAAAGGCGCAACCGTGCGCTTTGTTGGTGAATACGCGTATGGCTGGTTACGTACAGAAACTGGGGTTCACCGTTTAGTACGTAAAAGCCCATTTGATTCAAGTGGCCGTCGTCATACCTCGTTTGCTTCTGCATTTGTTTATCCAGAGGTTGACGATAATATTGAGATTGATATTAATCCGGCTGATTTACGTATCGACGTATACCGTGCATCAGGCGCGGGTGGTCAGCACGTAAATACCACAGAATCTGCGGTACGTATTACCCACGTACCGACAAATACGGTAGTGCAGTGTCAGAACGAACGCTCTCAACATAAAAATAAAGCACAAGCGATGAAGCAGTTAAAAGCGAAGTTATTTGAGCTTGAGCTACAGCAGCAAAATGCTGAAAAGCAAACCCAAGAAGATGCCAAATCTGACATCGGCTGGGGCAGTCAAATACGTTCATACGTACTTGATGATGCGCGCATTAAAGATTTACGTACCGGCGTTGAAAACCGTAATACCCAATCGGTACTTGACGGCAATTTAGATAAATTTATTGAAGCCAGCTTAAAATCTGGCCTATAACCACCAAGCTAAAAAAGAGCTAAAAAATGACTGATCAAATCCAAGACGAAAATAAGTTAATCGCTGAGCGTCGTGGCAAATTAGACGCTATTCGCGCCAATTGCCCTGCTAACGGTCATCCAAATCAATTCCGTCGTGAGCATTACACGGCAGACTTACAGGCCGAGTTTGGTGATAAGAGTAAAGAAGAATTAGTAGAGCTTAACCATGTTGTGTCTATCGCGGGTCGTATCCTAGCTAAACGCGGACCATTCTTTGTAATTCAAGACATGAAAGGTCGTGTGCAAGCGTATGCATCAAAAGATGTCCAAAAAGATCTGAAAGAAAAATACGGTCAATTAGACACTGGCGATATCATTGGTGTTAAAGGCGCGCTTAATAAATCAGGTAAAGGCGATTTATACGTAGAAATGACAGAGTATCAATTACTGACTAAGTCACTACGTCCACTTCCTGAAAAATTCCATGGCTTATCTGATCAAGAAACTAAATATCGCCAACGTTATGTTGATTTGATCACTAATGAAGCAACCCGTGAAACGTTCCGTATTCGTTCACAAGTAGTTGAAGGTATTCGTCGCTTCTTAGCAGATCGTGACTTTATGGAAGTTGAAACGCCAATGCTACAGGTTATCCCTGGTGGTGCATCTGCGCGTCCATTCGTGACTCATCACAATGCCCTTGATATCGATATGTACTTACGTATTGCACCAGAGCTTTACTTAAAACGTTTAGTGGTAGGTGGTTTTGACCGCGTATTTGAAATTAACCGTAACTTCCGTAACGAAGGGTTATCAACGCGTCACAACCCAGAATTCACTATGATCGAATTCTACCAAGCCTACGCTGATTACATCGACCTGATGAACATCACCGAAGACATGTTGCGTACTGTTGCAACTAACGTATTGGGCAGCCCAATCGTTGTTAATACGACTAAAAACGAGAACGGCGAAGTGGTTGACTCAGTAGAGTATGACTTTGGCCAACCGTTTACCCGTTTAAGTATGGCGGATGCGATTTTAAAATATAATCCTGAGTTTGATGCTGCAGTATTCAATGATCCAGAAAATCACTTTGACGAATTAAAAGCGTACGCAAAGCAAGTGCACGTTAAAATTCCTGAAAATTGTGTGTGGGGCCCAGGTAAGTTCTTATGTGAAATCTTTGAAGAAACAGCAGAGCACATGCTTATTCAACCGACTTTCATCACCGGTTACCCGTGGGAAGTATCACCACTTGCTCGTCGTAACGATGAAAACCCATTTGTTACTGACCGTTTTGAATTCTTTGTTGGTGGCCGTGAGCTTGCAAATGGTTTCTCTGAGCTTAATGATGCACAAGATCAAGCCGAGCGCTTTACTCGCCAAGTGGAAGAAAAAGACGCCGGCGATGATGAAGCAATGCACTACGACGAAGATTACATTCGCGCGCTAGAGTATGGCCTTCCGCCTACGGCAGGTGAGGGGATTGGTATCGACCGTTTAGTGATGCTATTTACTGACTCATCAACAATTAAAGATGTTATCTTGTTCCCGCATATGCGCCCACAAGCTGACTAATGCTATGTTAGATTAAGTTGATATTATAAACGCCGCTTTAATAGCGGCGTTTTTGTGTCTGTAGCGGGTCCCGCCAATGGAAATTATACTGGCAATAATAAAATTTTAATTTTAACGTATTGAATTATGTGAAAATAAAAATTAATTATATAAAATCATCAAAATGAACGAGCATTATTTCTAAGTTTAGCTAAACTATTGACTGAAAAAACAGCATAAAGCATGGTTTTTTAAACTCACGTCAATCTAAAGGACTTATATAAACGGATTTTATATGAAAGATAATAAACCTGATTCACCCTCTGAAGTACTCAGTATTGAATTACAAAGAGAAACCTATTATCGAGCATGTATTGCTGAATTTCAGCAATTAGGCTACCAAGATCAATATCTCGAACAATTAACTGACGAATTAGTGCCTGTTCTCGGTGTATCCGCTGATATTAAAACCTCTTAATTTGATTAACGATTAAACAAAGTTGACTCTTTTTTGGCTGTTATGGGTGTTCTCTAACCATACAGTTACTTTAAACAAGAAAAGTGTTTGACATATTTTCTGAAATCTTTATTATACGCCCCACAAGACGGAGAGGTGGCCGAGTGGCCGAAGGCGCTCCCCTGCTAAGGGAGTATAGGGTTTGTAGCTCTATCGAGGGTTCGAATCCCTCCTTCTCCGCCATTTATTTTATAAATGGTTATCTTGTAAAGTAAAGAATGGGCGCATAGCTCAGCTGGATAGAGTACTCGGCTACGAACCGAGCGGTCGGAGGTTCGAATCCTCCTGCGCCCACCATCCTTTACTTATTAGTAAGAAACTCGAATTAGAGTATAAAAAAGTGGGCGCATAGCTCAGCTGGATAGAGTACTCGGCTACGAACCGAGCGGTCGGAGGTTCGAATCCTCCTGCGCCCACCACTTTTTATTTACTACTGAGAGTTATATTAGTTATTGCATACTAATATGTCAGAGAAGACATTAAAATCAAAATAGAATGTGGGCGCATAGCTCAGCTGGATAGAGTACTCGGCTACGAACCGAGCGGTCGGAGGTTCGAATCCTCCTGCGCCCACCACTTTCTATTAGTGTTAATTTATAAAGAGCCCGACACATGGTCGGTTTTTTATTTTTAAAATTCGTAATAAGCTTTGTTATTAATTAGCTTAATGCGTCAGTCAAAGTAAGACTTTAAAATCAAAATAGAATGTGGGCGCATAGCTCAGCTGGATAGAGTACTCGGCTACGAACCGAGCGGTCGGAGGTTCGAATCCTCCTGCGCCCACCACTTTCTATTTAAAGGTAACCGACGAGAGTCGGTTTTTTTATGCCTGAAATTTGCCTCATACTTAAAAGTATAAACCACCAACCGATCGGTCAGAGGTTCACTCTTTGAAGATACGTCCTGCGCTCACCACTTTCTATTACTATTAAAGTTAATAGAAGATAACCGACGAGAGTCGGTTTTTTTATGCCTGAAATTTGTCCCGTACTTATAAAAGTATAAACCACCAACCGAGTGGTCGAAGGTTCACTCTTTGAAGATACGTCCTGCGCCCACCACTTTCTATTTAAAGGTAACCGACGAGCGTCGGTTTTTTTATGCCTGAAATTTGCTGTAGGCTCGGGTTTATCCCGCGCTTTTTAAAGTTGAAACCACTAACTGATCGGTCGAAGGTTCACTCTTTGAAGATACGTCCTGCGCCCACCACTTTCTATTTAAAGGTAACCGACGAGAGTCGGTTTTTTTATGTCTGAAATTTGCCTCATACTTAAAAGTATAAAACCACCAACCGATCGGTCAGAGGTTCACTCTTTGAAGATACGTCCTGCGCTCACCACTTTCTATTACTATTAAAGTTAATAGAAGATAACCGACGAGCGTCGGTTTTTTTATGCCTGAAATTTGCTGTAGGCTCGGGTTTATCCCGCGCTTTTTAAAGTTGATACCACCAACCGAGCGGTCGGAGGTTCACTCTTTGAAGATACGTCCTGCGCCCACCACTTTCTATTACTATTAAAGTTAATAGAAGATAACCGACGAGAGTCGGTTTTTTTATGCCTGAAATTTGCCTCATACTTAAAAGTATAAAACCACCAACCGAGTGGTCGAAGGTTCACTCTTTGAAGATACGTCCTGCGCTCACCACTTTCTATTACTATTAAAGTTAATAGAAGATAACCGACGAGAGTCGGTTTTTTTATGCCTGAAATTTAATAGATCAAGTGTCAATGAGGTTTGCTTTGAGATATGACAATTGTATGAACTTTTTATGGAGGCCGTTTTTATAGGATAATTTCATTTATTATATGCCTGTTATTTTATCTCATTATGAGTTTTACGATGATCTCTAGAAGACAATTTATTATTAGTGCCGGTACACTCGCTTTTATGGGGCTTTCTCGTAGTACTTTTGGCAAAGTACCATTTCTTGACGTGAGTGAGCATTTAAGTGCCTATGGTCCGTTAGTGACTGATCCTAACAAGTTACTCGATTTACCAGCAGGGTTTAGCTATCAAGTTCTATCAAAACTGGGTGATAAAATGGATGATGGCTTTACAGTGCCAGATAAAGCCGATGGTATGGGCTGTATTGCCCTTGATGATGAGCGGGTTGCATTAGTCAGAAACCATGAATTAAAACCAACTGATTTAGCAAAAGCAGATGTTAGCTTACAAACGCATAAAACGTCATTTGCTTATGACACTACTGCGCAAGGTGTTGCTTTGCCAGGAGGCACAAGTCATATTATTTATAATTTAAAAACCGGTAAAAAAGAGCAAGAATATTTGTCACTCACTGGCACGATCCGCAATTGTGCAGGTGGTATTACCCCATGGGGTAGTTGGCTTACTTGCGAAGAGACTGTTCTGACTAAAGCGGATGGCTTTAATAAAGATCACGGCTATATTTTTGAGATACCAGCCAACGCTAAAGGACTAGTAAACCCTGAGCCTCTCAAGGCAATGGGGCGGTTTAATCACGAAGCAGCTGCTGTTGATCCAACAACCGGTATTGTTTATCTGACAGAAGATAAAGGCGATAGTTTATTTTATCGTTTTATTCCTAATGAATACGGTAAGTTGAGTAAAGGCGGTAAACTTCAAGCTATGATGATTAAAGCACAGCCACAGTTTGATACTCGTAATTGGGTTACAGGGGTAATGCCTTTACAACACAATATGGCCGTTGAATGGGTTGATTTGGCGCAACCTGAAAGTCCAAAAGACGATTTAAGAATACGCGGCCACAAACAAGGCGCTGCACTTTTCGCTCGTGGTGAAGGGATACATTGGGGTGAAAAAGAACTTTATTTTTGTTGCACTAATGGTGGTCAAAAGCAGCTTGGTCAAGTGATGAAGTATCAACCATCAGCATTTGAAGGAACAGATAAAGAGCATTTAGCTCCAGGACACGTTCAACTATTTGTAGAAAGCACAGATAAGTCGTTATTTAACTTTGGTGATAATCTCACTGTTGCACCTAACGGGCACTTGATCGTTTGTGAAGATCAGTATACCGACGTGGTTGATAACCATTTACGTGGCGTAACACCTAGTGGTGATGTATATAATTTTGCCCGCTTAACAGCGCAAACCGAGTTGGCGGGAGCTTGTTTTTCTGCTGATGGCAACACCTTATTTGTTAATGTGTATTCACCAACAAAAACATTAGCGATCACAGGACCATGGCAGAGTTTTAAAGGCTAACTGGTGATTATTTAATGCTTATATACAAGTGCACTATGGCTATTTAGTAGTGCTAAGTGAGTTAATTTAAAATGCAGCCTTGCTGATCCGCTTCATACCTTAAAGTATAAACCGGATCAGCAAAGTGTTTAGCTCAATTATTAGTAACAATAACCAAACTAAAATAACAGGCTGAAGTTTAGGCGCAGGGTACGCGGCTCAATCGGGTGGAAGTGATGATCTTCAACGCCTTCAATAGGTTCGCCAGCTAAGCGTGACGTGTAAAAGTAGTCAATATCGTGATCCGTACTATCAAATATATTTAATAGCTCAAGGCCCACTTTCCAATGCGTTTGTTGATAACTTACTAAACCATTTACGACTGTAAGCGGCTCTGAGCGTTTATCGCCATCACTACTGAGTATACGTTTGCCAATGTGGCGTACGCGCAGTGAAGACTGCCACTGCTGGGTAATATGCCAATTAATGCCAGTACTGGCAACCACAGGCACTGCGCCTTCAATTCGATCGTCATTTGAATCGATATCTAAGCGTGAATGTGTAAATGAGGCCTCGGCGTCTAAACTCAAGGCATCATTAAGCCAATAATACGCACTGAGCTCTAAACCGTAACGTTTTGATGCATCACTGGCTTCAGTGTTACCCGCATCACCCACAAATAATAATTCAGAATCTAAGCTTAGCCACCATAATGCCGCTGATAAATTAAACCGTTGTTGATCAAAGTAGCGTAAACCCAGCTCTGCGCCATTGCTTTGCACCAGTAAATCAACCTTATCAGCAGACTCAAGTGTCACAGGATCTTGTTTAATGGTCGCTCCACGCGCATCATTTGAATGATACGACTGCCCCCAGTTGGCATAACCGGCTAGGTTGTCATTAAACAGGTAATTTAAGCTGGCTTTAAAGCTAACCAAATCATCATCTGCACTGCCTGAATTAATACTGTTATTGCTATCAACATCTGCGTCAAAGTAATCATAACGCACGCCAAATGTTGCTTCGAGTGCTTGGCTTAAATTTACTTGTGATTGCCAATAGGCTGAGTAGCTGGCTTCGTCTACAGCATCTTCACGCACAGTACTTAAGCGTTGGCGCTGCTTGGTATTGTATAAACCAACTTGATCAATATCATCGCGGCGATATTCCACACCAACTGTATGCTGGATTAGCATATCTGCAAGGGTATCAGCAAATTGATAACTCAGTGCGCCACCACTAATTGTCCGGCTATCGACTTGTTGGAACTGATCGCCATGAATAGGATCATTTAAAAAGTAAGAGAAGTTAGAAAACAAGTCCATGTCGTAGTTGATCACATAGGCATTGGCTTTAATGTGCTGGCCTTGCCAGTTTGCCGATAAACTATAGCGACTAGAGCTGCCGCCTACGGTCGTATCGAGTGAACCTAGCGCACTGATAATACCTTGGTCTACAGCCCGTTGTGGAATTTGATCTGCGGAATTCCAGCTGTTGTCATAAGCCATTGCCGTGACAGATAAATCGCCATCCCATGCTTTACCTACATAGCGTACTAGGGCATTTTTTTTATCTACATCTTCATTGATATCTTGCCAAGGGCCATCATAACCTTGCCACTCACTGGCAATAATTATTTTCCCGTTAGCAATTCCAATCGAGCCTAATGCCATCACGCGTTGGTAATTGTCTTTGCCAATTGTAAAGTCAAGTTGTTGATGTTTTGGATTATCAGCTAGATTAAATTCAGCACTGCCAGCGGTCGAAAAGTCACCTTGAGCGGCGCCATACGCACCTTTTTGATAATCTATAGTCGAAATTGTTTCAGGAATAATAAAGTTAAGGTCGGTGTAGCCTTGACCATGCCCATGGCTGCGCATATTAATTGGCATACCATCAATGCTGGTGGCAAAGTCAGTACCATGATCGAGATTAAAACCGCGAATAAAATATTGATTAGCTTTACCTGAGCCGCTGTGCTGTGTGACGGCCATACCTGGGATAAGTTCTAGCATTTCTGCGCTACGTAACATTGGACGGTTTTCTATTTCACCTTGGCCAATTACGCCACTTGATGCACTAATAGCCTCACCAATAAGTCCCGTGCGGTGTCCGTATATGGTAATTTCTTCAATGTTTGCAAGTACATTGGTAGAGCAAAACAAGCTACCAGATAGAATTAAAAAAGTGCGCATTATCATTTCCTTATAAATAGGTCGAAATGTTTATATTTAATACAATTACGTTTTACGATGTTAATCGGATGCAAATATTTGCTTGCTGTGGAAAATATGTTATTTTCAATAAAATATTCCAAAAATAAAAATCATAAGGAATTTAATTTTGATTGTAATGAAACTGAAAAAAGCGGGGCTGAATGTTTTCAGTGTGAGCTTAGTAACTGGGCTTTTTGGCTGTCAGAGTCAGCCACAGCAAGAGACTGTTGCATCGTTACAAGAGCAACATGAGAAGTTCTATCAACAGGTGATGTTGGCTGCGCCTGTCTTACCGGCTGATTTAACAAATATTCCTATGCAGGCGCATTTAGTTGGTAATCGTGTTGCGCAATCGCACTATAAAACGGCGGCGCAGGTTAATTACAGTCAGTTAGGATGGCAGCAACGCGTGGCAGCAGATTGGCACTATTTTGATATTCCGACATCGCAGGGTAAGTTGTTAGTAATTGATTACCAACAGCAAGGTAACCACCTGGCGTATCGTTATTTAGCAAATGGTACCCAGAATGATTTATATGAGCCATGGAGTTCATCTAAAATTCAAGCTTTTAGCGGTGCAATTGCAAAAGTACGGCAAATAAACCCAGAGCTTGGTGCAGATGCGCTAATAGGTGATAGCAATGTTGCTGATTTGATCACTAGTATTAATAGCTACGAGCATTTTGGCAGCGCTGATGGAAACTCTAATGCAATAGCGAGCTACTTTATTAATGTTGCTGGGCGTGATTATTTAAGTAATTTATTTGCAGATAATTGGCTAAAGCTTAATGATTCTCGCATTATGTTTAAAGGTGCTTATGCTACAGAGATTTTTACTCCTAGCACGATTCGTTGGCAAAGTACTGATAGTGATGTTATTGCTAGCAATATCGCTTATTTTACTGTTAATACCGATGATCCTGCTTATTTAGACTACCGGTGTGATGGCTGTGGTTTAACTGGTAATAAAGCCATGACAACTTTGGCTCAAGCTGAGTGGTTAAAACGTTTAGCAAGCCACACTCGAGAGCCCTTAACTCAGTAGCCTTTACTACAAGCACAAGACATTGATGTGCTATTTAATGGCACCGGCAATACGGATAAAACCGCTAAAGTGGGTGGTATGATGCAAGGGCTCAGTCAAATGATCACTGACTCTTTAGCGCAAGCGCTTGCACCAGACGATACTCGCCCAGCAAAACAAATTTTAGACGAGTTAACGCAGGGGCAATGGCGAGTTTGGCAAAAAATAGGTTGGGGTCCAAGCGAAACACGCTCAACCACAGAAACTGTCATGTTGGCTCATGTTTACTTACCGTTTATTCAAGGTGGACGCGAATTTACCTTAGCGGCACAAAATAGTGTGCCAGGTGCAAGTGAAAAAAACTTAGCCGTGGTTGGCTTAAAAATGCAGGCTAATTTTACGCATGCATTTAAACAGCTACTGATACCGCAAAAGCAATAATAAGTAGCACACAGCGCGACTTACCAAGCAAATTGATAATAGGGAACCCACGAATGCGACATACATTTATCGCCCTGAGTATTTCATTAGCAAGTATTATTACCATGGCACCCGTCATTGCGGCGGATAACACGTGGCAATCAGATGTCATCGGGGTCACTCAATCTCAATTAACCCCGCAGCACTGGTTAAGCCAAGTGACAGATAAAACTCTGATGAGTGCAGCGCAAATCGCGGCATTTAATAAACAATTGATTGCTGACAATGAACATATTGTCGATCCACTCGATTTTGCCTCTCAGCTAACTCGTGAGCAGTTAAAGGCATATATACTCAGTATTAGTGTGGTACCAAAAAGCCCGCGTTTTTACCCTAATGGCGTGGCATTAAGTAATAAGCATTTTGCAAAATATCTAGCCAATTTGAATTTAGACGCTGTGACAGATAATAATCAAGTTAGTTATGCCATGGTGGTAAAGCGCTCAGTCCTGCGTACTTTTCCAACGTCGGACCGAGTATTAAATAGTGGCTTAGATAATGACTTAGATCGTTTTCAAGAAAGCGGATTATTCCCTGGTGACACAGTGGCTATATTGCATGAAAGTGCCGATAAGAAATGGTTACTTGTGCGCGCTTATAACTATCTAGCATGGGCGCCCAAAGCTGATATTGCGATATCGAATAAAAGCACACTTCGTGAATTTAAAAATAACGATGACTTTTTATTGATAACTGGCGCAAAAGTAAATACCGCTTACGTGCCTAATGATACCACTACATCGCAAGTGCAATTGGACATGGGCGTTCGTCTGCCTTTAATGCCGGCAGATAAAACCCCTCATTTATTAAATGGCCAAAACACCTACGCTAATTATGTTGTGCAACTGCCAACCCGCGGGGAACAAGGTCAGTTAGTTATTAAGCCTGCCTTGATCAGTCGCAGCAGTGATGTGCATTTAGGGTATTTACCTTACACCCAACAGCATTTAATAAAACAAGGGTTTAAATTTTTAGGCGAACGCTACGGTTGGGGACACGACTATAATGGCCGTGACTGCACTGGTTTTGTTGGCGAAATATATAAATCATTTGGTCTATTAATGCCGCGTAATTCAGGTCAGCAGGGGAAGGGAGAGTATGGAACAAATCACCGTTTTGATAAAACCAGCAATGAAAGCGATAAATTAGCGGTAGTTAATAACATGCAAGTGGGCGATTTAATTTATATACCAGGCCATGTAATGATGTACTTAGGTGAACAAGACGGTCAACCGTATGTGATCCATGATGTTAAAGGGTTGGGTTATAACAAGGCTGATGGTAGTTTTTATTCAAGTTCACTTAATGGGGTATCGGTAACGCCTTTATTGCCACTGCGTTTATCGCAAACTCAGAGCTATTTAGACCGTACTTATAATATTAAGCGTATTCGCTAGGAGTTAAAAAATGAAGATTACGGCGATACGTTTTGCCAAACTTAAAGTGCCATTAGTTACGCCGTTCAAAACAGCGCTGCGTGAAGTGAGCTATATTGAAGACTTAGTGGTGTTAATTGAAACCGATAAAGGCGAAATTGGCTATGGTGCTGCGGCGTCTACGCCAGTAATAACTGGCGATACTCACCAAAGTATCCTTAGCGTTATTAAACAATTTATAGCGCCAAAACTAATTGGTATGGAAATCGAAAACCTCAATCAAATTTGCCAAGTGATCCAATCAAGTGTGGTGGCAAATTACAGCGCTAAAGCCGCACTCGAGCTGGCTGTTTATGACTTGTGGGGTAAATTATATCAAGCGCCGCTGTATAAATTGCTCGGCGGTGGTAGTCAAACATTACGAACTGATATCACTATTAGCGTTGATAATATTGATAAAATGCTCAGTGATTGTGCTGTGGCTGTAGCGCAAGGTTTTGATATTTTAAAAGTAAAAATTGGCAATGATTTACAGCAAGATATCGAACGAGTGAAGGCGATTTATCAAGGTTTTGGCCAGCAAACGCAAATTCGTTTGGATGTAAATCAGGGCTGGAATGCTAAACAAACGGTGTTTGCTTTACGGCAATTAGAAAGCCACAATGTTGAATTAGAACTTGTTGAACAGCCAGTGAAAAGTGATGATTTTAAAGGTTTAAAGTATATTACTGAGCGGGTAAATACGCCGATCATGGCTGACGAAAGTGCCTTTTCGCCCAAGCAAGTAATTCAATTATTAGAGCAAAATGCTGTTGATATTATCAATATCAAAGTCATGAAAACGGGTGGCTTAAGTCGTGCTATTGAAATTGCCAATATTACTGAACAGTATCAAGCTGATTGTATGATCGGTTGCATGTTAGAAGGCAGTATTGCCGTTGCAGGTGCGGCGCATTTAGCGTCTGCAAAAGCCCAGCAGATCAGTAAAATAGACTTAGACGGTCCAGCGCTTGGCCAATATGATCCGGTGCAAGGCGGTGTGGAATTTAATGGCCCAGCGATCACGTTAAGTGATGGTCCTGGCTTGGGGATTAAAAGTATCGACACATTACAACCGATAAACGATGGAATTTGGCCGTTATGAAAAAAATAATAATAACATTAATCACCACAGCAGCCCTCAGCGGCTGTGCAAATAGTGCAAGTACATCAGCAGCTGCAATTGCTGCAGTTATCCCACAGCAAAGCCAACAGTTAGTGGTGGTGGTTGCAGATGATTGGCAAGCCATTGCCGCACAATTGTATCGATTTGAGCGTGTTGCAGGACAATGGCAACAACAAGGCCAAGGTCACAGTGTGGTACTTGGGCGCACCGGTCTTGCGTGGGGTATTGGTTTACACCCAGCTCAAGCGGGCGAACAAAAACAAGAAGGCGATGGTAAAGCTCCCGCTGGTATTTTTGAACTCGGCACCGCGTTTGGTTATTTAGATTCATTAAAAACCAATATGACCTACCAAGGCATGACTGCTGACGACTATTGTGTTGATGTCAAAGGTTCGCCATTTTATAACCAGCTAGTTAATAAGTCAGTGGTAGGAGAGGCTGCTGTCAAAGACTCGTCAGAGTGGATGCGCCGTGATATTTACAGCCAAGATAACCTTTACAAAAAAGGCTTAGTGGTTAAGCACAATAGTCAAAATGTTGATGGTGCAGGCAGTTGTATCTTTATGCATTTATGGCGCGCAGAAAATAAACCAACTGCCGGTTGTACTGCAATGACTGAGCAGAATATGGATACCTTGTTAGCTTGGTTAGATGAACAGAAAAAACCATTGTTAGTGAGCTTACCTAGCGAACAATATCAACAAAAAAAATTGCTTTGGAAGTTACCAGCGATTAAATAATACGTGTACAGCCACGCGATCGCGTGGCTTTACAAAGTAAATAATAAAATTGTTTTCTTTTTATTAATTTAATGGAATAATATATTCCATTGATTGGTTTGAAATTGGGATAATAAATGAGTGCACAATACACCTTGCTAGATTGGCTCGTATTCGCAAGCTACGGAGCAATTTTATTACTCAGTGGTTGGTGGTTTAACCGTAAGCGCGCCAACTCAAGTAAAGACTTCTTTTTAGGCGGTAATAGTATGCCGACCTGGATGGTGGCTATTTCGGTATTAGCTACTTCACAGTCTGCTGCCACTTTTATTGGTGGACCTGATCAGGGTTATCAAGGTGATTTATCGTATTTAGCGACGAACATTGGCGCATTCATAGCTGCATTTATTGTTTCTATTTTTCTGATCCCTAAGTTTTATCAACAAAAAGTGTACACCGTTTATGAACTGCTTGAAAAGCGCATAGGGCCAAAAGCTAAACGCCGCAGCGGCTTAATGTATTTATTTGGCCGAGTGTTTGCCAGTGGCGCACGTCTATATATGGCCGCGATTGCAGTAGCGATGATTTTATACGGTAATATAGCCGCAGAAAGTGTGATTATAGCGACTTTGCTATTAGCACTTGTGGGTTTGTTGTATACCGTATTTGGTGGTATTCGCAGTGTAATTTATTCTGATGTGCTGCAAAGTGTCGTATATGTCAGTGCTGCGATTGCCGTTATCTGGTGTTTGTTGGTACTGATCCCCGCTGATTTTTCAACTATTTTAGCAACCTTAAATGAGCCAACCCCCGGTGCTGATTCAAAGCTGGCAATTTTCAAATTTGATTTAGATTTTGGCCCAAGTGGAGTGTTCAATATGGCGTCGGTATTAACCGGCTTTGTGTTACTTAACATTGCCGCCTTTGGTCTTGATCAAGATATGACACAGCGTCTACTGACGTGTAAGAGTGACAAAGAAGGCAGTAAAGCATTACTACTTTCTATCGTGATGGTTATTCCCGTGATGTTGGTATTTATCTTTATTGGTTTATTACTTTATATCGTTTATCAGCAGCCAGCATTAATGAACAGTGACGGTGCGCAAGTCGTACAAGAATTTAATGGTGAAAAAATCACTATTTTTATGTACTACGTACTTAATGAGGCCCCTGCTGGTGTTAAAGGTTTAGTTAGCGTCGGTATCATTGCCGCGGCCATTTCAACATTAAACTCCGGTTTAAGCTCGATGTCGTCGGTCATTGTACAAGATTTATATCGACCTTATTTAGCAGCTAAAAATAAGCAAGTTGCCGATAACCATTTTGTTAAAGCTGGGCGTATTGGCATGGCGGTTGTGAGCCTATCATTAGCATTAATGGCCATAGTTTGTTATTTCTGGCAGCAATACAGTGATATGCCGCTTCTTAAGTTTGCGCTGAGTGTCATGGTGTTTTCGTACAGTGGTTTACTGGGCGTGTATTTTACAACACTATTTACTAAACGTGGCAGTGAAGGCTCAGTATTGGCGGCGTTAATTGTCGGCTTTATGATCACTTTATTCATGCAACCATACATCATTGATTGGTTATTGCCGGCAGCAGATCGCTTCTATTTAGGCTTTACTTGGCAGTTATGTATTGGTACTGCGTTGTCGACTTTAGTGTGTTGTTTAGGTAAACCTCAACTTGCCCAGCGCGGCCAGTCAGCTGTAGGAGCCCAATAGGCATGAACATTGACTATATACTGGCTATTGATGGCGGGGGCACCAAAACGCTGGCGAAATTAGTGAATTTATATAGCGCTGAAGAATTTACTGCGCAGGCTGGTGCAGCCTCAGTTTATAACGATTTTAATACGGCGCTTACTAGTTTACAGCAAGTGATCACTAGCGTATGTGCACAAAGTGGCGCTAAGCATAGCCAAATTTTGGCGGTAATGGGACTTGCGGGCGGCTCGTCTAAAGTGTTGGCTGAGCGAGTAACTGCAAGCTTACAGCTAGACTGTGATATTAAATTTGCGCAATTGAGTATTGTAAGTGATGCAATCACCTCATTATATGGTGCAAATCTAGGTCAGCCAGTTGCAATGTTAGCGTTAGGAACGGGCGCTGTAGCAGCAAGATTATCCGCTGATGGAGAAACAAAATTAATTGGCGGCTGGGGTTTTTCGGTTGATGATTTTGGCGGTGGTGCGCGCTTAGGGTTAAGTGCTGTGCAATGCTTGTTAGATGAAATAGACCGCTTTGAGCAACCTAAAAGCCTGCTAACGCAACAGCTGAGTGAACAAGTTGGCCGTGAGCGAGAACAAATATCAAGTTGGTTAATGAAGGCCAAAGCGTTAGATTATGCGCGTTTTAGTCCTTTAATCTTTAGTTTAAAAACACAGTGTATAATAGCCGATACGGTGCTTAGTGAGCATGTTCGACAAGTCGAGAGATTGATTGAAAAATGTCGTGGTCAGAGCCAGTTACCAGTCATAATTATTGGCGGTTTAGCGGACGTAACCATTGCATTATTAAATGAAAATACACAACTGAATTTATCTCCCCGTCAAGGGGATTCGTTAGCCGGTGCGGTGATTTTAGCCAGCGACCGCATTAAACAAATTGAATACACAAGGATTACACAATGAGCCCTGAGTCTAATTTTAATCAGCAGCGTGCACTTTTAGAAGAGCTGAACGGGATTGTGTCAGAAGGACAAAACTTAGATACGTTGGATATAGATTTACTCGATAGTCGCGAAATTTTAACCAAAATAAATTTGGAAGATCAAAAAGTTGCCGCTGCTGTAAAGTTAGTGATCCCAGAGATAGCCAAAGCGGTCGATCATATTGTAACGGCATTTAAGCAAGGCGGTCGTTTAATTTATATTGGTGCCGGCACCAGTGGTCGCTTAGGTATTTTAGATGCTGTGGAATGCGCGCCAACTTACAGTGTCAGCGATCAACAAGTAATGGGAATAATTGCGGGTGGCGAAACGGCTTTTAAAAAAGCAGTTGAAGGTGCCGAAGATAGCTTAAAATTAGGCGTAGAAGATCTTAAAGCCGTTAATCTACAGGCTAAAGATGTCGTGGTAGGGATTGCCGCTAGTGGCCGTACACCTTATGTGCGAGCAGCCATTGAGTATGCAAAATCAATAGGATGTATCACCGTTGGAGTAACCTGTAATCCTAACTCCGCGGTAATGAAACTACCTGATATTGGCATTTGCCCGGTAGTTGGCGCTGAAGCGGTAACTGGTTCAACACGTATGAAATCGGGTACTGCACAAAAGTTAGTATTAAATATGCTCAGCACAGCCAGTATGATCCGCACTGGTAAGGTCTATAAAAACTTGATGGTTGATGTGAATGCTAGCAATGAAAAGCTGCATGCTCGTGCGATCCGCATCGTAATGCAAGCAACCGATTGCACTCATCAGCAAGGAGTCGATGCGCTTGCCCAAGCAAAGCAAAGTGCTAAATTGGCTATTTTAATCATCTTAACGGGCAAAGATGCCGCCCAAGCTGAGCAAATGTTAACCCAAGCGGATGGTTTTTTACGAAAAGCAGTGGAACTATAAATGTTAATTAGATTATTGGTTATATTACAATGCCTAATTTTGAGCGCATGCGCCCACAACAGTACTGACGATGCAATCTTAACTGATACGCCGCAAGTAAATTTAAGTGTTGGCGCTTTACAATATCAGCAGTACCTACCACAACTTGAGGGCAAACGAGTTGGCTTAGTCGTTAATCAAACTTCACAAGTTAATGGCACCCATATAGTCGACTTACTGCGTGATAAAGGCGTGAATGTTACTAGAATATTTGCCCCTGAACATGGTTTTCGTGGCGACCACGATGCCGGCGCGCATGTAAAAAGTACGGTGGATGCAAAGACCGGTATTGATGTGGTGTCTATTTACGGCAGTAATAAAAAGCCAGATACCGCTGTATTAAGCGAATTAGACGTGATTATTTTTGATATTCAAGATGTTGGTGTGCGTTTTTACACTTATATCAGCTCAATGCATTACATGATGGAAGCTGCTGCTGAGAATAACATTGATTTTATTGTACTTGATAGGCCAAACCCGAATATTGCTTATGTTGATGGGCCAGTTTTAGATTTAAAATTTCAGTCTTTCGTTGGCATGCATGAAATTCCTGTATTACATGGTATGACAGTGGGTGAGCTGGCAAAAATGATCAAAGGTGAAGGGTGGATAAATAAAGCTTCGTCACTAAACTTGACGGTTGTGCCTGTGGCGCATTATCGCCGCGATATGACGTATAGTTTACCTGTTCAGCCAAGCCCTAATTTACCAAATGATCAGTCAATTGCGTTGTATCCATCATTATGCTTTTTTGAAGCAACACCAATTACAATTGGCCGTGGTACAGACTTTCCATTTCAAGTGATAGGTTATTCACCGATTGCGTTAGGGGAGTTTAGTTTTACTCCGCGCGCTATTGAGGGAGCATCAATGAACCCTAAATTTAAAGGGATAGAGGTGCAAGGTCTTGATTTACGCGGCAGTACAATCAAAGGACTAGATTTAAGTTTATTTATTACAGCCTACAAAACTTTTACGCAAAACGAGCAAACGTTCTTTGAACGTGCTGGCTTTATGGATAAACTTGCAGGCACTGATAAGCTGCGCTTAGCTATCGAAGCCGGCCAAACAGAGCTGCAAATCAAACAAAGCTGGCAACAAGATCTAGCTCGCTTTAAACAGCAACGCGCAGCATATTTGTTATATCAATAAGACTATTTTCATTTATAAACCTTTAAAACGCAGCTTAGGCTGCGTTTTTTTATTGCGCTTAGAAAAGTTCAACTGTATGTTCTATAAATAAAATTTAAAGGAATAATAATGAAAAAAGACATTTGGTATAAAAAGCCGGAAATGATAGTTGCTTTTTCAGCGTTATTGATAAGCGTTGTTACAACAATAATAGGTATTTACTCAACGATGATTGATCGCTCTTATGCAAGGGCTTCGGTTTGGCCGAGAGTTGAGTTGTATAGGAGTTTTTCACCTAAGGATGAGCTATTTAGTTACGGTATAATGAATAACGGCACAGGTCCGGCAATTATTAAATATGTCAAAGTAATCTATAATGAGAAGCCCATTAAGAAATGGTCTGATTTTATAGCTGCAACGAACTTAGTTCAATCACATATCGGTACACGTATTCTACCAAGTCAAGCGAATTTTAGTGCGGTTTCCATAAAAGATAAGGCTTATTTAACAGAAATTCTTAAAATGGATGAACAGATTGCAATCGAGCTGTGCTATTGCTCTATTTATGACGAATGTTGGCTGGTTGATAGAAGTAATCAACCAATAGAAATAGCACAATGTGAAATTAGCGACGAACAGCGATTTATGCAGTAATACACGTATTTTTGCAATAAAAAAGGCCACAATTGTGGCCTTACCATGGATGGGGAAATAAGCGCCCATTGAGCGCTTACTTTAATCCATAAGATTAAAACTTAAAGTTAACTGATAACTGCAAGCTACGTGGATTGTAGTAGCTACGCGATTCACCAAATTTCTCTTCAAGTACATACGGGTTTTTGTTATAACCTGTTTGACGATTAAATACGTTGAAGAGATCAGCACGAAATTGTAGTTCCATATCACCAGAGAACTTAAAGTTTTGCGTATAGTTTAAGTCAAGTTGCCAATGGCTAGCAGTGCGACGACTACCAGCAGACTCTGCATAGCGGCTAATATGGCTTGTAGGGTAGCCATATGTTGTTCCATCCCATGCTTCCCATGCTTTACCTGATTGGAATACGAAGTACGCCCCTAAGTTAGCTTCCCAAGGAAGAGTATAGTAACCGTATACTTTTAACAGGTGAGGTTTATCACCTGAGAGTGTGCCATAACGGTTATCCCATGAATAACGACCACGGCCATCACCATAGTAAGATGAACCAATAAAGTTATTCGCATCATTGCTTGTTGTGGTGTTATCTTGGTCAAAGTTGCCATAGTAGTGACTCCATACATATGAAGCGTTTACGTAGCTATTCTCACCCAAGTATTCGGCTTCAATACTCGCTTCCCAGTATTTGGTTTCGCCGCCATCAACCTCTGCAATT
Organism: Pseudoalteromonas sp. SG44-17; assembly: GCF_014164235.1. Classification (NCBI taxonomy): domain Bacteria; kingdom Pseudomonadati; phylum Pseudomonadota; class Gammaproteobacteria; order Alteromonadales; family Pseudoalteromonadaceae; genus Pseudoalteromonas; species Pseudoalteromonas sp. SG44-17. The sequence goes on along the minus strand of NZ_JACJEV010000003.1, from coordinate 60,720 downwards.
ACATAAGACGAACCACCAATTTCGTCACGAATATCAGCTAAGTTAGCTACATATAAGCCTTTATCTGCAATGTGTTGTGGTACACCTTCGGCATCAACACCTGAGTAATCAGTTAGGCGCGCATTGTTTGGCATATCCTCCCAAAAGTGCATGCCTTTACGGTGACGAACATGGGCACGTAATACTAAGTCAGAACCAACATACTTAGTGGTTCCGATAGTAAATTCGTTAATACGACGTGGTTTCATATCATCTTGGAATACTTTACCAGATGAACCTTTTCTAGGTGAAGAGGATAAAATATTACCGGCTTCATCGAGTAATAACTCAATTTCGGCACGAGTGTTTCGATCCCATGATGCTGCGCGAGATAATGAACTTGCTTCAGGATTATAAATCGCAAAGTTTGCAAATACGGAATCCTCATCAGAATAAGTCCATGTTGCACCTAAACGAGGTTGTAGCATATCTTTCCAGTCGGTTTGGTACATTTGGTACTTGTGACCGGGGGCAACTTCATAACCGGAAATAGTACCTGATTTAGCTTTTAAGCCTTGACCATACCAAGTGTCTTGGCTTATTAATAGACCTAAGTTATAAGTCCAGTCTCCATGTTCAATCGTGTCGTTTATTTCAAAGTTTAAACTGCGAGTTTTAGAGTTTATCCCTGAAACAGTATTGCCGCCTTCTGTTGCTAAACTCATCTGTTGTACATGGGCTCGGTAAACGGCATCAGCGGGGTCAAAACCTTCGGTGTCTGCATCTGCATCGACTAAACCACCTAAATAAGAAATACGTCCCCAACCATTAGATAGGCGCGTTAGTTGTTCTTCGCCTTCTTCCCATTTAGCACCAAAATGGAGTATATGATAAGTATCTGCCCAATCAAATTCATGCTCTAAGTTTATTTCAAAAGAATCTCTGTAGAAGTTTTGATTATCATAAGTTGCGTATGCACCAACACCGCCACCGCCTTTCATCACTGCGTCTTCAAGATAGCCATAGGTATTAATTAATGCATTTGCGCCAGCATTATATGCGGCGATTTGTGCTTCGCTAAATCCTTCATCTGGGTCATAACTTCTTAAGCTTGGGACAGAGAAATAACCCATTTGAGCTAAGTCATCAATACCAAGTTGGCTTGATAAAGAAGGGATTACACTCAATGGTGTATCAGGTTGTGAGGCTGTTTCTAATTCAAACTTACTATATTGGAACGAAAGTGTGGTTGCTGATCCTAAAATCCATGAACCATCTAAAGTAAAGATATCCTGATCAGCTTTACTACCGACAGATACAGTGTCCATCTCGTAAGCATCAATCGAATCACCTTTAACTTCTTTATCTGAGGTACGTTGTGAGATATTTATCAAAATATCATCAGTTGGTGCCCAGGTTAATTTACCAAAGTATTCTTCGCGGATACTCTCATAATCTTTTACTTCGCCATAGGCTGTGTTTTTGTTTGCTTTGGTCGCTTCAGGACGGTAATAAGAGGTATAAAAATATAATGTATCTTCAATCAGTGGACCGCTTAAACTTGCGGTTAACCAATTTTTATCAAGTTCAAAGCTCTCTGCACCTACTGGCGTTGCAACAAAGGTTTTTGGTTGTATTTTGTATTCTATATTACCGTGAAACTCATCCGTACCAGATTTTGATACGGTATTAATTGAAAATCCACCAGAACGATTAAAGCCAACCGCTTTTGCACCACCTCTGTCCATAGTAACAAAGGCAACATCGTGTGTTGATGGCTCTGAAGCTAAGTTTCCATACATCGGCAATGACACATTAACACCATCAAAGCCATATGAGTTATCAACACCTGATCCACCAGCTGATGGGCCCAACGTTGAATTTGCCGAAAGTTCTATACCAGGGACAAGCTTTAAAAGGTCTCGGTAATCTTGACCTACAGGGACATTATTAATTCCCTCTTCACCTAATGAGTTTGTGAGTGCTGATTTACCTTGTCGAAATAATTTACTGCCTGTCACTGTAATTACTTCAACATTATCTTTTTTACCGCCAAGAACAACATTAGCACTTGAGGTTTGCTCTAGCAGTACATCAACAGTTATTGTTTGTGTAACGCCGCTGCTGTCTTCAAAGGTCAGCTCATAAGTGCCTGGTTTTAGTTGCGGGAGATCATAACTGCCATCTTCACGGGTTACCACCGTACGCGCTTTTGGCATGACGTTACTACGTGCAGTAATGGTAATACCCGCTAGTGGTTGGTTTGCTTGCTCGGTTTTTACCTTACCTTTAATGCTACCGTTTAAATTCGCGAATGCAGGAGCACTTGCTAGCGAGGCAGCTATTATAGCGGTGGTTATTGCAGTTTTTGGCACTCGCAGAGCGCGATGTGTGGCCTGCGCTAACGAGCTTATAGTGAAGGTTGGTACCTGTTTTTTCATTGTTTTCCCCGTCCTTATTATAATTAACTTATAGCTCTGAACTTTGTTGATTCCCCAAACAGAGTTATAAACTTTGATCAATTGTTGCTATTCCATTAAACATGCGTTGCTATTAATGGTCAAGAATAAAATCTTCCTTATTTTCGTTGCATCTATAAATAAAATATATAAAAACTGGTTTCGTTATATTTTTTGTCAATATAAGCGTAAGGCTGGGGGAGTGTTTTCGCGATTTTTAGCGCAGTTAATCATATTTAATATATTGAAATGACATGTTTTTGTGTTTTTCATTCTAAAGAAGGGGGATTTTTTATTGAGTTGGAACAATACTGTTGGAGTTACAATAATAATTATTGTTTATGAACTAAAAAATTTTGGTTGGCATGGAATAAATAAATAATTTATAAATTAGCAAACGAGAGATAGGTTATTTATTGCATGGCTGTTGTTAAAGTGGTTTTTATAATAAGAAAGGCCACAATAGTGGCCTTAATTCTTTAGGATGTCGTTGGTTAGTGATTTCTAAATTCACCAACAACGTCATTTGAATGCTCTAGTAATTTACGACCTTGACGACTCGATTGCGTTAAAGCGATAAATAGAATATCAATAACAAAGTCTTGCGCAGTACGGGCAAGTATCGATGATAAACGGACTGACTCTTCTTCTGCCACAGAGTAAAGCCTAACATTGGCTTGATCAGCAACAGGGTTACTACCAAATTTAGTGACAGAGATCACGTAACTGTCGTTTTTCTTAGCCTGCTTTACCACTTCAGCAATTTCTCTGGTGACACCCGATTCACTGATCGCAATAACTAAGTCGCCTTTTGCAAAGGTTGATACATAGGCGAGCTGCGCATGACCATCAGGTTCAGCTATTGCTGGCATACCTAACTTTTGCAGCTTATAAGAGAAGTCTTTAGCCACCAGGGCAGAGCCCCCTAAACCACAAATTAAAATTCGTTTAGCTGATTTTAACAAGCTAACAGCTTGTTCAATGGCTAGCGCTTCATTGAGGTTTTTTGTTTCAGTAAGCACAGCAAGTTTACTACTGAGTAGCTTTTCTGCTATTTGCTCTAGTGAATCACTTAAGGTGATTTTACCATGCAGTTTTGGTTCTGATGTTTCATCATTGAGTGCATCAATGACAGCCAGCTTAAATGCTGGAAAGCCTTTGTAGCCCAGTTTTTGCGAAAATTTTACAACGCTTGACTGGCTCACGCCGACAACTTTAGCCAGCTCTACAGACGAAAGATTACGAATAGCATTAGCTGAGTTCAATGTGAAGTCGGCTAGCTTAGCTTCGCTGCTCGATAGGGACTGACGTAAGGCTTTAATTTTTACAAATGTAGACATACTACCCGCTTATTTTTATATTTGGCGTATTTATAGCATTAATCGAAATAAATTTGTACTTATTCTAGGTTCAAATGTAACCATCTTTGTTTTTACTCTTGTTCCTAGGCGTACAAAAAATAAATTATTCCCAATAGCCGCAATTAAGTTTTGGAATATTGTTTAAGAATAATTGGAATAATATAGTTTTAATTATCTAATTTTACAACACCAATAGCACGAACTAACAGATTTATTTGCTAGTCGCTTGGGCACTGTTTTTATGGTGGGATAAAATATCTTTATTTGATTTGCTTGTTGAAATAAATTATTTACAAATCATTTTACTGTGATAGGGTTTGGTTTATACAACTCAAATCGAGTTGTCCAAACTACAATAACAATATGAGAACTGGGTTTATTTAATGTATTGTTTACTAAATACCGCTAATCGTGGTTTTGGGATTGCGCTTATTTACTTTGATCAGCAATGAGAAGGCTATGACGTTTTTATCTTGGTTTAAAAAACTTTGTTTAGTTACAACTACCGCACTTTTGACTAGTTGTGCTTCAACACCTTACGAGTTTACACAATCTGCCAATTACAGTCATCGTGTTAAGTTTTTAGTCATGCATTACACCGCTATTGATTATGAAAAATCGATACGTGCTTTAGTCGATGAAGGTGGTTTAAGTGCTCATTATTTATTACCAGAGTTAAATGATCCTAGCTACCCTGAGGATGAATTAAAAGTAATTCAACTAGTTGATGAACATGATAGGGCGTGGCATGCCGGGACAAGCTTTTGGCAAGGCCGTGAAGATTTAAATGATCAATCAATTGGTATCGAAATTGTTAACGTACCAAGCTGTCACTATCCCGAAGTTAAACCTGATGAGCAAATGGAAAATGACGCCTCAAAACTGTGTATTTTCCCCGATTTTGACGCTAAACAAATAGCGTTATTGATTGAGCTCAGTAAAGGTATTTTAGCCCGTAACCCTGATATTGGCCCAACTCAAGTTGTAGGGCACTCCGATATAGCGCCTACACGAAAAAACGATCCAGGTCCGCGCTTTCCATGGTATCAATTGTACCAAGCTGGTATTGGTGCATGGTATGACAGTGACACGGTTGATAAATATTGGCAGCAATTTAATTTAGTTAAACCATCAATTAGTTTAATGCAAAAAGCGTTACGTGGTTATGGTTATGATGTACACGTGACTAATCAACTTGATCCACAAACCCTTGATACATTAAGTGCCTTTCAAATGCACTTTTTACCTTGGCATGTAAGCGGTAATGCAGATGCGCGCAGCGCTGCGGTATTGTTTGCTTTGATGCAGAAGTACTTTCCGAAAAAAGCAGCTAAGTTAATGTTGCAATATCAACAACAGCAACTTGCCCCAGAACCGATTATTAAGCCTTTAGCAAATGCGCAGGTTGTGTTGCAGGTACCAAATCCTAATCCAAGTTCTCGGGCACTGGTTAATGACCGTGGTACATTTAAAGCTTATAAAGGCCGAGGCGAAATTATCATTGAAAATAACACCGCAACGAGCGCGGATATTTTTATCAATGGTGAAAAAATAAATATTGCTCAGCCACTTATGGCAAATAATAGCTACAAATACAGCTTATCTAAACGGACTCACAACGGCACAAATACGTTCAAGGTTGAAAATGTGCAGCCTGAAGGGGCAAGTTTAACATTACGTTTTCCTTACCCAACATTAGTAACTAAGCCTGTAAAGTCAGTGCAGTTTAATAACGTGGATAAATTGATCAATGAAGAAGTCGCGGCAGGATTTCCCGGTGCCGTACTGGCAGTGATCAAAGATGGTAAGTTAATTAAATTAAGCCACTATGGCGATGCTAAAAAATACCTTGCTGATGGCTCATTATTAGAGCAGCCACAGCAGATGAAAAGCGATACATTATTTGATATTGCCTCTAATTCAAAAATGTTTGCCACAAATTTAGCGTTAATGAAACTGGCCAGTGAAGGTAAAGTTGATGTAGAAAAACCACTATTTTATTACTTACCTGAGTTTCGTGGTGCGGGCCGTGAGCAGCGGTTAGTCAAAGATTTACTGACCCACAGTGCAGGTTATCCCGCGGTAGTTGATTTTCATCGTAAAGATAATAAGTTTGGTGAGCGATTCTTTTCACAAAATAGCTTACGTACTAAAAACTTATTACTGACAGGCGTGCCATTTGTTGCGGGTCGTAGCGTTAAACATTTATATTCAGATATTGATTACATGTTACTCGGTGTATTAGTGGAGCGACTTTCAGGGCAGTCGCTGGATAATTATGTTGAAGGGCAAATTTTTCAACCGCTTGGTTTAACCCACACCGTTTATAATCCATTGCAAAAGGGCTTTATAAAAAACCAAATAGCTGCCACTGAGTTAATGGGAAACACTCGTGACGGGCGGATCAGCTTTGATAATGTTCGTACCGACGTTTTACAAGGGCAAGTACATGACGAAAAAGCATTTTATGCCTTAGGTGGGGTCGCAGGTCACGCAGGACTTTTTAGTACAGGTCAAGACTTAGCTGTGCTTGCGCAGTTATTGCTGAATCGCGGTGGCTATGGTGATAAGCAAATATTTACCCCGCAAGTATTAGAGCAATTCATTGCCCCGCAAGCCAGCGATGAAAGTTATGGTTTAGGTTGGCGTCGTGCCGGTAACGGTGCTTTACAATGGCATTTTGGCCCGTACGCGAGCCCACAAGCGTATGGTCACACTGGCTGGACGGGCACGGTTACTGTGATTGATCCCGCTTATGACTTGGCGATAATTTTGCTTACCAATGCTCGCCATACCCCGATTGAAGGGAATGAAACAGATTATGAATTTATGGGGAGAAAGTTTGAAACCGGTAAATATGGCTCAATTGTTTCGCTAATTTATGAAGCAATATTAAATAAGCATTGATCTAAATGGCAGTGTTCAGCTTATCGCTAATCGATTTAAGTTGTGTTTATTGACGAACAGATTAAGCTAATGAGTTTGTTCCGGCCTTTATAACAAAGGCCTGATAATAATTAGAGTGAGTCATAGACTCACCACAAAAAAGGTTACAGTATGTCTTGGTATTCAATTTTACCGCCACTAATTGCGATTTTGATCGTATTTTGGCGCAAAGAAGTCATTATGGCGCTACTTGTCGCTGTTGCTTCTTCAGAGTTTTTGCTGGCCTTGCAAGGTAACGGTAATACACTTTTTAATACATTTATAAATACCATAGAGCGCGTGGTGAGCGTAGCAAGTTCGCCAGGTAATAGTCGTATCCTCATTTTTAGTATCTTAATCGGTGCATTACTTGCTTACATACGCGAATCGGGCGGTGTGGCTGCAACAGTAAATGTGTTGATGAACAAAGGTGTGGCAAAGAGCAAACGCCAAGTGGGTTATTTAACCATGTTTTCAGGTATTGCGGTGTTTATAGAATCTAACTTAAGTGTACTGACTGCGGGTATTTTATCGCGGGGTTTATTCGATAAATTTAAAATGAGCCGTGCTCGCTTAGCATACATTATTGATAGTACCAGTGCTCCTGTGTGTATTTTGATTTTACTTAATGGTTGGGGGGCATACATACTTGGCTTGCTTGGTAATTATGAACTGTCAGAGTCGGCAGTCTCGGTGTTATGGGGCAGCATAGGCTATAACTTTTACGCCATCATCACCTTACTCATTGTGTTTTACACTATCTCGTTTGATAAAGTACACGGCCCGCTTAAAAAGGCTGAAGAGCAATTAGAGCACCAAAAGACAGAGCTGCAAGAAGAAGTAAAAGGCACTAAAGCACGCTATATGCTGGTTCCTTTACTTACTTTAATAGGTAGCATGGTCGGCTTTATGTATTGGTCAGGTAATGGTGATATTGCCAGCGGCAGTGGCTCTAAGTCGGTATTGTATGCAACTATTTTAGCTTGCGTTGTCGCCTACTTATTAATGGTAAGCTCTCGTCAATTTACTCACCATAAACTGGTTGATATTGGCTTTAAAGGCATGGGTGAGTTATTACCCTTAGTCGCGATCGTATTACTATCATTGACTCTCGGCGCCAGTTTAAAAGATTTAGGTACTGGCACTTTTGTTGCGGGCTTAGTGGGTGATTACTTACCTATTTACTTAGTCGTACCAGTGTTGTTTGTAACCGGTGCGGTGATCTCTTTCACAACAGGCACCTCATGGGGTACATTTGCAATACTTATCCCGATTGGTGTGCCATTAATTCAAGCGCTTGGTTTACCGCCGTCATTAGTGATTGCGGCAATTTTAGGGGGCGGCGTATTTGGCGATCATTGCTCGCCAATATCAGATACCAGTGCGGTGTCAGCTATTGCCTCCGGCTGTGACTTGCTTACTCACGTTAAAACACAAATGCCGTATGCATTATTCGCGGGTGGCTTAACGTTTGTTGCTTACCTAGTTACGAGCATTATTGTGTTGTAAAGAGTTAGCGAGCTTGCGAGAGTAAAGTTAGCTAGTCAGCGAAAAGCCTGCAAATTTGCAGGCTTTTTAGTTTATAGTGCAGCAATAAAACAGCAGCTATTGATGGATTAACTTTTTATATTTGGCAGGGGGTATTTGTAAAATAGCGTTGAACTCATTGTTTAGGTGAGATTGATCGGAAAACCCGCACTCAAGGGCGAGTTGTGCCAAGCTTAGCTGTGGGTTTGCTTTTATAAGTTGTCTGACTTGCCTGACTCTGTAAATACGTGCTAGGTGTTTGGCAGTGATGCCACAGGTGTTTTTAACGTAGCGCTCTAATTGCCGCTTACCTTTAGGGGTGTGCTCGTAAGCAGTACTTAGTGGGGTAAGATTGATTATTTTATGGATCAATTTTTGTGTGTGCTCAATAGCCTGATGGTGTATTTTTGATGCATTGAGGTGCGCCGACAACAAATCAATAAACGAATCTAAGTTAGCATATTGGTCAAGCGCCTGTGCTAAACCTGCTAAGGTTGCAGGCGCCACAAGCGAATGATTTACCTTTTGTAAATGGGCAAGTCCAGCGGGTTTAAACCGGATCCCACAAAAGACGGAGCCAGCAGTAAACGTTACTTTTTCTGACTGTGTTGATATGGTTTGCATGAAATAGGGGGGATTTAATGGTTTTCCAGCTAAATTAAGACGCCCAGATAGTAAAAATATAACGCCTTTTGCGCCATCGCAGGGGAGCCAACTCTCCCCTGAATATTGGGCGCTTGCAAACCAAACTGCTTGTACATAATCAGCGATATCGCCCGTTGGGCTGTAAATAGTTTATCGTTCATTAAACTCGACTGTCGGTTTAAACATTTTGACTATACGATTCCAACTATTTATAGCATTAATTGCTACGGTGAGGGTAACTAAACTTGGTTGATCAAATAATGCGGAAAGTGTTTGGTAAAAGTCATCATCAATGTTCTGTGACAAAGTCAACTTCTCGCAAAGCGCTAATGCAGCACGTTCTTTATCGTTATAAAGTGGCGTGTCTTGCCACGCATTGAGGGCAATAATGCGGTTAATGCTCTCACCATACTCCAGTGCTTGTTTGCTATGCATGGCTAAACAATACGCGCATTGGTTTAACTGTGACGCTCTTAGTTTTAGCAGCTCCCAAATTGTCACTCCAAAGGTAGCCTCGACTTTCTGTTTGATCAGTGCTTCTTGATCAATCAAGTAGGTCATTAACTCGGGTTCGATATTAAAGTAATTCGCTCTTTTCATAATAGTTCCAAATCGATAAATAACTGCTAGCTAGTTTATTGACGGATAAATAAAAAGAATTGTAAAAAAGCGACTTTGTGATTTGTTTTTAGTGTAGTCGTATTGCGCTAAATTTTTGTCATACTATTACACAATAAGAAAGCTGTATAAGTGGCTGATATATTAATTTCACCCTAAAATTAGCGAATTTCAATACTAATTTAGTTCTTAAGCTATAAAAAAGCTCACATCGAAATGATACTGGTTTACTTTAATTTAACAATTGGCTTCATTTGTAGTATAAATGACCCTAATGCAAGTGCGCAAACGATAATTATTAATCGTTTGTACCTAAGTGCAGGATTTGCATTTTACACAACACCATTCAAGGAATAGCATAAATTGGAGCAAAAGAATGAGCGTTATGACAACACTGATACAACGGCACAAGAGTCTATTGTTACTTCTTTTATCTACTTGTAGCTTTGCTACATTGGCATAAAATTGTACAACCATGCCCACCTCTGGTGGGGTTTACTCTTTAATTAACCGTGGCTCTGGCTTGGCATTAGTTGTAAATACGTCTGATACTAGTGGCGCAACGGATGTAATTAGCTATCAATATTGGGGTAGTGCAAACCAGAAGTTTGCTTTCACTAAGGGCAGTGATGGTTACTGGGCTATTCGTTTGCAGCATAATAACCAAGTACTTGATGTACTCAATTCGTCACAGTCTAATGGCGCTAATATTGTGGTGTATGACGATTGGCAAGGGGATAATCAACGCTGGCAGCTGAAGGCGTCTTCATCGGGTGGTTTTAACATCGTTAATAAACTTACGCAAAAGTCATTAACTGTTGCGGGTTCGCAAAACGGTGCCAATGTGTATCAAAATGATGATGTTGGTGGCAGTTCACAGCGCTGGTATATCAATCCAGTTTCAGGTAGTTGTGGTAGCAGTAGTGGTGGCGGTCAAACAACAGCTGGTTTAATTGGTTTTGCGGCACAACCAGGTAATGATGGCCTTGCAACTACCACCGGCGGCGGTAATGTATCTCCTACAATTGTTACTAGCTGTAGTGCGTTAACAGCCGCATTAAACTCAACATCAACAGCGGTTATTCAAGTTCCTAACAATACAACGATTAACTGCCATACGGCAAACCGAACTGTTGCAGCATGTCCACTCGATTGTGGCACATGGGGCGATTACGGTAAAACTTGGTATCGCTTACCGGTTGGTAGTCAAAGCTGTAGTGAATTAGGTAGTAATTCAAATAATACAGTTAACGTTACACGTAATGACTCTCGGCTTCGTGTTCGCTCAAATAAAACCCTTGAAGGATTGGGGAGAAACTCAAAAATCATCGGCGCAAGCTTAGTGATCAGTAATGATCGTAATATCATCATACGTAATATTTTACTTGAAGATATTAACCCAGCATTAGTTGAAGCGGGGGATGCTATTTCTGTTGATGACAGTAGCCACATCTGGATTGATCATATGGCGTTTAATAAAATTAGTGACGGTTATATTGATATTGGCAATAGCCAAAATGTCACTTTAAGCTGGAACCGTTTTTATGGTTATAATACGTAAGTGTGTGCTAACAAATATTGGTATACGCATTTATTCAAAAACTCCCAAATAACGGCACATTATAACTTCTGGGATACAGCTGCAGGGCGCAACCCTAAAGTAGACGGCTACAATTCACGCGTTCATATGTTTAATAACTATTGGAAAAACATTACTTATTTTGCAATTAGTGCAGGTAATGGCGCTGAAGTATTAGTAGAAAATAATTACTTTGAAAACAGTGCAAAATCACATTGGAACCAAGGCTCAGGCTACTTTAGCGCGTCAGGAAATGTGTATACTGGCGTATCAGCAACTGATCAGTATCGCGACAATAGCGCTAACATCTTTAACGATATCCAGTTATACCCATACAGTTTAGACAATGCCAATAGCTTAGGCAGTCAAGTTGATGGCGGTAAAGGGCCGCAGTAATACACCCAAACCACCTAAAAATGCAAAAAGCCCTCAATTTAGAGGGCTTCATCACATTGCTTGTATTACGCGTTAGATTTTACCATTAGGCACGATGCGGTAAATTCCCATACCATCAATACCCAGATATAAATCGCCATTAGGGTGGGTTGCAATGCTGCGCACGCGGCCAACACCTTCAAATAGCTTGCTGTGACCTGTTACTTTATCGCCATCAAGCTCTACTAATACTAAGTGAGCAAACTTCATTGCACCAACAAGTACATGACCTTGCCACTGCGGGTATTTGCTACTTGTAACAAACTCCATCCCGGAAGGCGCGATAGACGGCACCCATACCCAATCGGGTTGTTGCATACTTTCGCGGCTTGTTTGATCAGTAATTTTACTGCCATTATAATTAATGCCGTGAGTTACTTCTGGCCAACCGTAGTTAGCGCCTGCTTTAATAATATTGATTTCATCACCACCACGAGGGCCGTGTTCATGACTCCAAATTGCCCCCGTTTCTGGATGCATAGCCATGCCTTGTGGGTTTCTGTGGCCATAAGAGTAAATACTCTTACGTGCGTTTGGCTGATTAACAAACGGGTTTGACTTAGGGATTGTGCCATCAGCATTAATGCGGTGAATTTTTCCTGCATCATACTCTAAGCTTTGTGGGTGAACATCACGCGCGCCGCGGTCACCAATCGAAAAGTACAAGTAACCGTCTTTATCAAATTCAATACGCGAGCCGTAATGTTTGCTGGTTGTGGTGTTTGGCGTGCCGTCGAACAGCAGCTGCGAGTCGACAAGTGCCATATCTTTTAAGCGCGCACGCATAATGGACGTATTGTAGCCTTCTTCATCGCCTTCATAACCTGAGTAAGAAAAGTAGATCCAGCCATTGTCTTTAAAGTTAGGATCAAGCTCGATATCTAATAAGCCGCCTTGACCTTCCGCATGCATGTTAGGCAGCCCTGCAATTTTTTGTTCTAGCAGTTTGCCATTACGAATTAGCCTAAGCTCACCAGCGCGGTCTGTTACTAATAAATCTTGCTCGTTAAGCCACGCCATTCCCCAAGGAATATTTACCCCTTGAGCAACTAATTCAAGCTGATACTTATCAGCGCTTTTAGCGACAGGGATTTCTTGTTCCGCTTGCTGCGCACACGCCTGCAAGGTAGATAAACTGACCATAGCAATAGCTAAACTGGTGTAAAAAGACGTCTTCATGATGACTCCAATTTTTTAAACACGATGTAAATAGAGTAGCGTGTTAATAGTTTAATTGTTATTAACATTTACTAAAGTGCGATTAGTAACAGAAAAAATGAGATAGGAGGGAGTATAGAGGGGGGCAGTAAGTTGCTACTTATGCTTTGCGTTGTACTGGGGATGTATTGAAGTTAGAAATAGAATATATTAACAATTTTTACAATCGTATAGGGATTTACCGTGTCAGCTCAGAGCAACTTTCAAAACAATGTAATCGAAAAAATAACAAAACAAAATGCATTGGCAGCCGCATTAGGCACAGTCTTTTGGTGTATACCCATTTTAGTGCTGTGGGTATTTATTTATGAATTAAAGCCAGCAGCAGGCGCTGTTATGCTATGGCTCAGCGGCGCGTTAATAGGTTTAGCTGTTAGGTTTCATGGTCGTGGCTATGAACGATTATTCTCTGTAATAGGTTTTGTGTCTCATGCGTGTATTGTTTTACTCGCATGGGATTTTCAAATAGTGGTCGGCGGCAATGTGTTGTCCGTTATTTTGATTGGCGTTTATGTACTCGGCGCCTGGAGCGCTGCCTATCTATCACGTATCAACATCTCAATGCATGACTATAAAGCATTTGATGCTTATTTTGCGTGCCCTGATTATCTACAACAAAAAAAGTTAAAAAACAGGTGGTTTGTTGTTCTACCTTTGTTGCTAGTGCTGACTTTTGTGGTTGGTTATATTGTTGCCATTGCGGTGCTCATTTTTCAAGATGTACAGTACATGGAAAATGAAAAAAATCAGCAAGCAGCGCGCGCAGCCGAGTTTCGCGATAAGCACATTGATACCAGCGATGAAGCGCTCGCTGCAATAAGCCAGCATAAAGCACTTACTTATGCTTTTGCTTACTATTCAGGTAGGCAGTTTGATGTTCAAGGGCGCTACTTAGGTAATTACCCGCAAGATAGCTATCAAGCGCAATTAATACTGCGTTATTTAGCAGAGCAAAAAAGCAACCCGCGCGCTCAATTTATACTAGGAAAAATACTCGATAGTAAAACAGGTGACGCACTTATCACGCAAGCAGAAGAGGGCGGCGATACCTTTGCAAGGCTTTACAGTATTTATGAATTTGGTTGTTATATGGACGCTAAAAAAGGCAGGCAGTTACTCACCAGCTTTGCTAAAAATATTGAAGAACAATCAGTAAAAATTGATATCTATGGCATGCTCAGCGATGATTTTAACGACCACTGCCAAGTGTTAGACGACACTGAATTTGATTATCGTTATATAAAAGATTACCAGTTTAAACAGTAGGTCGCCCTTTAGGGCGAAAAAGTGAATTTCACCACCGAAAGCACAAATGCGCTTCGCGCTGCACAGAGGTTAAATAGTTGATGTAGGAGATGGTTTTAGCCACGAAGGGTTTAACAGCAGTGATAAGTTAACCAGCGTAGGCGCTAAGCTTGCTGGCGCGCGAGGTTTGGTTGGCTAAAGTGCAGCGATAAAACCAATGGGGGCGTTTAAATTGTAGGTCGCCCTTTAGGGCGAGAAAGTGAATATCACCACCGAGAGCACAGAGGGGCTTCGCTACACAGAGGTTAAATATTGGAAGTAGGTGATGGCTTTAGCCACGAAGGATTTAACACCAGTGATAAGTTCACCACCGTAGGCGCTAAGCTTGCTGGCGCGTGTAACTTGTGGTCATTGCTTGCTAACTTGTCGCTTTCAAACTCGCTAACTGTTTAAACAAACCTTATTCAAGGTTTTGTCGCGCTGGCACGACAGCAGCCAAAGAGGGGCTTCCGCTGGCCTCTCTTTGGACTCTCTGTAGGAGCTGGCTTTAGCCGCGAATGTTTTCCACCCTAGCATCACGCTATTTCCTTCAAAGCATAATTGATGTGAATGTAAGCGCCGTTTTTTCGCCAACTTTCACATCCATGTACGCTCTCCAGTTTGACTATCCATGGTCTCTCGTTCATAGCTGCGCTTTTGACCTATGGCGAAGTCACGCTTTATCGCGCATTGCCTAAATGGCTGTACTTAGGATTTGTCGGGAACAAAATCCAGCCTTGCGCGATATTACTCATCAACTACTTATTTTCAGGGCGTGATGACGGGGAGGGTGTTAAACGTGAGATTGGTATTTGGTCTTGGCAAGATGCAAGACCTGTGCATTTGACCCTTTGCATTCCTTCATGAAGCAAGGTCTCTTTGAGTTTTGTTATACCTCAAGATACCAATAACGTGCCTTTATACATTTGCATTTGGCAATGAAAAGCATATTCACCCACTTTAAGTGCTGGCAGCTCAACAGTGTTATTCTCACCCATAGCGAGCGTTTTACTGATATCGAGTGAAGGAAACACCACTGTTTCGGCGCATGGGGCACTGTCTTGTCGATTAAACGTCAGCGTTACTTTTTTACCAGCAGCCACTTTAATATGGGCAGGGGAATAAACCCCGTTATTAACCACTATCGTTATTTTGTTGTTATTACTTTGCACTTGCTTAGGTTTGTATAGCCAAAACCAGTAAATAATAACCGCAATTAACAACGCGCCGAGTATATTGATCATCAACATAATGCTACTCCTATTTATAAAATTACGATTTAATGGGTTTAAAAAAGCGTAAGCGATTGGCGTTTGTGACCACAGTCAGCGATGACAATGCCATAGCAGCACCTGCAACAACCGGGTTTAGTAATATGCCAAAGAATGGATATAACAGCCCGGCAGCAATTGGAATACCTGCCACATTGTAAATAAATGCACCAAATAAATTTTGCTTAATATTGACTATAGTGGCGCTACTAACTGCAATGGCATCGCCAAGACTCTGTAATGAACCACGCATTAAGGTGATATCAGCGCTCTCAATCGCCACATCGGTGCCAGTGCCAATAGCAAACCCAACATCGGCTTGTGCCAGTGCCGGCGCATCGTTTATACCATCACCCGTCATACCGACTATTTCACCTTTAGCTTGGCGTTTAGTTACTTCACTGGCTTTGTCATCAGGCATTACTTGGGCAATAAAGTCCTTAATACCGACTTTGTTAGCGACGGCTTTGGCGGTAGCTTGGTTATCGCCGGTCAGCATAACAACATGGATACCTTTGTTTTGTAAGCGTTTAATGGCTTCTGCTGAATCGTCTTTTATCGGATCGGCTACCGCTATAATGGCTTGTAGTTGGGTATCAATGGCAAAATACATTGGCGTTTTAGCGGCGCTGGCTAATTGCTCAGCTTGCTCTTTTGCCTCTGCAATACTGATATTGTGTTGGCTCATAAGCGCTTCATTGCCAAACAATAAAGTTTGTCCATCAAATGTGCCTGTCACACCTTGCCCCGTGACGGCGTTAAAATCACTGATTTTTTCAATCGTGATATCTTCATTTTCAGCATAACTTACAATAGCTTGCGCTAAAGGATGCTCCGAGCCGCTTTCAAGACTAGCAGCAAGCTTAAGGACGTGTACTTTATCGCTGTCATTAAAATTAATGATATCGGTAACGGTGGGTTTACCTTCGGTGATCGTACCGGTCTTATCTAAAATCATGGTGGTTATTTTAGAGGTGGTTTGCAGCGCTTCTCCATTACGGATAAGTATTCCCGATTCAGCGGCTTTACCTATCCCAACCATAATTGACATAGGGGTTGCTAAACCCAGCGCACACGGACAGGCAATGATAAGCACCGTAGTCACAGCCACTACCGCATAAGCAATGCTCGGCTCGGGGCCAAAATTAAGCCAAGCAAGGCCCGCGAGCACCGCAATGATCATTACGGTAGGAACAAATACGCCGGATATTACATCGGCTAAACGCCCTATGGAGGGTTTAGAATTTTGTGCACGTTTAACCATATTAATAATATTGGCAAGTGTGGTTTCACTACCAATATGGGTGGCTTTAAATAGCAACGTGCCACTTTTATTAATGCTGCCTGCAACAATGGTATCGCCCTCACTTTTGTTGACTGGCATTGGCTCACCCGTGAGCATTGACTCATCCACTGAGCTGCTACCTTCAATGACTTCACCATCCACGGGGATTTTTTCACCGGGGCGTACACGCACAGTCTCGTTTTTTAGTACCTCACTAATAGCTATGTCTTGCTCTTTGTTATCACGCACTACCCGAGCTGTTTTTGGTTGTAAACCAATTAAGCGTTTTATCGCTTCAGATGTACGGCCACGGGCTTTTACTTCAAAGGCAAGGCCTAGGCTAATTAAACCGATGATCATCGCCGAGGCTTCAAAATAAACATGTCTGGCCACCTCGGGTAATACGCTTGGCGCAATTACTACCACCATAGAATACAACCACGCGGTACCTGTGCCCAACGCAATCAGTGTATCCATATTGGCGGTGTGGTTTTTAAATGACTGCCATGCGCCGTTGTAAAATTGTTTACCCGCAATAGCCATAACCACTAAAGTGACTATACCAACAATAAACCAGCCAATGCGCTGTGTATTGGTGGTGACACTCATATCAAAAATAAGCCCATACAGCATAAGCGGAGCGCCAACGCCTAGTGCCAATACCATATTCCGCATTAGCTTTTTATAGTGCGCGTTATCGGCTTTGGCTTTTTCATCTAGCGCGTCTTGCTCCGACTCGCTATTCATTGGCTTAGCCTTGTAGCCAATATTTTCGACTGCTTCAATCAGCTCTGCTGATGGCGCATTGCCTTCAACCTGCACACTGCGATCAGCAAAATTCATTTCAACACGCTGCGCACCAGATACACTTTTTAGCGCTTTTTCTATTTTTGCAACGCAGCTCCCACAGCTAGCGCCTTCAATCATAAAATTTTGCACTGTGTCTTTGCTATTACTCATTGTGCTTCCTCAGAATTAACTTGCTCGTTAAGGGGATCTACAAAGGTTTCAATTAAACTACATATATCGGCACTTACAGCACCATCGCTTGAGTTTTCCCACTGTCTTACCGCTGCTTGCATACGCGTTCTTAGTTTGAGTGTTTCTTGAAATAACCGCTCTGTTTCTGCGAGTCGTTTAGTTATTAATTGTCGTGTCAGTGGGCATGGGCAATTCCCTTGCTCCGACTGAGCAACTATTTGCTGAATATCTTTAATAGAAAAACCGAGTTGTCGCGCACTGATAATAAATTTTAAGCGTTGTTGATCGTCAGCGGTATACACCTGATAGCCATTGCTTTCGCTGCGAATGGGGTTAAGTAACTTTATACGAGTGTAATGGCGCACTGTATCTTGGGTCACCCCCATAGTTTTAGCTAACTGTTTAACATACATAACTTAACTCCATCGTTATTCAATAATGGCATGATAAACGTATGTGCAACACACAGGTCAACCGCTATTTTAAACTAGGCTGTTTGTTGTTTTGATTTACATATAAAAGTTTTAACGCTTATCAATAGAAGTACTTGAAGGATGCAACAGTAACTATATGGTTAATGTTGAAATATGCATGAGCCAGATATTTCGTAGCTGCTTAAATTCACTATAGTTTAGTTTGCCTCACTATGCGACTTTTAAGTACGACACTGTATTACGCTGCGCGTTGTACTGATGGCTGTTAAAGCACTTTCTAGGGTTGCTGTAATGGCGACGCGCAAGCGCTTATAAGGTGCCTAAACTTTGTGTAGGAGCTGGCTTTAGCCACGAAGGGTTTAACACCAGTGATAAGTTCATCACCGTAGGCGCTAAGCTTGCTGGCGCGCGAGGTTTGGTTGGCTAAAGTGCAACGATAAAACCAATGGGGACGTTTAAATTGTAGGTCGTCCTTTAGGGTGAAAAGTGAATATCACCACCGAGAGCACAGAGGGGCTTCGCTACACAGAGGTTAAATATTGGAAGTAGGAGCTGGCTTTAGCCACCAAGGGTTTAACACCAGTGATAAGTTCACCAGCGTAGGCGCTAAGCTTGCTGGCGCGCGTGGTTTGGTTGGCTAAAGTGCAACGATAAAACCAATGGGGGCGTTTAAATTTTAGGTCGCCCTTTAGGGCGAAAAAGTGAATATCACCACCGAGGGCACAGAGGCGCTTTGCTACACAGAGGTTAAATATTGGAAGTAGGAGCTGGCTTTAGCCACCAAGGGTTTAACACCAGTGATAAGTTCATCACCGTAGGCGCTAAGCTTGCTGGCGCGCGTGGCTTGGTTGGCTAAAGTGCAACGATAAAATCAATGGGGCGTTTAAATTGTAGGTCGTCCTTTAGGGCGAAAAAGTGAATATCACCACCGAGAGCACAGAGGCGCTTCGCTGCACAGAGGTTAAATATTGGAAGTAGGAGCTGGCTTTAGCCACGAAGGGTTTAACACCAGTGATAAGTTCATCACCGTAGGCGCTAAGCTTGCTGGCGCGCGTGGTTTGGTTGGCTAAAGTGCAACGATAAAACCAATGGGGGCGTTTAAATTGTCGTCCTTTAGGGCGAAAAAAGTGAATTTCACCACCGACAGCACAGAGGCGCTTCGCCACACTGAGGTTAGTTATTGTTGTAGGAGCTGGCTTCAGCCGCGAAGGGTTTAACTCCAATGTAAGGGTTAACCACCGTAGGCGCTGAGCTTGCTGGCGCGTGTAACTTTTAGTCATTGCTTGCTAACTTGTCGCTTTCAAACTCGCTAACTGTTTAAAGAAACCTTATTCAAGGTTTGTCGTGCTGGCTTGGTGAGCCAAATCGGTGTTGCTGCTGGCCTCTGTCTGGACTCTCTGTAGGAGCAGGCTTTAGCCGCGATATTTTCCATCCGAGCATCACGCTTATCCTTCAAAACATAATTGATGTGAACGTAAACGGCGAAGATAGGCCAACTTTCACATCCATGTACGCTCCCCAGTTCGGCCATCCGTGGCCTCTCGTTCAAAGCTACGCTTTTCACCCATGGCGAAGTCACGGCTTTCATTTCATCTATGAAATGAATTACTCATCAATTACTTATTTTCAGGGCGTGATGACGGGGGAAGGGTGTTAAACGTGAGATCGCTTTTCGGTCTTGGCAAGATGCAAAGTGCTGCCGCATTGGTTCCCTTTAATCTAGGGATTGAGTTGGGTTTGACCGCGAGAAGCGCCTTAGGTAGGCTATTGATATAAAATCAATTTGAATTGTTAAGATGAAAGATAATAGAAATATAAAAATTATAGATTTAGCTTCTAAAAACTGGGGGGGTGTAACTACGATTACCTTCTTTGTTTACAGTGTTTTTTGTTATTTTTGGACAATTACTTACTTTAATAGTTGGGATGTTTTTGCTTTTGATTATTTATCAAATACTGATATATATAACTTTACTATAGTATCTAGCGGTCTTCCTTTTTCATTAATACTCATTCTGTTGACACTATTAATGTTTAAAACGACAAAAGATATTTCTTATGTACTAAAAAGAAAGGTGCGTGCCGAGGGGATTATCTATAGTGACAGGCAAAATGAGTGTGAAGAAGAACCCAATCTACTTTTTGTCAATGCTCTATCTATTATGATTTTAGTGTTAGCGGCATACGCTACTTACAATTATCACGTAAAATCTATTTCATCTAAAATTGAGTTAGCTAAATACAAGATTACAATTAAAAATCGACATGATGTTATGTGTGGCCATATTATCAGTAATGTTGGTGAGAATTTAGTTGTATGGGATTTTAGCTCTGATAATATTGTAGCTGTAAGCAAGAGCGCAGTTGAAAGTTATAGTGAGTTGAAATTGGCTTCTCCTCCGTTTGAATACAAATTGGTATACCCCGATGGTACTTTAACACCTCGTAAACATGGCTGGACTTCACCACCCCCAAGAAATATAAGAATAGAAACTGAAGATAGTAAGAAAGCGTTTCAAGAATGGAAAAATAGTTTCCTAAAGCAATGCTCTAGCTCAGGCAGAACAAATAAATAAGACACCTTTTCTTGTTTTATTCTTTGCTGTTCAACCCAGTATAAAAATAGAGTCAAATATCTTGCTACATAATTCTATTTAGCTGAGCATGTACCCTCAGTATTATAGTCATTAATACTGAGAACTTTTACAAAGTATTATGAAGCAAGTGATTATCCCCTACACACCTTTACCCCATCCCCTGCATGTTTGAGTGCGATAATCTGGCCTTGGCTGTTGTGGGCCATGGCGAGCATGTCGCCTTTCATTATATTGCTCTCTACGGCGTGTTTGGTTTTTAAGTTATTCAATAGTGAGTCTTTTATTTGAATGAGCACTTCGCTGTGGCAGCTGGCGATGTACCAGTCGTTGTCTACTTTAACTAATTGCCCGTATTCAATATAGCGCTGTTGGTGTAGGCGCAGGTCGGCGGCGAGTTTATCGTCGAGTTGTTGTTTTTGGCTGGTTACCTCACTTGAATAACTGCCCGCATTATCTACTTGGTGTACTTCTATAAAGTGGTAACTGCTTTGCTGTACGGCAAAGGTGTTGTTAAGTGTGTGTTGTTGTTCTGTGTTGTTATCTGTGGTGTTAAAAATGGTAAAGCCCAACACCACTAAAGCGCAGGCGAGGCCAGTCATTTGCAGGGGTAATAAAAATCGAGTCGGCTTTTTATTAGCTTTTTGATTCGGCATTTGCGTAAACAATGCCTGTTGTTCTGGCGTCAGTGTGTGGCGTTTTTTACGCTCACTAAAATGCTGGTTAAGTTGCTGCTCAAACTGTTCGTTATGCTTGTTCATGATGGGCTCCTAATAATGTTTTTAAGTTTTGTTTTGCATAACGTAGCCGCGTTTTTACGGTTTCATGATTGCTTTGGGTGATCTGTTGTATGTCTTCAAGCGAAAAGCCTTCTTGCTGTAAGCTGAGCGCTTCGCGTTGTACAAAGCTTAGTTGCATTAAAGCGTGGTTAAAGGCTTCGTAATCAAAGCTTTGCTGAGTATTAGGTGCTGCAATTGCAGTATCGTCTTCTAATTCTACAAAACGCTGTTGTTTGCGAAACTCATCGATTAACGCATTACGGGCAAGGCGGAACAACCAGGCTTTCGGGTTGTCTTGCGGTTGATAATAATGGCGTTTTTCCATCACTTTTAACCATGTTTGTTGGCTTATATCAAAGGCGAGTTGCTCATTACTTTGCGTGACTAAGTAATGATACAAATCGTTGCCAAACAAGGTAACGAGTTTAGTTAAGTGGCGATTGTCGCCACTTTTTGCGTAGTCAGCCAAGTAGTCGTTACTGGGCTGACTGATAAACCATGACTTTAAGCTTGTAAGCATAGGCAACCTTATCCGTTAATGAGCTTTTATTGCGTTTGGTCTAACTTAAAATCAAGTTGTACGCTTTGCCCCGTTTGCATTTGTGCTACGCCATCAATCACTTTTGGGCGGTATTTCCAGCGTTTTATTGCCCGTAGTGCTTCACGGTCGAAAATGCGTTTTGGTTCTGCGTCAGTAACTTGTGCATCTATTACTTCACCGGTTTGAGATACATTAAAGCTTAATTGTACCCAGCCTTCAATGCCTTCTCGTGCGGCAATGGGCGGGTATTTAGGATTTATACGTACTATGGGGGTCGCATCACCGGTTGGTCGCTGTAAGTTAGCTTTTATATCGCCACCTATTTTATCAATACTTATATCTGGCGTTATTGCGGTTGTTACTATATTAGTATCAGTACTTGGCGGTGTACGCGGCGGCACTTTAGGCGGCGTTTGCATTTTAGGTGGCGGCGGCAAGGTTTGCTTGTGCTGCACTTTAGAATCTTCTGGTGCTTGGAATATTTCTACAATGATGCTGTCATCAATAAAGCTTGGCGCGCGTTGCTCGCCACTAATTAAGTACTGCATAAATGCAAATGCCGCAAAGGTCATGGCTGCACCACCAACAATGGCCGTTGATGTTTTTAAAGCATGATTAGTGTGTGGTAAAGCTACTGTTTGCATAAGCAAATCCTCGATAAGTTAAGTGGTATTCATCACTAAAACGTGCGCTAGATTAAAAAGGGGTGAAATATTTTTAAAAAGTTTCGTGTTTGCTTATGGGCATTGGTTACAATGGCGGCTGTGAATTTTGGTTTTTATTTTATTAGGTAGTTATGCAACTTATTCAAATTGATAAAGCTCGTTATCGTAAGCATTTAAACCGCGTTATTATCGGCTGCGGCTTGGCGTTGGCTATTGGCAGTTTAGCAATCTCACAACTACTAATCGCGTTATTCCCTGATGAAAGTGGCAGTCATTTTCATTGGAATTTAATTGGTGTAGTTATTACTAGCCTAACAATTGGCTGGGCGCTGAATAAATACCGCACGCATGATTATATGACCGAAGTGGTGTATGTGTGGGATCTCAAACAAGCATTGAATAAAATCACCCGTAAAATGGCAAAATTAAAAGCGGCGGGGCGAGAGGGGAATCCTCAAGCATTGTTAGCAATTCATTATAGTTATGCGGGCTCGCGGTTATTATGGCAACTAGACGATAACACTATCACCATGGATGAATTAGCTATTAAGCAAGCTGAGCTTGATAATGTGGCGGCTAAGTTTAATGTGACGTTAAACGTTGATGATTATGATGATGTTATTTTAAAGCAATTTTAGTTGCTTTTTTGTTTCTAGAATGTGTAAAGTAGCATTCGCTTTATAATAAAAAACTTAAAAGGAACTTCAATGACATTAAACAAGCTTTGCCTAGGTGCTTTGCTAACGATTTGTACTTTTTCATCTAATGCAAACGATGTTAATTTTTCAATCGGTGGCGGCTACCCTTACTTTGTTATACCAGAGGTATCATTATCAGCAGCACAAGGTACACAGCGCTGGTATGCTAACTATAAAATAGGCTTAGATGATGGTTTTTCTGTCGGGTTTGAACATGCGCTAACGAGCGATAAAAAGCATGCTTTAGGCTTAGTTGTTGGCGCCATTGGTGCACAAGATGATGGTCGTGAGTGTCCGGATGCTGATGATAAAGACATTGGTGAGACATTTGGTAATATTTTTGGCTGTGCGCTATCAGGTATGTTTGATACAGAAACGACCAACGGTGTAGGCGTGAGTTATAGTTACCTTTTTAGTGGTTTAAATGAAGGCGGTTGGCGCGTTCGTTTTGAATTAGGCTACGGTGAAGGCAGCAACAGTAATGAAAAACGCGCTGATGGTGGCGTGAGTATTAGTTACGAATTTTAATAATTGCATTAGCTTATATAGGCTTTAGTGATAAATTAAAGCCTACCTCTACCTTGTAATACATAGTGAGTCATCTGATGTAACTGGTTATTTAATTCCTCTTACTAGCACCGCAAATTCCAACCCTACTTG
Source organism: Pseudoalteromonas sp. SG44-17 (assembly GCF_014164235.1). Classification (NCBI taxonomy): domain Bacteria; kingdom Pseudomonadati; phylum Pseudomonadota; class Gammaproteobacteria; order Alteromonadales; family Pseudoalteromonadaceae; genus Pseudoalteromonas; species Pseudoalteromonas sp. SG44-17. The sequence goes on along the minus strand of NZ_JACJEV010000003.1, from coordinate 36,782 downwards.
GTAAATACTACCTGAAAATAGACAACCCACTTGATGGTCGAGCCAGACTTATACCTCTATGCAGCTGTGATTAGTTAGCTGTAAAATCACATTTCATTCAGTTAAATGTAAACGCAGTGGGTGGTGTTTACGTATCACGATGATCAATACGTAATGATGTTAGATAGGAATCATATGAATAAAATTAACCACAGAAAACTATTAAACAGTAAATGGACGGCAGTTTCCCCCGTCAATAAAGAAAAGCATTTTATGATTACGGAAATGGAGTTTGACGAAGAGGGCGTTGTTATCAGCTGTGTTATTGAAGCGGTGATGTCAAAGCGTTCGATGGAAATAAATTGGCATGATTTAAAAGATCAACAGCGCTGGTTACAAGGTTGGAAGTAACCTAGGTATGCAGGTTTTAATTTTATTGGTATCTTATGAATGCATGTTGATGCTAGTGGATGAAATTTAATCATGAAAAAAATACTGATCGTTTGTTTAGGTAATATTTGCCGCTCACCGACTGCGGAGGCGGTGTTAAAGGCTAAAGCATTACAACGTGGATCACAGTTTGAAATTGACTCAGCGGGTACCGCAGGCTACCACATTGGTAATCCTCCCGATAAACGCTCGCAAGCGGCGGCACTTAAACGTGGCTATAGCTTTGAGGGGATACGTTCACGACAAGTCAACGCTCATGACTTTGAGTACTTTGATTTGATCCTCGCTGCAGATAAAGCCAATTTAGCTGATCTAACTGCACTTTGTCCGGCGCATTTGCAGTATAAGCTGTCGTTATTTTTAGCTTATGGAACCTGTGTTGATGAGATCCCCGACCCTTATTATGGTGGCGAAAATGGTTTTGAACAGGTACTTGATTTAATCGAGGATGCCAGTGACAAAATACTCGATACCTTACAAAAATAGCCCAGTCATGCTGGGCTTAAAACGTGTTTATAAACAGTATTACAAACACTGATGTTATTAGTAATTACGTGTATTTACCTGCCAATTTTAAAGTCTAGCTGCACTTGAGCTTTTGCAACCACTGCTTTTCCATCTTCAAACTTAGGGGCATAACGCCACTTTTCCATTGCTTTAATGGCTTCTTGTTCAAATGCTTCACCACCTTCAGATTTAATGATGGTGATATTTTTTACAAAGCCAGCGGTGTTAACGTCAAATTCCATTTGCACTGAACCATCTTGCCTAAACCTTGCTTTACTATCTGGGTAGTTAGGTTCTTGACGATAGAGTGGGGTTTGTTGCTGGTTTTCTTGCCACGGCACCATTTTAGCTATAGCTAAACAATGTTTGGTCGCTTCGTCACTTTTACCTGTTTTTTCATAAAGGTGAACTAATTTAGAGTGAGCACTAAGCTCTGTTTCATGATCGAAGCTAAGCGCATTATCAAATACACTTACAACTCGATTTAAACGCTCAATCGCTTTAGAATATTGTCTTTTACCTTCTGCAAAAGCGGCAACTAAAAAGTCAGCTTTGATCCGCTCTACTGAGTTCTCAGGTAAGTTTTGGCTGTAAAACTCGTCTGCCTCAAGTAGGTAACGTTTGGCTTGGTTGTATTTCTTCCCTTGAAAGCCATACGCTAATCCTTGTGCAGCAGCCAGTTTCATATCTGCTACTAATTTTGGGACTTTTTGGACTGCAGCGATTTCAATAACTTGTTTGTATAGGGCGTCGGCTCTATTTACCGAATCAGTATTGGTTGCCATACCAAGCAATGCATCGATGAGTTCAATGCTACTTGCTGGATGATTAGCCGCTAAAATAGTGTAAGCCTGCTCAAACAAGGTAAAACGTTTTTGTTTGTTTTCTGCAGGGTATTGATGAAGCTCATTAGCATAGTTTATGGCTAAATTTGCAGTGTTATCTGATTTATCTCCATAGATTTGCTTACCTAGCAAATAGGCTTGTTCAGCTTTATCTTCTGCGCCTTTGCCTTGTTGCTGTGCATTAAGGTATTGCTGGTAAACTATTTTAAATTGACTATGTATAGATTCATCGGCGTGGCTATAACCAGAATAGGCGATGGTAAGACAAAGTAGTAGAGAGGAGGCTTTCATAATGTTCCTTATTATTATGTTTAATTAAATTATACCAAATAGGTACAACCATGTCATTGATTTAGAGTATCGGGTAAGAATTTTGTTTTTGGTGGGGTGGAATTGTCGATTTAGCGCAGGGCAATGCTTGAATTGCGAGTAACTGCCTCAATATAGTTATTACTCATTGCGGTGTTGTATTATTTTCAATGCAGTTTATTTTTGTGATATTATCACGTTTGCATTATCGCATTACTTTTTAATTTTGGATTTGTCGTGGCGCAAGTAAGAGCTAGAGTCCAGCTAAATGTTGGCAAAAACAGTGATATACCCGCAGAAATCGTGTCATTTAGCGATTTAAAAGATGGCCAAGAGCATGTTGCTTTGGTGTTTAATCGTGCTGATAGCGAGCAGTCTGTGCCGCTTATTCGTATGCATTCTGAATGTTTAACCGGTGATGTATTTCATTCATCACGGTGTGATTGTGGTGAACAACTCAACGAATGTATTGAAATGATGCATCAACAAGGTGGTATTTTACTTTATTTACGCCAAGAAGGGCGTGGTATTGGTTTATACAATAAAATTGACGCCTATGTATTGCAATCACAAGGTATGAATACCTATGAGGCAAATAATCATTTGGGCTTTGCTGATGACTTACGTGACTTTTCTGACGCGGTATTAATGCTAGAAGCGATGGGGTTGGCTCATGTAAAGCTGATGACCAATAATCCTAAAAAGCTTAATGCCTTGAAAGATGCAGGTATTGAAGTTGAATCAGTGGTTGGCACGCATGCACACATTAAAGCTGGTTTAGCGGGCAATAAAGCATACCTAGAGACGAAAATTAAGCATGGTGCGCATATGTTAGATATAAAGAAGATTAAAAAACCGTAATTTTAAGCTGTCGTCTATGTAATCCCATCCAACGCCGAGTTATACTCGGCGTGTTTTGTTGTTAATTTAAGAGCAAGTATGTCAATTGAATTACGAGTATTTAAGGCCGATGCAGGGCTGAAATGGTTTAAAGCAGGCTGGCTTATTTTTAAAGCTCAGCCTTTTACCTTTATTTTTATGCACTTATTTATAGGTATTATTGGTTTACTATCGCTATTTTTACCTTTCTTACAAATTATAGCAGCCATCGCCACGCCGTTTTTAACTGCGGGGTTTTATCAAGCGGTGATCACCAAACAGCAAGGCGGCAAAATTATGTTGGCCGATATCCTAAAACCGTTTACCGCCAAGGGTAATCGCATGGGGCTGCTACGTTTAGCGCTCTATCAAATGGCGGCCGGTGTATTGATGGCTTTGCTAGCTGGGGGTTTATTTTCCGAAGCGATTGCGATTATGAGTAATCCGAATGTCGATCCTAACATTGCCTTGCAGCAAGTAATTGATAGCATCTCGATGGCAAATGTTGCGCTGTTTTTAATTGCGTTATCGGTGTATTTAACGGCTTTTTCTTATGCGGTGCCGTTGGTTTATTTTAATCAACAAAAACGTATTTTTGAGGTGCTAAAAAGTTCATTTATGGTGTTTTACCACAACATGGCACCATTGAGTGTATATGGGGCAATTATTGCAGGCTTGATGATGCTTTCAATGTTTTTATCATTCTTGCCGCTGTTGGTTTTAATGCCAATTTGCTACATTAGCTTTTTTGTTTCTTATCAAGCTATTTTTATGCCGATCGTACCGCCTGCAGAGGCAGAGCCTGTTGCGCCGCAGCATAATGATCAAAGCGGTCGTTTTGACGCATAATGGCTGAAGAAATGGATGAAGCATTACAAAAAAAGTTAAAAAATTATGTACTTTGGTTACTCGGGCGCCAAGAATATTCGCGCCGAGAGTTAACCCAAAAATTACAGCAAAAAGAGGCGACGCCTGAATTTATCGAAGCTTTATTAGATTGGTGTGAAGAGCACAATTTTATAAATGAGCAGCGTTATGTTGAAGGTTTTGTACGTCGCCACATTGCTAAAAAACATGGCTTAAAACGTATTCAAAGCGAAGCCATGGGCAAAAGGATTGACCGAGCACTGTTAGAAAGTGTGATTGAATCATTCGAAATTGATTGGTTTGGGTTAGCGCAGGATGCGTATTTAAAGAAGTATTCAAATTCACAGGACGACTTCGATCACAAAGAAAAAGCTAAGCGCGTGCGCTACTTAATGTATCGAGGGTTCAGTTACGAACAAATAGATTTTGCAATGCAAGCACAGTAAAAATGGGTGAGACGTTCACATGCAGCACATGACTACCGCACAGATCAGGCAACAGTTTTTAGATTTTTTTGCCTCTAAACAACACCAAATTGTTCCATCAAGCTCGCTTATTCCGGGTAACGATGCGACGTTATTATTTAATAACGCCGGCATGGTGCAATTTAAAGATGTATTTTTAGGCGCCGAAAGCCGCCCTTATAACCGCGCAACTAGCTCACAACGTTGTGTGCGTGCCGGTGGTAAGCATAACGATTTAGAAAATGTAGGCTACACAGCACGCCACCATACATTTTTCGAAATGTTAGGTAACTTCAGCTTTGGTGATTACTTTAAGCAAGACGCGATTAAGTTTGCGTGGGAGTTTTTGACTGACGTTGTAAAACTGCCGAAAGAAAAACTGCTCGTTACTATCTACCATGATGATGAAGAAGCATTTGGTTATTGGGCTAACGAAATTGGTTTGCCTGAAGATCGCATTATTCGTATTGCTACTTCAGATAACTTCTGGTCAATGGGTGATACTGGCCCGTGTGGTCCATGTTCTGAAATTTTTTATGATCATGGCGAACAGATTTGGGGCGGACCTCCAGGCTCACCTGAAGAAGATGGCGACCGCTTTATTGAAATTTGGAATCTGGTATTTATGCAGTATAACCGTCAAAGTGACGGTACGATGGAGCCGCTTCCTAAGCAGTCTGTTGATACAGGTATGGGTCTTGAGCGCATTGCTGCAATTTTACAAGGCGTGCATTCAAACTACGAAATCGATTTATTCCAAGGCTTAATTAAAGCTGCTGCAGAAGTTACCAATGCACAAGATATGGATGATAAATCACTGCGCGTAGTGGCGGATCATATTCGTTCATGTGCGTTTTTAATTTCTGATGGGGTTATGCCATCAAACGAAGGCCGTGGTTATGTACTGCGTCGTATCATTCGTCGTGCAGTTCGCCATGGTAACAAGCTTGGCGCACAAGGTTCGTTCTTCTATAAGTTAGTTGCTGCGCTAATCGAACAAATGGGTCAAGCGTATCCAGAGCTTGCAAAACAGCAAGAAATCATCGAAAAAGTACTGCGCATTGAAGAAGAGCAGTTTGGCAAAACTCTTGAGCGTGGTTTAGCTATTTTAGAAGAAAGCCTGACTGATTTAACTGGCGATGTGATCCCAGGTGAATTGGTATTCAAATTATATGACACCTATGGTTTCCCTGCCGATTTAACCGCAGATGTAGCGCGTGAGCGCTTTATGACGATTGATGAGCAAGGCTTCCAAGAGTGCATGGCTGTACAGCGTAAAACTGCACAACAAGCTGGTAAATTTGGTGCTGACTATAACCAGCAATTAAAGTCTGACAAACACACTGACTTTAAAGGCTATGACGCAACGCACTATAGTGGCACTGTGATTGAAATGTTCGCGCAAGGTGAAGCTGTATCAGTACTTGAAGATGGCCAACAAGGCATTGTGGTACTAGATCGCACACCATTTTACGCTGAATCTGGTGGCCAAGTTGGCGACACCGGCACATTAACGGTAGCTGGCGGTGAGTTTACAGTAACTAATACTACTAAACTTGGTAATGCATTCGCGCATCACGGAACAGTGATGGGCCGTATTGGTGTGAATGATAAAGTTGACGCTAACATTGATGATAAGCGCCGTGATCGTGTTAAAAAGAATCATACAGCGACGCATATTTTACACGAAGCACTACGTCAGTTATTGGGCGATCATGTGTCGCAAAAAGGTTCACTCGTAGACCCTGAACGTTTACGTTTTGACTTCTCGCATTTTGAAGCAGTCACGAAAGCTGAACTACGTGAAATTGAGCGAGTTGTGAATGACGAGATCCGTCGTAACTTTGCGCTAAATACTGAGCTGATGGCAATCGATGCCGCCAAAGAAAAAGGCGCAATGGCGTTATTTGGTGAGAAGTACGATGATGAAGTTCGCGTAGTGACTATTGGTGATTACTCTATAGAACTGTGTGGCGGTACTCACGTAAATCGTGCTGGTGATATCGGTTTATTCAAAATAGTTTCTGAGAGCGGTATTGCTGCCGGTGTGCGTCGTATTGAAGCGGTAACGGGTGCTGATGCAATTGCTTATGTAAGTGAGCAAGAGCAACACCTAAACGACGTAGCGGCTCTTGTTAAAGGCGACAGCGCATCAGTACTTGAAAAAGTAACAGCCTTGCTTGAAAAGTCAAAAGGGCTTGAAAAACAAATAGCACAGCTAAGCGACAAGCTAGCCAGTGCTGCGGGTGCATCATTAATTGATTCAATTGTTGAAATTAACGGTGTTAAATTACTTGTGGCAAACGTTGAAGGCACTGAATCAAAAGCCTTACGCGGCATGGTTGATGACCTTAAAAACAAGATTGGCTCAGGTGTTATTGCACTTGGTGTTGCTGATGGCGACAAAGTAAGCTTAATTGCTGGTGTGACTAAAGACTTAACTGGCAAAGTGAAAGCCGGTGAGCTGGTAAATCACATGGCATCACAAGTTGGTGGTAAAGGCGGCGGTCGTCCTGATATGGCGCAAGCTGGTGGCTCTGAGCCGCAAAACTTAACTGCAGCACTTGATAGCGTAACCGCTTGGTTAACTGAGCGTACTTAATAGCTCAGTACGTAAAGTTGATTTAACACTTTAGGAGGCTCAATTGAGTCTCCTAAAGTGTTTATTCTAAATCTGCTTTAACAACTAAGTCACGTCCTAAATTTATGGCTAAAACGGCATACCCTACTAAATACACACTACCGCATTTTTTATTGCCACTGGATTTACCTTAATTACGAAAAAACTCTGAACCATCTCCATAAATTCTTTACAGCGATGATAAAACTAATTTTTATTGAAACTTTTTCTCGATAACTGCATCCAAATAGTTAAGATTAATCATAACTTTGAAAAAATAGGCTATGCTTATATCGACTACCGTTATAGTGCACAGAAAAGATTTTAGTAACTACTTGAAGTATTAGATGACAGCCACCATTATATTAACAGTAAAGAGATTTCTGTTGGTTGCTCAGTTGCTAAAGTCGCCATTGAGGCAGTGAGTATGAAATCATATCCTAGTGTAGTAAGTTTGTTTTTATACATTAACGTAAACACGTATCAAGATCTGATATTAAAATATTAGTTTGAATAGATGAAACATACTTAGAATTGGCAATAGGCGCATTATAAAGAGTTTTTTTAACAGAAAATGAATCGATTTAGAGTTTTTACTTACTATTAAGGCTTATTTTCTTTAATATACAGACGCGGAATCTTTTAATTTATTGGAATACGGGAGCAAGAGAATGCTAATACTAACTCGTCGAGTAGGTGAAACCCTAATGATTGGTGACGAAGTAACTGTCACTGTACTAGGTGTTAAAGGAAATCAAGTACGTATTGGTGTTAATGCACCTAAAGACGTTTCGGTACACCGTGAAGAAATTTACATGCGTATTCAAGCTGAAAAGTCTAACCCGAATCCGGGCAATGCTTAATCAATTTAATTGATATGAAAGAGCCACTATTTAGTGGCTCTTTTTTTTATGTATTCAATAATCTCATCACTCAGTACGCTGTTTGAAACGTACTGCATGCCGCGACGACTTTTTAAAATAATACCGCGAACAGTAAAAATTACTTCATCGATATCTTGCCATGCTAGCTGATAGCTTTTATGTGGGTTTTCGCTTTTAAAACCGCTTTCATCAATAGTTAACGTTGCCTCAGAGCCTGATGCTCGACTAAGCATTTGCCGCGTTACCCACCAAGGCCTGCGATAATAAAAAGCAACACATTCAAGTACTGCGGCCATGATCAAGAAATTTCCTAAATAGTGTTTTTCTAACCAATAAATAGCTGTAAGTCCTAAACTAACCAATAAGACTAAAAAAACATATTTCGGCTTTGCTTGTGCGCTGTAAGGCAGAGACTCATCAAAACATTCGTAAAAGTAGGGTTTATCTAATGTATAAGTGGTACTAAATGACATGATTTACAAATTCAGAATTACTGTGCGGTTATTTTAGCAAGCTTAGTCGAAAAAAGCCGTTCTTTTAAATGTTCATTTGTTTGTTACTATGAGAGCTTAAGATCTATTTGCGTGACAGGGGATGGTGATGTTTAGTTTAATTGGTTTGACTTGGGCGCTGTCCAGTAATGCGTTTTTGGTGATGGGGGATATGCCATATACTCCAATTGATGAAATGAATTTAGCGCCAACAGGGGCTTTGGGTAAAAAAATAAAAACGACTGAGCATGCTTTTTTGATCCATGTTGGCGATATGAAATCAGGTTCTGAGCCTTGTAAAAATGAGTTGCTTGAGAAGAATAAACAGTTACTTACTTCTTTAACTACGCAGCCATTTATTTACACCCCCGGTGACAATGAATGGGCTGATTGCGACCGAAAAAATCTAATTCCTCGTTATGATGAATTAGAGCGCCTGGTATATTTAAAAACCTTGATGTTTGATGATAAATATCTTGAAAAAGCCAATACCTTAGTTGATTTTCAGCAACAGCCTAGCATGCACGAAAATGCGCGTTGGCGCCTTGCTGATGTAGAGTTTATCACGCTGCATATTGCAGGCACCCACAATGGCCGTCGAGAGGTGTTAAAAAGTGATAAACAACTTGCTTATCAACAAGCTGACACAAGAGACGCCAACAACCTTAATTGGTTAGCGCAAGCAAATCCAACAGCCAAAGGTTATGTGATTGCTTTTCAGGCAGATATTTACACCCATCAAACAGTACAACCGGCATGCAGTAAAACTCAGCCAGAACAGTGTGATGGTTTTAAAGTGTATCGCGATGCTTTGGCGGAATTTGCAAACACAGTAAAAAAGCCGGTATTAGTGATCCACGGTGATACAGGCCCTTATTGTCAGCAACCATTATCCGAAAATTTAACGCGGCTCAATGTACCCGGTGATTTTATGTTTAGTGACATTGCCAAAGTGAGTTTGGTGCAACAAGATACAGATGTAACTTGGCAGATCAACAGTTTAAAAAGTGGTAAACCACTCAAGCGGATCTGCCGTTAATTTTCGGCTAAGCCGGCATCTGTCATCAAGTTTTCAAGTTCGTCTTGCAGCTCAAAAAGCTCTGGCTCAATATAACTTAAATCACAATCGCCTTTTAACGCGGTTTCCAGTGCTTCAGCAAGTGTTTTTAGCTTGGGTACGCCAGTGTAGCAGCAAGCACCGTGAAATTTATGAATAATACTTAGCACATGTTCGCAATCTTGGCAGGCGGTCGCTTCTTCAAGTAATCGCAGAGTTTCTGGCACACTGAGTAACAACATATTAAGCATTTCAAGCGCCAGTTCGTTTTTACCGCCGGCACGTTGCAGTGCTAATGGCCAATCTAGTGATGAGCTAACAAAAGGAGGCTCACTAGCAATCAGGTCATTACGGCTTTTGTCACGTCGCAGCGGTGATTGCGGGCTATGATCACTAATAATCTGTTTCAACATATCTTCATCAATAGGTTTAGTTAAATAGCCTTTAAAACCATCGGTAATAAGTTGCTCTTTTTCGCCCGCTAAGGCATGCGCTGTGACAGCAATAATAGGAGTATCTTCGTTTAAGGATGATTCTAGGATCAGTTTACAGGCGGTAATACCGTCCATAATTGGCATTTGAATATCCATAAAAATAATGTCGTATTTATGGCTTTTGCTCAAACTATAGGCTTGTGAGCCATTATGAGCGGTATCAATAGTTTCAATTTGCTCTTCTAGTAAAGTACAAATTAACTTTAAATTGGCATCATTATCATCAACGACTAATACTTTTAGTGGTAATAATTTCTCGTCATTTTCTTCAATATTATGCACGGGATGATCGAGTCGATAAGGTGCTGCAAGCACTTCACAGAGCTTGCGATGGTTGAGCGGTTTACTTAAACACGCATCTGCACCACAGCCAATATAAGCTTCGCGCATATTGTGCGATACCGAATTAAGCATTAAATACAGATAGTCAGTCGATTCACGGACTGCTTTGATATAGCTTTTTAAGCGTTGCATTTCGTCAACTGCGGCAACATGGCCGATAATACAAATATCGTAATTAAACTCTTTATTTAACTCTTGTAAAAAAGTTTCTTGATCAAAGCACGCTGTGACCTTTGTTTGCCACTCGGTGAGTAAAGAGAGCACTGCATGATGGGTATGTTCATGGGGTTCTAGGTATAAAATACGTTTATTTGCGAGAGATTTACTTGGCAAGTCGCTGTTATAAATATGGCTTGGTAGTCTAAATACGCCATTAAAAGTAAAGCAGGTACCATTACCCGGCGCTGAGTTTAAAGTAATACGACCACCCATGGTTTCAACTATGTGCTTGGTAATAATTAAGCCAAGGCCTGTGCCACCAAATTTACGGGTAATGCTTGAATCAGCTTGGCCAAAAGGAGTGAACAAAGCATCTTGTTTATCCATTGGAATGCCAACGCCAGTATCGGTTACTGACACTAACACTGAGGTACGTTCTTCATCAAGTAAACGATGGCCAACATCAATTTTAATTGAGCCTTTTTCAGTAAACTTAATTGCATTACTAATCAAGTTTATCAGGACTTGCTTAAACCTGGTTGGATCACCTGTTATGTTGTCAGGCACTAGTGAGTTGATATAAATCGATAGCTCTAATTGTTTTTCATGCGCACTGGGGGCCAGTAGCGTAAGTACTTCGTTTATTGTGTCACGTAGTTGAAATTGAATGGACTCAAGTTCCATGGCGCCGGCTTCAAGCTTCGAAAAATCTAAAATATCGCTGATGATAGTCATTAAACTATTGGCTGAGAGTTCGATGGTATCGAGGTAATCTTTTTGATGTTTATTAAGCGGTGTTTTATGTAATTGACGAGTAAAGCCAATTACACCATTGAGTGGTGTGCGCAGTTCGTGACTCATTTTCGCTAAAAAGTCCGATTTTACCCGGTTGGCGTCTTGGGCATCGGTTTTAGCAATACTGAGCTGAATATTCTGTGTTTCGTATAATTCTAACGACTCGCGCAAGTCACTGGTCGCCTGATCAATGTGCTTTTGCATTTCATCTTTTTGCATCACCATAGTATCAGAAATGGTGTTTAGCCCTTGGCGTAATAATTCAAACTCGCCCATCATCGGAGCGGTTAGGCCGGTTTCTCTTTTCCCTTCGATTAATTTGTCAGTAGCCAGTACTAACTTATTTAATGGGGTCATAAACATATGGCTAAGCCTGATGGCTAAAATAGCCGCCAACACTAAGGCTAAAATAATTACAATACCGCTGACTAATAATGCCTGTTGCTGACCAATAATCGCTTGGTCTTTGTTGAGCTGAATAACCACAGTGCCAAGGGATGTTTGAAACGTTGCATTATTCCACTGTGCGTCTGGCGTTGAGTGGTTGATGATCGGCGTAAAAAATGTAATTAGGTGGTCGCTGGGCACTACTTTGGTGTTTTTTCCTGCTTGCAAGTACTCACTGTGCAGTAGATCATCAAAGTCACGGTGATAGTTACTGGTTAATACCAGTTCATTATGCTCGTCAAAAATGGCGATGGTTTTAATTGCTGGTGAGTGTTTATTATGCGCATGGCTGATCAAACGGTTTAGTAGCTGTTTATTTTTTGCTAATAATGGCTGCTCAATGGCAATCGACAGGGGCTCTGAGATAGTCGCACCTTGCTGATATAAAATTTCATCAAGCTCAATGTAACGATTTATTGTAAAATAGCCGCCAAGTAGTAATCCGATAATCACTGTGGGAATAAGTGTTAGCGTTAAAACTGAGTCGCGCAAACCAAGTTTAGTCATAAGTGAACGTTGTTATCATTATTAGTTAGTTAAAGAGTATATACTTATAAGCTAGTAATCAATCACCCTCGTAGAATCAATATTTAAGGTGTTGCCCGATGGCGCAGTTTTTCCAAGCAAAAAAGAAAACCCTTTCTGGGCAGTCGTTAACTTTAGCCATTTCAGGAATGGATCATCAAGGTCGGGGGATTGCCAAGCATAATAATAAAGTGTGCTTTGTTAGCGGTGCACTGACAGGTGAAACGGTTAAGGCCAAACTAACCGAAGATAAAGCTCGTTATAGCGCGGCTAAAACGATAAAAGTTGAGCAGGCCAGTGAAGCACGGGTTAAACCGTTTTGCGAATATTATCAACAATGTGGTGGTTGCCAATTACAGCATTTGCGACTTGATCAACAATTAGTTGAAAAGCAAGTGGCGGTGAGCCAGCTGTTTTCAAAGTTTGCCAAGCTTGATGCAATGAACTGGCAAGCCCCGTTATTGAGCGAGCCGACGCACTACCGTCGCAGTGCGCGGTTAGCGGTGATGTTTGATAAAACCGCAAAAAAAATGCGGGTTGGTTATCGCGCGCAAGGTTCTAAACAAATTGTCAGTGTGCAGCAGTGTGCAGTACTGAGTGACGATTTTGCCGCAATTTTTACTGTTTTTGATCAGTTATTAAACCAATATGGCGAACTTCGCAGTGTTAGCCATATACAATTATGCCAAGCAGATGAGCAAAATTTTGTGGTGATCCGCCACACTAAAAGCATCAGTGATAAGCTAAAAGCAACTATTGAGCAGCAGGGGCTTGATCATCAGTGGCAAATAATATGGCAAGGAGATACTCAGCAAATTAACCATAGCCATTTACCTATGCCGTTTTATAGCTTACCTGAACTTGGACTAAAATTTACGTTTGGGCTGGAAAACTTTATTCAAGTCAATGCGCAGGTAAATCAAGCTATGCTTTCTCAAGCGGTTGACTGGCTGAATTTAAAAGGGGACGAACAGGTACTAGACCTATTTTGTGGGATTGGTAACTTCGCTTTAGCGCTGGCAAATAACGCAAAAAGCGTAATTGGTGTTGAAGGAGTGGCTTCTGCGGTTGCAATGGCGGCGCAAAATGCGCAAACTAACCATATAGCCAATGCTCATTTTCATTGTTTTGATTTAACACAAACAATGCAGCAAGCTCCGTGGTTTAGTAAAGAGTTAAATGTATTAGTACTGGACCCTTCACGTACCGGTGCCTTAGCTATTTTAGAGCAACTGCCTCTGAAGCAATTTAAAACGATTTTATATGTATCTTGCGACCCTGTGACTTTAGCCCGTGACAGCGCAATTATTACGCAAGCTGCATTTTCACTTGAAAAAATAGGGCTAATGAATATGTTTCCACACACGGGGCATATCGAAACGATGGCGTTATTTCAACGGAGGTAGAGCGCATTATGGTAGCTACTCGGCAATCACACCAACACGACAAACCGGGTGATTTTAGCACACGACTTGGTTTACTTAACTTAACGCAAGAAAAGCGCGAACTATTAAGTAAAGCGAATACCCTTTGCGCTGAACTGCATAATCATCAGCAACAAAATATTGCCATGGAAATGGTCGAAATTTTGGTGGAAATGAATCTCGATGCAGACACCCTCGCTACCGCATATATTACGCCGAGTTTTTTGGCTAATCTAATCGACATCGATACAGTAAGCGATGTGATGGGGAGCCATGTGGCAACTCTGCTAACGGGTGTTGCACAAATGGCTACTATTAGCACTTTGGCTCATCAAGGTACTGGCACCGTTCAAGTTGATAATATACGCCGTATGTTATTGGCGATGGTTGAAGATGTGCGCGCTGTGGTTATTAAACTTGCTGAGCAGGTATGTCATTTACGAGAGGTTAAAAACGCCAACGAAGAAGAGCGGGTGATTGCTGCAAAAGAAACCGCTGATATCTTTGCGCCACTTGCTAACCGGTTAGGTATTGGGCAATTAAAGTGGGAGCTGGAAGATCTATCGTTTCGCTATTTGCACCCTGATGTGTATAAAAATATTGCCAAGCAATTGGATGATAAGCGCCTAGGTCGCGAAGCTTATATGGTAGACATGGTTGAGCAAGTTAAAACTAAACTGGCTCAAGCAGGTATTAAAGGCGAGGTATATGGTCGGCCAAAACATATCTACAGTATTTACAAAAAAATGGCGCAAAAGAATTACGAGTTTGACCAGTTATTTGATATTCGCGCCATGCGTATTGTGGTGGATGAATTGCAAGATTGTTACGGTGCGCTGGGGATCGTACACACCAATTGGCGCCATTTAAATAAAGAATTTGATGATTATATTGCCACCCCTAAACAAAATGGTTATCAATCTATTCATACCGTAGTATTTGGCCCAGAAGGCAAAACGGTTGAAATTCAAATTCGTACCCACGCGATGCACCAAGATGCTGAGCTCGGAGTCGCTGCGCACTGGATGTATAAAGAAGGGGCGTTACCTGGGCGTGGTTCTGGGTATGAGCAAAAAATTAGCTGGTTGCGTAAATTATTGCAATGGCAAGAAGAAGTGGTTGATGGCAGCGATTTAGCCGAAGAGCTAAAAAATCAAGTGGTCGAAGATCGGGTGTATATTTTCACCCCTCGTGGCGATATTTTTGATTTACCGCTGGGCGCAACACCACTGGATTTTGCTTATTATATTCACTCAAATGTCGGTCATCGTTGTATTGGTGCAAAAGTATTTGGCAAAATTGTGCCTTTTACCCATCAATTACACACTGGCGATCAGGTTGAAATTTTAACCCAAAAACAACCTAATCCTAGCCGCGATTGGTTAAATCCATCACTGGGATATATTAAATCATCCCGCGCGAGAGCGAAAATACACCACTGGTTTAAACAACTCGATCGCGATAAAAATCTCAGTGCTGGTAAAGAAATTCTAGATAACGAATTGCAAAAGCTCGATTTGACCTACAAAAACTTAGAGCCGGCTATTACTCGCTATAACTTTAAAGAGTTAGATGACTTAATGGTTGCGATTGGCGCCGGCGATGTGCGTTTAAATCAGTTGCTGAATTTTATCACGGATCGCTCTGATGACGAGCCCGTCATCCGCTTTAAGAACCCGACTAAAATCAGCGGTGATAAAAATGGTATCGTGGTTGATGGGGTTGGTAGTTTAATGAGCCATGTGGCTAAATGTTGCCGCCCAGTTCCTGGTGAGTCAATAATCGGTTATATCACACAAGGGCGTGGCATAGGTGTGCATAGGACTGATTGTGATTCTTTTAATAATCTAAGAACACAACATCCTGAGCGTGTTATTGCGGTTAGTTGGTCAGACGAAATTAACGGCTCTTATGCTCTGTGTATTAAAATTGAAGCAAGTGACAGAGCTGGGCTTATACGTGATATTAGTTCGGTACTGGCCAATGAAAAAGTTAATGTGCTGAATATGAATATGGAAACCGTAGACGACCGCCAATTAGCGTTGTTTACCATGCAAGTGGAAGTACATGATTTATCAAGTACCAATCGATTACTATCAAAATTAGATCAAATCGAAGGCGTGCATGAAGCAAAACGTAGTCATTAGGAATGTAAATGAACCAGACAACTAATACCTCGACGAATACCTTAACTGAGTTATTAGCCATTATGGCTAAATTACGTGATCCAGCAACAGGCTGCCCGTGGGATTTAAAGCAAGACTTTACATCCATCGTACCGCATACCTTAGAAGAAGCATACGAGGTAGCCGATTGCATTGAAAAAGGTGATTTCGGTGAGCTTAAAAATGAACTGGGTGATTTACTCTTTCAAGTGATTTTTTATGCGCAATTGGCACAAGAGCAAGGGTTATTTGATTTTAATGATGTAATGGCTGGGCTAAATAATAAGTTAGTGCGTCGCCATCCACATGTATTTGCCGATCAGCAAGGGCTGACTGAACAACAACTCAGTGAGCAGTGGCAAACTATAAAAGCACAGGAGCGGGCAGCAAAAGCTGAACCGCAGAGCAACACATTATGGCAAGATATACCTGCAAATCTGCCTAGTTTGAGTAAAGCCAAAAAAATTCAGCAGCGGGTTGCAGGATTAGGCTTTGATTGGCCTAGTTATCATGGTGCATTAGATAAAGTGGCTGAAGAAGTTGATGAAGTAAAAGAAGCGTTAGCCGTTGATCCATTTTCAGCACACAGCGCAGAAGAAATCGGCGATTTATTGTTTGCTACAGTTAATGTAGCACGGCATATTAAACGTGACCCAGAGCAATTATTACGTAGCGCCAACGATAAGTTTTCAGCGCGATTTGAAAAAGTACAAGCCTATTTATGTGAGCGTGGGCAATCGCTTGATACAGCAACCCTTGCTGAAATGGATGCCGCATGGGATGCGATAAAAAAGCAGCAGTAAATAATGCGAAACGCTGAGTGCGTTTTTTGTGCAGAGAATTACTAACTTTCGCTGGATTGATGGCAGTGCCTTTGCTATAATTTCGCCCCGTCTTGATTCTATATTTTTCCTTTTAATTCCTGATATTCTAGGGTTCGCATGAGTACAAAATTTATCTTCGTTACCGGCGGGGTTGTTTCCTCGTTGGGTAAAGGTATTGCAGCAGCATCGTTGGCAGCTATTTTAGAGGCCCGTGGTTTAAATGTTACCATTTTAAAGCTGGATCCTTATATCAACGTTGACCCAGGCACAATGAGCCCAATTCAACATGGTGAAGTATTTGTCACCGAAGACGGCGCTGAAACCGATCTTGATTTAGGTCACTATGAACGTTTCATCCGTACCAAAATGACAAGCCGTAACAACTTCACACAAGGTCGTGTATATGAAGATGTGCTGCGTCGTGAGCGTCGTGGTGAGTACCTTGGTGCAACAATTCAGGTTATTCCACATATTACCAACGATATTAAGCAACGTGTTTATGACGGTGCTGAAGGCCATGATGTGGCACTCGTTGAAATTGGTGGAACGGTTGGTGATATTGAGTCACAACCATTCTTAGAAGCAATTCGTCAGCTTGGCACAGAGATTGGCCGTGAGCGCGCATTGTTTATTCACTTAACGTTAGTGCCATTCTTAGGCCCTGCGGGTGAAGTGAAAACCAAACCAACACAGCATTCTGTTAAAGAGTTACGCTCGATTGGTATTCAACCAGATATTCTTATCTGTCGTTCAGATCGTAAATTACCAAATAACGAACGTGCAAAGATTGCTCTTTTCACTAACGTTGAAGAAAAAGCGGTTATTTCATTACCAGATGTAGACAGCATTTATAAAATTCCTGCGCTATTAAAATCGCAAGAGCTTGATAACTTTGTATGTCGTCGCTTCCATCTTGATTGCCCTGAAGCTGATTTAGTTGAGTGGGAACAAGTGTTATACCAAGAGTCAAACCCAACGGGTGAAGTGACTATCGGTATGGTTGGTAAATACATTGAACTACCTGATGCCTATAAATCTGTAAACGAAGCACTTAAACATGCAGGTCTTAAAAATCGTTTAACAGTAAACATTCAATATGTTGATTCACAAGATGTTGAAAGTAAAGGTACTGAGTTACTAGCTAACCTTGATGCTATTTTAGTTCCTGGTGGTTTTGGTGGTCGCGGTGTTGAAGGTAAAATTTTAGCGGCAAAATATGCCCGTGAAAATAAAGTACCTTACCTTGGTATCTGTTTAGGTATGCAAGTTGCGCTAATTGAGTATGCACGTAATGTTGCAGGCTTATTAGATGCAAACTCAACCGAGTTTAATGCTAACTCGTCAAGCCCTGTGGTTGGTTTGATCACTGAATGGTTAGATGCGGAAGGCAACATTGAAACACGTAGCGAAAAATCTGATTTAGGTGGCACTATGCGTTTAGGCGCACAAAAATGTCATTTAACACCAGGCTCAAAAGTACGTGAAGTATATGGTAGTGATGAGATTGTTGAACGTCATCGTCATCGTTACGAAGTAAACAATAATTTTGTTGAACAGCTTGAAAAAGCTGGCTTGAGTTTCACAGGTTTATCGGAAGATAAAAAGCTAGTTGAAATCATCGAGAATAAAGATCACCCGTGGTTTATTGCGGCTCAATTCCACCCGGAATTCACCTCAACACCGCGTGATGGTCATCCGCTATTTGAAGGGTTTGTTGCCGCTGCGCATATTCATCAAAAAGCGTCATCGTAATGTGAATAAGCCGTGCACTATGCACGGCTTATTTGTTTTTAAAGCCGACGGCATTAAGGAAAATTAATAAAGTCGGAGTAGACTCACCATTTTGGGAAAAGAGGAATCAAGATGTCAAATATCGTAAAAGTGATCGGTCGCGAAATTATGGATTCGCGTGGTAACCCAACTGTAGAAGCTGATGTTCATTTAGCTGACGGTTCATGGGGCCGCGCTGCTGCACCATCAGGTGCATCAACAGGTACTCGCGAAGCACTAGAATTACGTGATGGTGATAAAGCACGTTACTTAGGTAAAGGTGTATTAAAAGCGGTTGGTTTTATTAATAATGAAATCGCGACAGCCTTAGCTGGCCAAAATGCACTAGAGCAAAGCACTGTTGACCAAGTAATGCTAGATTTAGATGGTACCGAAAATAAAGAAAAACTAGGTGCAAATGCAATCTTAGCAGTGTCATTAGCAACTGCAAAAGCTGCTGCACAATCTAAAAAAGTAGAGCTTTATGAGCACATTGCTGACTTAAACGGTACACCAGGTGTTTATTCTATGCCGTTACCAATGATGAACATCATCAATGGTGGTGAGCATGCTGATAACTCAGTTGATATTCAAGAATTCATGATCCAGCCAGTTGGCGCTGCCAACTTCCGTGAAGCGCTTCGCATGGGTGCAGAAATATTCCACAGCCTTGCCAAAGTACTTAAAGCTGATGGTCATTCAACCGCAGTGGGTGATGAAGGTGGTTTTGCACCAAACCTTGCCTCTAACGAAGCGGCACTTGCAGCAATTAAAGTTGCTGTTGCTAATGCAGGCTACGAGTTAGGCAAAGACATTACTCTAGCACTTGATTGTGCTGCGTCTGAGTTTTACGACAAAGAAGCAAATATCTACGACCTTAAAGGCGAAGGTAAAAAATTCACGTCAGAAGAGTTTAACTACTTCTTAAAAGATCTAACTGAACAGTACCCAATCGTGTCTATCGAAGATGGCCTTGATGAGTCTGATTGGGACGGCTTTGCACACCAAACAAAATTACTTGGCGATAAGATCCAATTAGTTGGTGACGATTTATTCGTTACAAACACTAAGATCTTAAAGCGTGGTATCGACAACGGTATTGCTAACTCAATCTTAATCAAGTTTAACCAAATTGGTTCACTAACTGAAACGTTAGCTGCAATCAAAATGGCTAAAGACGCTGGTTTCACTGCTGTTATTTCTCATCGCTCAGGCGAAACTGAAGATTCAACGATTGCTGATTTAGCAGTGGGTACTGCAGCTGGTCAAATCAAAACAGGTTCATTGAGCCGTTCTGATCGTGTAGCTAAGTACAACCAATTGCTACGTATTGAAGAGCAATTAGGCGCTAAAGCACCTTTTAATGGTCTTAAAGAAGTTAAAGGTCAGTAATTCTTTTATAAGAAGCTGATTTAAACTTTTGAAAAATCCTCGCAAATGCGGGGATTTTTTTGTTTTATTAGATGATATTTTATGCAATAAGGTTGTAGGTGTGTAAAGTTTAAATTTAATAGGGGTTTAAGGTTCTTTTTTTGTTGTTTAATTGTTATTTTATTGGTGTAAAAAATAACAGTTAGCAGATTATGAAAAATAACAAGATTACTCATCTACTTAATGCAAAGTATCATGGTGAGCTCCCACCACAACAAAGAATTTTAGATTTTGCTCTTACAGATTCCGAATTTGTCTATCATTGGTTATGTCATGTTGTGTCATGCTCAAGCTGTCCACAAGAACTCGCAATTGTTTTGTGTTTAGCTAAGCACCATGAAATTAAAGCGCTTCAGATATTGACTCATTTTTGGCCAAAGAGAATAGTTAACCATGATACAGTTGATAGTTTTGCAAAGCATTTATCGAGTATGCCTAATGTTATAAGGCAATATGCAGAACCTGATTTGATAAATTTGTGGTCTAGCTTAATTACCCCAGCAGTGCCTCAATCTAGTGGGCAATCAACACCCGTGACGATAATAGAAAGTATGCTAACGGAAGAATTGGCCAACGAGATAATTAAGTTTGCTGCGAAGAGTTTAAGTTTAGCTGCTGTCTATGCAGAGGCGTCTACTAGACAGAGAGTTGCAGATATTAGGGATAACGAGCAACTTATAACGCAATTACCTGTAGGTGATATTTCGGTTGCTATACTACAGCGCCTCATGTGCTCTGATGACTATACTGATTTAGCTTATGCTGAACCTATGGTGGTTTACCGTTATGTTAAAGGCCAACAATATAAGTGGCACTATGATTTTATAACTCCCTCAAACGAAGATGCTAAAAATGAGCTAAATTTTTTCGGGCAAAGGCAACGTACACGTATTATTAATTTAAATGAGGGGTTTGGCGGCGGAGAAACGGCCTTTAAAGATTGGAATATAAGCGTAAAAGCTAAACAAGGGCAAATTATTAAGTTCAATAATATGTTTGATAATAAAGTGGACAAAAAGTCAGTACATAGCGGTAAACCAGTGTTATCGGGGGAAAAATGGATATGTACGCTGTGGATGCGAGAGAAGCCATTTTGGCTACGCGCATCTATATGGCATAAAGATTAACATTTAACGGATGATCACAGCTGAAATTGCTGCTTCAAAATCTGCCCTGTAAAGCTGGTTTTTAAATAAAAACCACGGGGTAGGGTTTTAATAATTTGCCCGTTTGGACCGATTGCATCGGTGACTATTCTGCTGTTAGCTGCTTTTGGGCGAATTTGCATCGCATCCCCTAAATGCCCTGAGATCTCATCAATACGTCCCAGTGCAATCAACTCCATTTGCTCTTCCCAGTCTCGCTGTAACTGCGCATCTTGCTCAGCGGAGGGTTGCCATAAAAAGCCACTGCCAATGGTCCTATCAAATGGCACAATGTCTCGCTCGCCTAGAATGGGTAGCCACAAGACATGATTGAGTTTTTTACGCACATTACTTTGCTGCCATGTCATACCTGTGACATTTAATAACGGTGTCACAGACACAAAAGTGGTCTCTAATGGTTTGCCTTTATATGAGATTGGTAACGTTTTAAGTTCAATCCCGAGCTCTTCAAAATCAGGGGTTGGTTTGGAACCTGCCGTTGCACCTAATGCATATTCAATCAATTGTCCCGTCCAGCCTTTTTCCTTTAATAAATGCTCAGGTGTTTTAAACTGATAATGACTTGCTAATTGGCCTAATGTCAGCCCTGAAATGTTGCTAACACGTTGCATTAATTCATTGATTGAATGTGGTTTTATCGGTTTCATAGCGAGTTATTTGGTTGTATAAATTCACTACTCATGATAGCAAAAGAGTTTAACCGTGGATATCTTTGCGTTTGGGTGTTTTTTGTTCAGTGATAGTTTGCTGTGTTTTTAGGCAAGGTGAAACTTGCTGACTTTAAGCTTAATGTATTGAATTTAATGGTTTTTAACTGTTAAATTTGCAAAGCCTTTAAGCTGTGTTGAAAACTTGTTGGGATAAATACATAACTATGAACAATGTTATCCACAGAAACTGTGGAAAAGGCAAGTTATTGGATCTGTTATTGTGGATTTGTTTGCAAAATGAGCTGTATAAACTAAAGTTATGCACAAGCTGTGAGTAAGATGCGTAAAACTCTGAATATAGTTTGCCGTATTGCAGGTAATGTGGAACAATCATTAAAAATCGACTTACAAATGAGGCACTAAGGTGATTGATGCCGAAGGTTTTCGTGCCAATGTCGGAATTGTAATTTGCAATAATCAGGGACAGGTCTTTTGGGCCAGACGTTATGGTCAGCATTCTTGGCAGTTTCCTCAAGGTGGTGTTGATAGTGGCGAAACAGCAGAGCAGACCATGTTTCGTGAATTACACGAAGAAGTCGGCTTGCGTCCTGAAGATGTAGAAATTGTCGCAAGTTCAAAACATTGGTTACGTTATAAATTGCCCAAGCGTTTGATCCGCCGAGACTCCAGTCCGGTGTGTATTGGGCAAAAGCAAAAATGGTTTTTATTGAAACTGCGTTGTAAAGACGAAGACGTCAACTTACTAAAAACACATCATCCGGAATTTGATGATTGGCGGTGGGTAAGTTATTGGTATCCGGTAAGGCAAGTTGTATCGTTTAAACGCGATGTTTATCGCCGTGTTATGAAAGAATTCGCACCCTTTGCGATGCCTTTTAATAAACGTGAACAGTCCAAAGATACTTGGCGCCATAAAGGTAAATAATATAAAGGAGCAGTATTATGCTGGCTACACTCAGAGCTATTGCCGAGTCCGTTTCGCAACAAGCGAGTTTGGATAGTGCGCTAGCATGTTTTGTTGAAATGGTGAAAGATGCCATGAAAACTGAGTGCTGCTCCATTTATTTTGCTGATTACAGTCAAGATAATTTTGTATTAATGGCAACCAGAGGGCTTAATCCCGCAGCCGTGGGTAAGTTTAGAATCGGTTTTACCGAAGGTTTAGTTGGCTTAGTAGCACAACGAGAAGAACCTATTAATATTGCCTTTGCCAAGTCTCACCCCCGTTTTAAACTCTCTCCTGAAGTGGACGAAGAAGGCTTCAACGCATTTTTGTCTGTGCCTGTAGTTCATCAAAAAAAAGTACTGGGCGTTATTGTTGTACAACAGAAAATTGCCCGTGTATTTAGTCAAGATGAAGAGTCTTTTTTAATTACGTTATCTGCGCAACTAGCGTCGCAATTAGCCCATGCAGAAATCAAAGAAGTTCTTCGCCAAGATGAGTTTTCTCATCAGACCTCGGTGCTAAAAGGGGTTTCTAGCGCGCCAGGAATTGCGATAGGGCAGGCGTTTGTTATTCTGCCGAAACTTGACTTTAAATCGATAGAATTAAAAAAAGACGATAACTGTATTGAGCAACGCCGCTTATTTACTCAAGCTGTTGCTGCAACCCGCAAAGAATTTAACACCTTGTCGATGACTCTTAGCGATTCCATCCCTAAAGAAGCGTTGGCAGTATTTGAGGTGTATCAGCAACTACTGGATGCAAAAAGTTTAGGGCAGAATGTTGAAGCACAGCTGCAAGAGGGCTGGTGTGCAAAAAGTGCATTGAAAATAGTGATCGAACGATTGATCTCCCAATTCAATGCCATGCAGGATCCTTATATCAAAGAGCGTGCGGTTGATGTTAAAGATATCGGCCTGCGCGTACTGCATCACCTCGTAAATACTGAACACGCAGTAAAAAGTTATCCTAAAGATACAGTACTGATCGCTAATACTTTAACCCCAGCCATGCTTGCAGAAGTGCCTAAAGGCCATTTAGTTGGCGTGGTGAGTGTTAACGGTGCGGCAAATAGTCATGCGTCAATTTTAACCCGTGCCATGGGGATCCCTGCAATTTGGGGTATTGAAGATTTACCGTTATTGCAGTTTGATGGTAAACCAATGATTTTAGATGCATACGCAGGGCGATTATATATTTCGCCTTCGCAAATGCTACAAGATGAGTATTTACAATTACAGCACCAAGAAAGTCTATTAAACGACAAGTTTGTGGCTGAGCAAGAATGCGATGCAGTGACATTAGATGGCGAGCATATTAGCTTGTTGCTCAATGCTGGTTTGGAACTCAATACTGAAAAAGCTAACACCAAAGTCTGTGATGGCGTTGGCTTATACCGAACTGAAGCCTGGTTTATGCAAAAAGGCCAGTTTCCATCACAAATAGAACAAGAGAATTGGTATCGCGAAGTATTAGCCAGTTATCATCCAGAACCTGTAGTGATGCGTACGCTTGATATTGGTGGTGATAAAGCACTTGATTACTTTGATATTACTGAAGAAAACCCATTTTTAGGCTGGCGGGGTATTCGTGTCACATTGGACCACCCAGAGATCTTTTTAGATCAGCTCAAAGCCATGGTTAGAGCAAATATTGGTTTAGGTAATTTAAAAATTATGCTGCCAATGATAAGCGGTACCGAAGAGGTTGATGAATCTTTAGCGTTGTTAGAGCAAGCCTATTTTGAACTGGAAGAAAAATACCCAGAGCAAGCCATTGAACGCCCAGAGATTGGCGTAATGTTAGAAGTCCCTTCAAGTGTATTTATGCTCCCTGAATGGTCTAAAAAAGTAGATTTTTGTTCTGTGGGTAGTAACGATTTGACGCAATACTTACTTGCCGTCGATCGTTCTAATGCGCGTGTTGCTGATTTATTTAATCCCTATCATCCTGCGGTATTAAGAGTACTGCAAAAAGTTGCAAAAGAGTGTCAGCAATATGAAATGTCCTTTAGTTTATGTGGTGAATTAGGTGGCGATCCTGAAGGTGCAATACTGCTGATTGCGATGGGTTATCGACGCTTGAGTATGAACTACTCATCATTAAGTAAAGTTAAATGGGTATTAAGACGTTTAAAAGCCAGCGATATGGAAGCATTACTGGCGGAGTGTTTAGCACAATCTACTGCAAAACAAGTACTTAGGTTAACGCGTAATTTTATGATTGAGCATCAACTTGGTGAATTATTTTATACCCCAAATCAGGCTTCTTAGTAGCCTAAACGAGTGCTGTAAAGATTCGATATAATCGATTAGTATATGCATATAATAAATTCAATTTTATAAGAGTGTACGATGCATGATTTAGTTATCCTGATTATCAGCTGCGCGCTATTAGGTTGTGTGGTTGGTTTTTTAGCTGGGTTATTAGGCATTGGCGGCGGATTAATTATTGTGCCAGTACTGAGTTCATTATTAGTGCATTTTAATGTTGTTGCGGTTGATCATGTACTGGTTATTGCTATTGCTACCTCGCTTGCCTCTATTTTATTCACTTCAACGTCATCTGCATTAGCGCACCATAAGAATCAAAATGTGCCATGGGAAATTGCGCCTTGGGTTATGTCTGGCGTTGGACTTGGTGCTCTGATCAGTGGTTTTGCCGCGAGTTTAATTCCAGAACAGTTATTACGCATCGTTTTTGCTGTTAGTGTGGTGTTTATTGCTGCTCGTATGGTGTTGTCTGCTCGTAATAAACCTGTCGCGGTCAAACCTATGCCAAGAGGCCCAATTATTGGCGCTATTAGTGCAGTGATGGGCGGATTATCAGGTTTGATTGGTATTGGTGGCGGCGCATTGATTGTGCCGCTACTACATTATTTTTCAGTTGATATTAAAAAAGCCATAGGCTGCGCGGCAGCATGTGGCATTGTGATTGCGTTATTTGGCTCTGTGGGGTATATCAGCGCTGGTTGGCAAGTAACCGATTTACAACATGGCTTTGCAGGTTTTGTGTATTTACCAGCATTATTAGGTATAGTGATAACTTCGTGGTTTATGGCACCAATTGGAGCCAAAGCAACGCATTATTTACCTGTTTCAACGATAAAAAAAGTGTTCGCGGTGTTACTGGTTATTATCGCGCTTCAAATGGTTTTTAGTTAAGGTTTAATTTTTATGGCTCTTGAATTTCCAGACATCAATCCGATTATTTTCTCTGTCGGTCCTCTCAGCGTACGTTGGTACGGTTTAATGTATTTAATTGGTTTTGCTTTTGCGATGTGGTGGGCAAATAGGCAAGCGGCTAAACCTAACTCGGGGTGGACAAAAGAAGAGGTCAGTGATTTACTGTTCTACGGTATGTTGGGAGTCATTCTGGGTGGTCGGATTGGCTATGTACTGTTTTATCAATTTAGTTATTTTTTAGAAAATCCACTGTATTTATTTAGAATCGATCAAGGTGGTATGTCTTTCCACGGTGGCACTTTAGGGGTGATAACCGCTATTTGTGTGTTTGCCTGGACACGTAAAAAACAGTTACTTGCAGTGGGGGATTTTGTTGCTCCGCTAGTGCCGGTTGGCCTTTTAGCAGGGCGTATTGGTAACTTTATTAACGGCGAATTATGGGGCAGAACTACCGATGTACCATGGGCTATGGTATTCCCAACTGGTGGTCCACTGGCGCGTCACCCATCACAGTTGTATGAGGCATTTTTAGAAGGCCTAGTGCTGTTTATTATTCTGTATGTGTTTACAAAAAAGCCACGTCCAGCGGGCAGCGTAGGCGGATTATTTTTACTAGGCTACGGGGTATTTAGATTTTGCGTTGAGTACGTACGTGAACCCGATGCGCATTTAGGTTTATTTGGCGGCTTTATTTCAATGGGGCAAATATTGTCATTGCCGATGGTCATCGCAGGCCTAGGTTTGATAATATGGGCGTATAAAAAGCCACAGCCAGCTGTTGCCAGCAAAGCTTAATAAAAGAAGTTAACAATGAAACAATATTTAGAATTATGTCAGCGCATCGTTGATGAAGGCGTGTGGGTTGAAAATAAACGTACAGGAACTCGTTGCTTAACGGTTATCAATGCCGAGCTTGAGTATGATGTGGCAAATAATAAGTTCCCAATGATCACTACCCGTAAAAGTTACTACAAGGCGGCGATAGCTGAATTGTTAGGTTATTTACGTGGTTATAGTAGCGCTGCGCAATTTCGTGACATAGGTTGCATGACTTGGGATGCTAATGCCAATGAAAACCAAGCATGGTTAAATAATCCGAACCGCCAAGGTGAGGATGACATGGGCCGAGTATATGGCGTACAAGCTCGTGATTGGCAACGCCCTGATGGCACTGCGTTAGATCAGTTGAAAAAAGTCATTGATAATTTAAAAAATGGTGTGGATGACAGAGGCGAGATCATCACTTTTTATAATCCGGGTGAATTTGAGTTAGGGTGTTTGCGCCCATGTATGCACACGCATACTTTTTCGCTTCTTGGCGATACGCTTTATTTAACCTCGTATCAGCGTAGTTGTGATGTGCCACTTGGTTTGAACTTCAATCAAATCCAATGTTTTGTATTGCTTGCACTGGTCGCGCAGATCACTGGCCACAAAGCAGGTAAGGCCTACCATAAAATCGTTAATGCCCATATTTATGAGAACCAACTGGAATTAATGCGCGATGTGCAGTTACAGCGTGAGCCATTTGCATCACCTACGTTGACGATTAATCCAAATATTAAATCACTCGAAGATATCGAAACGTGGGTCACCCGTGATGACTTTGAGGTAAATGGCTATCAATGCCACGATGCAATTAAATACCCGTTTTCAGTGTAACAATTAATAAGCATCATAGTTTTAAGGAGAGAATAATGAAAGCAGTGATCCCAGTTGCAGGACTTGGCACCCGTATGTTGCCAGCTACTAAAGCTATTCCAAAAGAGATGTTACCGATTGTAGATAAACCCTTGATTCAATATGTAGTTAATGAAGCGGTTGCTGCGGGTATTAAAGAAATTGTATTAGTGACTCACTCTAGTAAAAACTCTATTGAAAACCATTTTGATACCAGCTTTGAGTTAGAAGCAACGCTAGAGAAGCGGGTTAAGCGTCAGTTACTTGCTGAAGTACAAGCTATTTGTCCAAAAGATGTGACAATTATTCACGTTCGCCAAGGTGAAGCAAAAGGGTTAGGGCACGCAATAAACTGCGCTGCGCCGATTATTGGTAACGAACCGTTTGTGGTTATTTTACCAGACGTAATTATTGATGACGTTGAAAGCGATCTTCAAAAAGATAATTTAGCTGAAATGATTACTCGCTTTAATGCAAACGGCGAAAGCCAAATAATGGTTGAGCCTGTGCCTATGCAGGATGTTGATAAGTTTGGTGTGGTCGATTTAGGCGACGTAAAGCTTGAACAAGGGCAAAGCGCAGCGATCCTTAATATGGTTGAAAAACCTCCTGTGCATAGCGCACCATCAAATTTGGCTGTGGTAGGTCGTTATGTGCTAAGTAAAAATATTTGGCCATTACTTGCAAAAACTCCCGCAGGCGCCGGCGACGAAATTCAGTTAACAGACGCAATTGCTATGTTGATGGAAAAAGAATCTGTTGCTGCTTATGCGATAAAAGGGCGTAGTCATGATTGTGGTAGTAAGTTGGGCTATTTAAAAGCTACTATTGAATTTGCACTGCGTCGTGATGAATTTAAAGATGAACTAAGTGATTTTATTAAAACCTTAGTTTAAGCTCATTTATTGAGCCTAACTTATAAAAGTGCCTTAGTGGCACTTTTTTATTGCTTAAAAATCCTGAAACTGGCACTGACTTTGCTTATAATATGGCATTATTTATTTTTGATGCTAACAGATGATGTGTTTTAAAAAGCAAGCTTGGTATACCACAGTGTTGGTTACAGCAACTGTCTGGCTTAGTGGGTGCAGTAGTATTAATGCTAACCCGGTGGAACAGCAGCCTGCATTAATTTCTGATCAACAAGTCAAAGAGTATGTTCAGCAATGGCACTCGCAACAAGAGAGTATTACTCGTTTAGCTGCGATGGAGGAAGACTTGCAACTATTAATAATGGCACTTTCCTCTCAAACTGATATTGCAGAAAACCCAGCGGTGCTTCGCGAAGATAATGTTACGGTGGCTCATTATGCTGAAAAAATACAGACCCCTGATACTGCTAACTCCTCAAAAACTATCGAAAACCGCCCCCAGCCACGGTATAACAATTCACTGCCAGGCGCGCAACTTGGGCTGTATTTAAAACCGCAAAGAGTGAGAACGCAAATAACAAAGTTACAGCAGCAATATCCACAGGCATTTAGCCAATTAGATTTTGTAATGACTGAGCGTCAAAATAAAGGTGTTACCATGTATGGGTTACGAGTTGGGCCATTTCAAAATTATACTGAGGCCAATCTATTTTGTTCTTTAGCGCAAAGTTTAGGCCAAAAATGCCTGAGTGCTCCGTTTGTTGGTGAGCCACTTTAACTAAGCCAGTTATTTATCTGATTTTTATGTAATTAATCTTAAAGTAATTGTTCTAATTGCCGATAAATCTTATGATAGGGGCTCTTTATGGTAATGCCCCATTTTTATAAGGATTTAATATGAAACGATCTCTTCCAATACTTGCTGTGAGTATTCTAGCTATATCTTTTAGTGCGGTGTCTACTACTTCTACATTCCGTGCCGAAGTAACTGTGCAGAATGCAGTTAAATTAGACAAGGATGATGATTTAAGCTTTGGTACTATCCGTGCAGTTGCAGATTTATCTGGCACTCATGTTGCGAGTATAGTTGTTAATCCATTACCAGCTGCAAGTCCTGTCTCTACTAGTAGCTCTACAGGTACAGATGCTTCAATTTCGATCATTGATGATGGAGTTCCCGCTTCTTTTACTGTATCTGAAGCGGTTAAGAATGCACAATTAAAAATAATTAGCCCTACACAAACTACTTTAGAATATGAAGGAACTAAAGATGATGGGCGGCCAAACTTTACTATTGGGAACTGGACTTATGTAATTACTTCAGGCCCTAATGAAAACGAAACTTATACAGATGGAACACCTAATTTAATGGTTGATTCTACAGATGGAACAGTATCGTTCAATATAGGAGCGACACTTAGTACACCCGATTCAGCAGCGTTTTCTAAAGATTATGCTGATGGAGTCTATTCTGGTGATTTCCAAATCGAAGTCGCTTATTAAATCGCTTCTAGTGCGACTTTTACCTTATGCAGTGGCTGTAAGTATTTTAATTTACAGCCCTAACCATTTCGCAAATACCATAGAGCAACAGTCGCTTGATTTTGGCACGTTAGTCATACCAAGTAACAGTAATGTTAGTTCCGTGATAATCAAAGCGAACGGTGACATAAATACTATGGGTAAAATTTATGTACTAGAGAAAGGACGACCTGCTGAGCTATTACTAACCGATTTCCCTGCACATACAGAATTAACTATGCAATTAGTTAATTCTGTAACCTTACAGCACAACGCACAGGGTAGCAGCAGCGCCGATTTTGAAGTACGTCTTAATGGCTTTCCAAAATCTACCGTCACTGATGATTTAGGTGAGGCGAAAGTGTTTATAGGCGGCACATTAATAACAAAACCTAGTAGTAAAAGCTATTCCGATGGCGACTACTCCTCAACTACTAACCTAGAAATTTCGATTGACTACTAAGGACTGAGATGTTCAATAAATTAACAGTGATGTGTGTGCTACTAACAGCATTTTTTAGCCAAATGGCCTTGGCAAACTTATTGATTTCACCTACCCGTGTTACTTTTGATGAACGCCAGCGTAGTGCTAAAGTCACGGTGATCAATAATTCTGATGAACAACGTACGTACCGAGTAGTCTGGAGTGAAAAACAAGCTTTACCAGGTGGGGGTTATAATAATTTAGCGCAAGTGACCGAAAACAGTTTATCGCCAATGACACGTTTATCCCCTAAGCAAGTGACCTTAGCAGCAGGTGAAAAACAAACCGTTAAAATTGCAATTCGAAAGCCAAAAGATTTGCAGCAAGGCGAATACCGCTCGCACTTATTATTTCAGGCTCTACCTAACGAAAATAAAGAGCAAAAATCAGGAATACAGATCAATATGATTATGAGCTTTAGTATTCCAGTTATTTATCGTGAACAGCCAGAGCAACCTGAGGTTACGATAACTCAGGCAAATATTATAAAAAATAGCAATCAAAGCAAGCCACAAATTCAAGTTCAACTGCAACGACATAACAACTTTAGTAGTTATGGAAAACTCAGCGCTTATATAAAAACAGCATCAGGCGAGAATGAGAAAGTAGCTGAAATTAGCAATTTAAGCCTGTATCCAGAAGTTGATACTACCATTGCAACACTGAGCCTATTTAAAGATAAACAGCTGCCAACACAGGGCAGTATTTTCCTCGATTATCAAGGTGCTGAAGAATATAAAGGGGTTGATTTTGCTTCATACACACTCGCTATTGGGAAATAATCTTAAGCGTTATTAAGCGAATAAAGTGATCCGTATATTTACTCTTGGGCTTTTATTTTTAAGCTCAATGAGTTTTGCTAGTGCTGTGCAAACTGCTGATGTGTTGCGCACACTTAAAGCTATTCAAACTAAATTAAATCAACCGCACCCGAAAGTGAGTGCACAGCAGCCCGTTATAGACGAACACAGGCAACCTGCAGCACAGCGCATTGCCGCCGGTGAATTTTTACTCTTTTCGCTGCACTTAAACGGTGAATATCTTGGTGAAGCATTTGCGATAAAAAGCGAACAAGGTGTGTTATTGGGGTTATCGGGTTTAGTCGAAATATTACAACTGGCTATTAATGTTGATATTGCAAATGGCACCGCTTCAGGTTGGTTTATCAATGAAGCAAACTTATTTACACTAAATGCTACTGAACCTAAACAATTAATTTTTAATAATCAGTTTGTTACGCTATCTTCGCAGCAACTACTAATTGATGATGATATTTATATTGATGCAGCCGTTTTACAGCGCGCCTTCTCAGTTGCTATTATTCCTGATTATGCGAATTTGACGCTAGAGCTTACAACGGAGCAATTGTTTCCTGTTGCTGCGCAACAACAAAGGCAAAAGCGTTTGTTTAACAACCAGCGTAAAGGGGATAACCAACCTACACAACCTTGGAAGGCTAGTCCCTATCAGGCGGTTTCAATGCCAGTGGCAGATTTACAGCTAAACTATCGTCGTGATAATGACAGCAGCCGTACAAGTTATTCATTATTAGGCGCTCAAGATTTTGCGTACCTCTCAGCAGAATATTTCTTAGCAGGACGTGAACAAGATTTATTGACTGACTCTCGGCTGACATTCTCTAAACAAGATGTTAATAATAGCTTACTCGGTGTTTTTGCAGCCAGCGAGTTGGAGTTTGGTGATATCACTGCAACGCAAGTAGGAAGCCGTTATAACGGTCAATATGGCCGTGGTTTTAAGTTTTCAAATTATCAGTTAGATCGAAAAATAGATAGCAATCGGATTAACCTCACAGGTGCTATCCAGCCCGGTTGGGATGTTGAGCTTTATCGTAATGGCATTTTAATTGAACAACAGTTAAGCCTTGCAGATGGCCGTTATATATTTGATAGTATTGATTTACTGTATGGTGAAAATAACTTTGAGTTGATCTTTTATGGTCCGCAAGGGCAAGTTGAACGCAAAACAGAATATTACTTTATTGACGGTAATCAATTGGCGCAAGGAGAAGCTGCATACGAAATATCAGTATCAGAACAAGGTAAACAATTACTAGGAAGTGAAAGTAATTCACAACAAAGTGGCTGGTTAGCGGCAGGGCGATACGAACGTGGTTTGACTGATAATATCGCGATTTACACCGGGGCTATGGCGCAAAAGCGTGAGGACGATGAGTTTTATCAATTTGCTTTTGGTACCAATATCAACCTGTTTGAAAGACTGTTGGTTAATTTAGACTACGAGCAAAATAACCAACAACAAAATGAATTAGAACTCACAGCAAGAACTCAACTGGCCGATCAATCACTGCTGTTTACCGTTACAGATCGCTCGGATCAACAGCAAGACTTGCAAAGTTATCAATTCGATATGTCGGGTGAGTTGATGCAAAATCGTTATGGTCGCCTTAATTATCAAAACAACTATTTATTACAGCATTCAAGCTCAGGTCGCGACCTACAACAAGCCTATAATCGTTTTAATTATAGTTATTCAGGCTTCTCTGTGAACAACCTATTGCAATGGCAAAATGTAAATGAGCAAAGCAAAGTATATGGGGCAACCCGTGTGCAAGGACGAATAGGGCGTTTATATAGCCGTTTTGGTTTTGATTATTTATTATCGCCAGACAGTGATATTTTAAGTTACCAAGCTGAATTTAATCGCAGTATTACTGCAAAGTTACAAGCCGAGCTCACACTTAAAAATACCCTAAATGAGAATATCCAATCAGCGAATTTGGGCCTTAATTGGCAAAATGATGATTTTAATTTAAGCAGCACCATTAACTACGACAGTAATGATAATTGGCTTTTTAGTTTATATAGCCGTTTTAGTTTTGGTTATGACGCTGAAAATAACCGCGCCTTTATGTCAAACCGCAGTCTAACCAGTACCGGTAGTCTACTGGTTAAAGTATTTTTAGATCAAAATAACAACGGCATTATGGATCCTGACGAGCATGGTGTTGCTGGTATAAAAGTAAAAGGGCTGCAAAATTATCGCCAAGCAATAACCGATGAAAATGGCATTGCATTGTTAACCTCAATGCCAGCTAATCGCACCACAGATATTGTGCTTGATAGAGACAGCTTCCCCGATCCGTTTTTTGTGCCTGCCAATGAGGGCTTTTCAATCACGCCAAGAGCAGGATTTATTGAATACATGGATTACCCGCTAAATAACGCCAGCGAAATTGAAGGGGTGGTGTATCAGCAGCAAGGGGATCACACTTATGTGCAGCCTTATGCAAAAATAACCCTATTAGATCAAAACGATAAAGAAGTTGCCAACACCCAAGCGGCTTATGATGGCTATTATTTGTTTACCGACCTACGGCCAGGGCAGTATCGGGCTGTGGTTGACGATAGCTTTAAAGAACGTAAAGCATTAAAAAACACCCAGCAAGTAACAGTTGATTTATCAGCAAAAGGGGATGTGTTGGTTGGGGTTGATTTTACTTTAAAATCACTCGAAGAAGTGTCGGGGACTATTGTTAATGCGGGGAATTTTTCATCGTTAATGATGTTAAAGGCATACTTACGTTTGATAAGCCCGCGCTTAAAATTACAACAGCAAGACGTGTTTTATATTCATGACCAACAGCAAAGTAAGTACATACTCGCTTTAGCATACGCTAAGCAAGTACAGCCTGAATTTACGGATCTTTGTCAGTCATTAATAAAACAAAGATTGAAGTGTGATATTGAACAACGAACAATACTTCATTAAAGGAATAGCAATGAATATCAAACAATCGTTTAGTGTAATTCAATCAGCCGTATTAATAATGAGTTTAATTATATTATCTGGCTGTACCAGCACGACGGATAGCGCGCAAAAAAGTACCAGCAGCACAGCTGAAACTAATCATGAAACCTATGTGCAGATCACGCAACAAGAGCTACAACAGCTACAAACTAGCTCTGCACAGTGGCAAGCAATTAAACCCGATCTTGAACGGTTATTACTGATTGAAAGTGATTTGAATTTATTGATAGCACAGTTAACCGCGATAGCAAATGATGACGAGAACACAGGTAATAAGAGCCATTCATCTGCTGCCTTGGCATCACAGCAAGTACCGTTAGATAGGCCTGCGCAATCTATAGCAACACAGTCAAACATAACTAACAACGCGCTTTTTGCGCTGCAAATTATTGCGGTCACTCAACAATCGCAATTAGCTCCAAGCTGGCAAACAATTCAACAAAAAGTACCGAGTTTATTGTCAGATAAATTTACCACCAATGTCGAAACTGCTCAGGTAAAAGGCATGACTTATTACCGCTTAAAAATCGGGGCATACCAATATCAAAAAAACGCCCAAGCTGATTGTGATAAATTAAAGCTACAACAGCTCAACTGCATGGTGACTCACTACACCGATAACCCAATAAAATTATAAATAGGCATAATACTTGCTTTGTTATTGCCATGTTTAGTGAGGATGGCAATTATGCGCCTTTTGTTATGTTTATTATTGCTGAGTCTAACTGCGTGTAGTTTAACGCAAGAAAAACCGCCAGCACCAAGTACCAATGCCCCAAAAGCAACAATGGCACCTTATACTGTGCATCAGTATGTGAGCGACTTGAGTAGTCAATTGAGCCATGTGCAAGGGCCGTTTAAAAGCTCTGCACGGAT
Source organism: Pseudoalteromonas sp. SG44-17 (assembly GCF_014164235.1). Classification (NCBI taxonomy): domain Bacteria; kingdom Pseudomonadati; phylum Pseudomonadota; class Gammaproteobacteria; order Alteromonadales; family Pseudoalteromonadaceae; genus Pseudoalteromonas; species Pseudoalteromonas sp. SG44-17. The sequence goes on along the minus strand of NZ_JACJEV010000003.1, from coordinate 1,864 downwards.
TGCCGTTACTAGCTTTTACTTAGCCAACGCGCTAGATAGTGAGCTGGCACAAGGGCAGGGCGCTGGGCTGAGTCAGCAAATTCAAGAAAGCTTACTTACTCAGTTTACCCAACTTGGCTATAACACTATTGAATATCGCCTTGAAAAACACCTTAATTTAGCCAGCAACGCAGATGGTATATTAAGTCGCGACATTAGCAAATTACGCCAACGTCAGAATATTGACTTTGTTATCACGGGTACCTTAACACGGCAACAACATGCCTATATAGTTAACGCCCGTATGGTAAATACGCAAGATAGCCGCGTTGTATCTGCCGCCAGTACAGAGATCCCCATAAATGTGATGTGGGGCGATGAAAAAATACAACAGCGCGACGGTTATATTTACCGCAGCGAATACTAATTAGGAGCTCTCATGAAACGCTTAATATTAACTTTATGTTTGCCACTGGGTTTTGGTTGCGCGCAAATGATGGAACCGGGCAAAACAGCACAAACTGATAACTCTGCGCAGTTAGAGGGTGATCAAAGAATGGTTGCTGCTCCTGGGCAAAATAATACATTTTATCAAAACAATATTCCAGTGATGAACGATAGCAGCCAAGTCACAGTCCCAACACGTAAAAATATTAATCATTATGTACGTGGCATAATGCAAGATATGGCTGAAAATTTACAATACGTAAATACCAAAACGCCGCTGGCCGTATCAAGCTTTATTTTTTTAGATGATGATTACAACGACGGCACATTGTTAGGTAATCAAATCGCCGAAAGTTTTATGCACGAGCTACACAGTTTTGGTGTACCGGTGATCGACTTTAAAACCACCGACTACATGCGTGTTACTCCCTCTGGCGACTTTGTATTTAGTCGCGATTATTTAGAGCTAAGTAAAGATCAAAACTTCAACTACGTACTGGCGGGCACTATGGTAAATCACCAAGGTGGTGTACTAGTCAATGCTCGTATTATTGGTTTAGCTAGTAAGGCTGTGGTTGGCTCTGCACAAGGGTTTATTCCGCAATCCGTTGTTGATGCACTCGACAGCAGCTACCGCACTGATGGCGTAATGCTAAAACAAGCGAGTAAGTGAGGCCAATGATGAGTAAGCTAATCCACAGCGCTAAATTATTAACCGTAGGGGGTGTGATCAGCATTCTCAGCGCATGCAGTATGACCAATAATACGGCTGAGCCTGTACAAAGTACGACTAGCCGATATGACCTTACTCAAATGCTAAAACAAGTACAAATGAATAGTGCCGAGCCACTTGATAACTCAGCGCAGTTTAGTCCTAACAAACACCATAAAACACTGGTTAATTATGTAGAGCAAATGGCGTTAGACTTAGTCGACACAATGCAAACAGAGCTTGATACCTCGATTGCCGTTACTTCATTTGTAGATTTAGATGCCAGCCTTAATAACAGCAGCCAATTAGGCAACCAGTTATCAGAGAGTTTTATTCATCAACTGCAAAAATTTGGTTATGGTATTGTTGATTTTAAAACCACCGACCAAATAACTATGAACCCACGCGGTGACTTTGTATTTTCACGCGATATAGAGCAGTTAGCGGATCAACGCATCGCCAGCCATGTGTTATCAGGCACCTTGATCTACCGCAGCAACGGTGTTGAAGTAAACGCCCGTATTATTGATATCACCAGCAAACGCGTAGTTGCCAGCAGCAACAAAATACTGCCTTATTACGTACTCAACAACGCCGATATTCACCTACAACGCGCAAGTATTAACTAGTATCGTTATAAAATCCATTTAACTGCTTGATTGTAAATAGGATAAACCGTTATAATTTTGCTATCAGCTATCAGCTATCAGCTATCAGCTATCAGCT